>NZ_CAWUDI010000005.1:0-225989 GCF_963920925.1 Calothrix sp. CCY 0018 | reverse complement strand
CTTGCTCGGAATCATCTGAAGTTAATTCGGGTAAATTATCTTGTTCGGAAGAAATTGTGAATAAATCATCTTCTTCAGATTCTACAGATTCTTGTTGCTGTGAATCATCTACCTCAACATCAAACAATTCACCATAATTCGTATTATCAAAAACGCTTTCATCACCACTCAGCGCTGATTCCAAGAAATTATCTACAGCATCCCCAGAGAAAATTGAATCTAGCTGCGTCTCTGGTGCTAAATCTAAATTAGTATCTAAATCCCCTAATTCAGGATTTGTAATATCGGCTTCAGATGAGCTATTTTCAGCAAAAATATCTTCAGAATTAGTAGCTTCAATTAGATTCTCTTCTAATGCTTTTGCTACATCTTCATGAGGTACAATTTTCGTTTTTTCCCAGATATTATCCGAATCCTCTACTGATGTATCTGAGGAATCATCGAATAAATTGCTGTCTTTTTCATCCGTTAGCGGGTTGTCAAAATCTCCAAATAACGTATCTAACCCGACATCCTCAAAGCTGGGCAAATCTAAATTATCCTGCTGCTCTACATTTTCTTTTTCCTCGTCTTCAGAAGATTCTCCAAACAAAAGCTCAAAACTACCCGTTTGATTTAAGTCTTCAAAACCAGCGATATAATTATCGGATTGGTCGTTTTCTTTATCTGTTTCACCGAAAAGCGAATCTAATTCAACTTGATCCGAATTCTTATTATCATCATCTACACCAAGTTCGAGTAAATCGTTAATTGCTTCTTCGTCGCTAACTTCCTGTGTATTTAACTTGTTGCTTGCAGTATCTTTTAAATTTTCTAAATCTAACTCGGAAAAATCTTCGCCAAACAACTGCATTATTGTCATTTCTTCTTTGACAGCTGTTTCGTCATTTTGATTACTTTCTTCTTCAAACAAAAGAAAATCTTCAAATTCGCTATCAGCATTTTTAGAGTTTTCAATATTGGCTTCTACATCATTTCTCTGTGCTTTATTCGCTTTTAGATCGAGAATTTCTTCTTGTTGCCAACTTGCATCAAGCTCTGGAGATTCGCCTTCAAATAAATCCGCAAGAGTATTTAACTCAGATATGCCAACTTCTGGCCCATGAATATCTAAATCGTGAATTACTGTAGCTTCATCGCGATCGACATTTTTATCATCGTTCATTTGATCCGATAGCTCAAATAAAGCTGCAATATTATTTTCGGCTTCAAGGTTATCCGCTTCGCGATCGAGATCATCATCTACATCTGTTAAAAATGAAGCTTCAGCAGCAGCAGCTTCTTGATAATTGTCGGCTTCTGGCTTTAGCAGTAATTCTGTATCAGCCTCTTCTTCAGCTTCTTCAACTTCTTCTAAATCGCCTATTTCTAATAACTCAATTTCTGCTACTGGTAATAAAAGAGACAATTGCTCGCCGATAACAATTTCGCTTTCTCTGTTAGCTAAAACCAACTCAAGCGCTTGTTTAATTTCAGTTATAACGATTTTGGCTAAAATCAAATAAGTATTTTCTTCGTTGGCGATCGCGCTGGTAGCCGCACGACACAAGTGACTCCAGCAAGCTAAATTACGGTTATCTCCCAATTCGGCTAAGTAATCAGTACATTCAACTATTCTTTGCCGATTTTCAGGTGTCGCAGGCTGCTTAAATAGTTGTAATATCTGCCGCAGCTTATTCAACACCTCTGCTTGCAGTTGACTATTATTTTTATCGCCCGATGCAGCTTTTTGCGTGTTTGGTTGCGCTGGTTTTTTAGCAACCGCCAATGTCCCACTCTCACTAGGAGACTTTTTAACAAGCTTATCCAAATGTTCGTTGAGCCAACCAAACACTGGTTCCGCTTCAGCCATCAAAGTATCTGCGGTTTCTTCCGTCAAACCAAACGGCCCGCTTAAATGTTCTAATAGCGCTTTGAGAGTATCGGACACCCCAAGAAACAAAGATTCCAGCTTTTGGTCAATTTTAACTGGATTATCCTTGAGAACCTTGAAGCAGTCTTCAAGACGGTGGGAGGTACGTTGAATGCTACTCAAACCCAGCATCGCCGCTCCCCCCTTAATAGAGTGAGCGGCCCGGAAAACTTCGTTAATTAAATCCGGGTCATTAAGAGTACTTTGAAGATTTAACAACCCCTGCTCGATAGTGTTCAGGTGGTCTGTGGCTTCCTCAATAAAGTATCCTAAAATGCGCTGTTGTTGTTCCGGTAGCATAATCGTCAGTCTTTGTAAGTTATGAGTTATGAGTTATGAGTTATGAGTTATGAGCTATGAGTTGTAATTTTTATTCCTCACTCATCACTCCTCACTCCTAACTATTTATCGTGATTCAGCAGTTTCGACTCGGAAACGTTCCACGGAGGAAATCAAGTCGCGGGATACACCCACTAAGTGCTGCAAGGCTCCAGATACTCGTTGCGCTTCTTGGGAAGTTTCTTGTGCGGTTAATTCTACCGATTGCATTACCTGAGCAACAGCACGGGATGTTTCCGTTTGTTCCACAGTATCTGTAGTAATAGAGCGTACAAGTATATCGATCCGATTCGCAACTTGAATAATGTTTTCCAAAGAACGTTTTGCTTCTTCAGCTAACTTCGTACCTTTGATAACCTGTTGCGTTCCTTCTTCCATTGCAGTCATTACAGAGCCGGTTTCGCTCTGAATTTGCATGACAATTTGTTCGATTTCCTTCAAAGACTTGGCTGATTTATCGGCAAGCTGACGTACCTCATCGGCAACAATCGCAAATCCCCGTCCCGATTCTCCCGCACGTGCAGCTTCAATGCTGGCGTTAAGGGCTAATAAGTTAGTTCTCGAAGCAATCTGAGAAATTAAAGCAACAATTTTGGAAATTTCCTGGGAAGATTCTGCCAATCGTTTTACTTTTCGAGTTGTTTCAGCAACAGTTTCTCTAATTTCGAGAATACCTGCCACAGTATTTTCCACCGCTTCGCCACCTTTGAGAGCAATTTCGCTGGCATCGCGGGCTACTGCTTCGGCTTCTCTAGCTGCTTCGGCTACCCTTTGAATCGAATCAGTCATCACCTGTACGGAATTCAGCGTTACCGCTAATTCTTCCGCTTGTCGTAAAGCATCGCTAGATAGAGCGCGGGCAAAAGTCTCGGAATTTGTCGCTCCTTTTGTAACTTCTCTTGCTGCTACTTTCACCTGCTGGACGATATCCCGGAGGTTTTGAATTGTTAAGTTGAAAGCATCGGCAACCGCTCCGAGTACGTCGGCTGTTACTTCAGCCTGTACCGTTAAATCTCCTCTGGCTGCTCCTTCCACATCATCAAGCAAACGAATCACTTGACGCTGTAAATTCTCTTTGGCTTCTTCCTGCTCAGCCGCTTTGCGTGTAGCTTCATGGGTTGTAGTAAAAATTACCCGTGCCATTTCATTAAAGCCAGCAGCTAATTGTCCGAATTCATCTTCAGAATAAACTGTGGCTTGAGCGCTCAAATTACCTTTACGTACAGAGTTAAACTGAGTTTCCAAATCCTTTGTCGTGCGGCGCACTTGACTTAGAGTCAGGTGTCCCATTGCTCCCGTAGTCACAAAACCGGCTGCTCCTGCGGCTAATGCCATCATCCAACCAGTGTTGCGTATGGATTCCCGCTGATTTTCCGGAGATATACTTGTTGCTCCAAAACTGACAACCGCGACTGCTACAGAAGAGACAACACCTACTATCCCAGCAGTTAACCATTGCTTAGTTTTTAACGGAGCATTTTCTAAAGCTGCAAAAGCTCCTTGCTCGACATTTACTTGGGCTTCAACTTTGCTGTCGTCATTTTGAGTGAAAACTGGAACAGCTTCTTGGGAATTGGTAATACTAAACAGTTCTGCATCCCTTTCTGCTGCGGGAGCATCATCTATACTGTCTCCGAAATCATCATCAGAAATACCACTACTAATTTCGTCGTGGGAACTTTCTATGTTTTCACCGCTCAAAGCACCGTTAGTTCGTAACGAGCCAGAGTTAGGCATCATTTCGGAAAATGGCGGACTTCCATTCGATAAATCAAACGCTGAAATGTTTCCTAAATCATCAAATTCATCAAAGTCATCTAAATACTCGATGTTATTGCTGTTATCAGTACTGCTACTGCTGCTATTAACAGCTTTAGCAATACTCCTCGTATCTTGATTATTATTTGCAAAATCTTCAGCACCGAAAACTTCTTCAAATACATCTAAGTCAAAGCTGTCATCGGTTGGCTGATTTTGAGATACCGCAGATTCTTCTGATAATTCTGAAGACTCTGAAGATTCTAATTGAGAAAAGTCTTCTTTAATCGAAGACGCTTCCGAAAAACTGTCTGGGATATTTTCTAAATCCCTGGCTTGAGATGAAAAAGTTTGTGCTTGGCTATCATTTCCTGAAAAATCATCGCTAAAAAAATTGCTTGGCAAACTAAAGCTTTCACTATCTTCGCTCTTGTTATCCTCGAAGAATAAATCTTCCTCTTGCAAACTGCTGCTAGGTGGCAATTCGTTTTGTGCAAATGTATTTGGCTTAGGATTAAGTTCGGGTTCGGGATTATCAGCTGCTTCCCCGTTTGAAAAAGGAGAGTATTCTTCACCCTTTAAGGAATTTGATGCTTCTGTTGACTGTTTTGAATTATTGTCCGACATTTCCTCTTGCCAAAAAGAAGGTAACTCAAGTTCTGGTTTTGAGACACCTTCATCGTTTTGATGAATATCTGTTTCTAAACCTTCTTTTTGAGCAAAAGGATTATCTTCACTGATATTATCTTCTTCAAAATTTGGTATAGCATCAAATACTTGACTATCAGAACCTATATCAAATGGACTTTTTGAAGCTGATTCGTTTAACAATTCCGTAGGCTCTTCATCTTCCAATTCCGAATTGTTCTCCAAAGAAGAATCCGAAGAAAAAGCAAAGTTGTTGCTATCGGAATTACCTTTACCACTCAAATCAAATGAATTATCAACAGAGGCTATTCCCTCGTCAGCAGAATCCGATAAATCTATATCATTATCATTGCTTCCACCATCAACTTCAAAACTTTGAGCATCTGATTCAATTTGATAATGACTAATATTTTCTAAACCGTTGCGAGCAAAATCAACAAGTTCTTGGTTGCTAGTTAAATTCAATACTGTTTGATATGCTTCTTTAGCTATATCAAATTTTTGTAATACATAATACACGTGACCCTTTAGCAAAGCAGCATTTGGGTCTTGTGTTGAATGCTGCACTACTTGATCTATAAGTTTCGCAGCCTCTTCATAATTTTGATTCACGTAGGCTTTATAAGCCTGCTGATACATTTGTCCGTAATCTATACTAGGTGCCATTTATTGCCTCCCTTCGGTTATCCAGCCCAGCGGGCACTCCGTAAAATTGCCATCTGGTCGAGTAGTCGCAAACACCGTTCTATATCGGCATCTTTTGACCACTCTCCCCTTAAAAAAGGAGCCATAGTATCTGGCACATTGGTAGGCGCACTTAGATGCTGAACATCAAGCCAATCCATACCTCCGATTTCTTCCACTGCCAAGCCCACTATCGTGTCTTGTTCTTCAATTGCAATCACTGAAATTTCTGCTCTATCCGTATTCAATGCAGTTGTTTCTCCCAGAAACTGACCCAAGTCAGCTACCCAAATTACTCGTCCTCGTAGATTTAAGGTACCCAAAAGTAAGGGAGAAGCATTAGGAATCGGGGTAATTCGATCGGGACTTAATTCAATTACCTCCTTGATGCCAGTTGCCGGAAGTGCAAACTCCTGATGCGAGGGGATGAAAAATCTTAGATGTAACTCACCGTCCTTACTTTCCACTTCCAATTCAGGACGAAACTCGTCTTGTCCGCCACTTCCTAAAAAGTCCGGTTTGCTATGCATATCTAACTCATCCTTATCCTCGCAGCAGTTGTTTGACTGTTCCTACCAATTCAGTTGGCTGAAACGGTTTGGCGATATAAGCATCAGCCCCTTGCTTCATTCCCCAGTAGCGGTCAAATTCTTCTCCTTTAGAAGAACACATTACTACCGGCACGTTTTGAGTTTTTGGGTCGGACTTGAGCCTCCTGCAAACTTCATAACCATTCATTCGGGGCATGACGATATCTAAGACGACTAAATCGGGACAAATACTTTGAATTGTCTGTAGTGCCTCTAGTCCATCCGAAGCATGAGTGACTGACAAGCCACTTGCTTTGAGGAGGTCTGTAATCATTTCCCTTTGAGCGATCGAATCTTCCACAATCAGAACTGTACTCATATATGTCTCATTACCTCCCGATGTAGATGTCCCTTGAAGGAACATTCCCTTGTCTCCCCGAATCATCTTGTATAAAAAAACTATTTATTCACAGAATTACTAAGTATTTTGATATTTGTTTAAATCCCAGTTCGTGATAATATTTTTTAGCCTATATTTGCTTAAATCAACAAGTACCGCATTTCATTTATTGGCGATCGCCCCGATTTTTTATCGAGATATTTTTTAATTAACAATAGCAGTTCAGTTGACTCGAAAGGCTTTGTTAAGTAATCGGTAGCTCCGACCATATTCGCCTTGGCTCTATCAATATAGCTACTTTTAGCGCTAAGCATAATAATCGGCACGAGCCGGAAGGCGCTGGAGTGTCGCAACATTGCACAAAGTTGGTAGCCATCCAAATCGGGCATTACAATATCGCATAAAATTAAATGCGGTTGGAGTTGAAAAACTCGGTTGAGTGCCTCTAAAGGATTAGTAAAGGCGATTGCATTATAGCCTTGCGTTTGCAAAATAGACTGCACCGTCTCGCAAATAGCTAGTGCATCATCAATACATACTATGCCTTTTATCGATTGATTTTCTTGGGAATGCTGCTGACTCGAATGATTATGTGTCAAAGATGACTTGTTCTCGATTGATACTATGTGTATCAAACCCTGCTGTACGTAAGGATATATAGCTTTCGCGAGTGTCAAAACATCTCGATTAAGGAAACGAGCAAGCTGACGTAGGGAAGTTTTACCATCCGCCCAATGCTGCAATTTTTCCACCGTGGAAGAAGCCAAGGAGGAACGCAGGCGCTCAACATCGGTCAATACAGGACATTGATCCGGAGACTGAATATAGGGATATAGCAGTTTCCACTCTTGCACCTGTTTGAAAACTTTGTTGAGTAGAGGAGCAATTTCTAAAGTAGTCAGTTGCGGAGTTAATGGTTTGTCCAACTCAAAAATAAAACTGCCTTCACGTAAACTTAATAAATCGAAAAGAGTTTCATGCACCAAACCTTGGATGATACTACGAGCCTGAATCGGATTAATAATATCTTGCTCCAACAGTCTCCATAAATAACCATACTCCGGTGCAGAAAGCGATTTATCGGAATCGGTGGTTGGGAGTGTTTCTTCTCCTTGCAGATTAATTCGGTAATATCGCAAATAATCGCGAAGACGAAATACACTGCTATTGGCTTCTTGAGAGTAAACTATTTGACCGTTGAGAAAAAAGATAAACCAAGTCCGAGGTAGTGATTCCTCAGTATAAGCTTCAACAAACAGTAACCCCGTTCGCTGTCCTAACTCAATCAATTGCAGGATGCTGCGTATATCAATTTCACTTAAATTTCCCTGCATTTAGCAATTCGGCACTCCTTGTTATCCATTTTACATTCTTTGTTCATTGTGCCCAAGTTTTTCAACAGTTAACACTCCCTGATGAAATTATTAATTTAAAATAAAGATAAATGCTGTCAGGATAAGGCTTTTAGTGATTTATTTTTTTTATTAGGGAGTAGGTCAGAGGTTAAAGGTTAAAGGGAATGGGGAATGGGGAATCTAAGAGGTAATGGGTAAGGGGTAGAGAATGTTTGTAAAGTTCAAATCATCAGAATGCCGAAGTTCCCCCACTCCCAGATCCGGCGTTCCCCAAATTCCTAAAGTGTTGGTAATAATACGGTAGCCATCCCCAGCTTCACAAGTACAAAATGTAGAGACGCGATGGAATATTATTAAAAATCAATATGCGATTATTCAGGGCGCATAGGACATTTTTACTTGCTTGATTTTTCCACTCAAAGTTAAATGAAGCAAATTAATGTCTTAATCTATCGTATAAATTAACACTTATTCAAGTACATCAATAAGGGTTTGCGGTGTGCTGTATTTAGCTGAAGTACAAAAACAGAAAGGTGGCTTGCTTGGTAGTGGAGCCAAAACCGAATTAAAACTGCTGGCTTGTCAACGCAATGACCAGAGTTGGAATACGGTAAGTGAAGAAGTAATTACTGCTGAGGAAGCGAGTAAATTAAATGATGGGGCGCTTGTATTAGCTGAACTTAACGCAAATCGTCAGGTACAGCGACTGCAAGAAGCTAGTCGTCCGCTGGTAACAATTTTGCAGAATTTTTCCCGTCAATTGGAAAAATTCAAACTCAAAGAAGAAGAAATAGACCAGTGGAAAGAGTCGCTGACATTTCAAGGGCAGGAAATCAGCCGCCGTGAAATGGAGTTGGAAGCGCGGGAAGAAGAAGCCCGACAAATCCAAGAAGAAGCGCAAAACATAGACGCAAAAATTCAGGAAGTTGAAAGTTCTCGTCAGGAAATTCAAGGCTTGCAGGAGGAAATCCAACGCAGCCGTGAAGAGCTTGAAGGCGCTTGGGAGCAATTGCGAGGCGAACAGCGTCGCTTAGAAGAATTTCAGTCGGAAGTTAAGCAGGGAGCGGTTTTAGATGAAGAACAAGCCCAGGTAATTAGCGATTTATTAGAAAAACTCTCTAATAATATTACTCAACCTTCAAGCGTTTGCGAACATCTCGATTGTGCATTCGAGATGGTTGACAATCAGCAAGCTGTTTTAAGTCCTCATTTTCGACAACTCGAAAAGCAAAAAGCCGAAGCTAACGAGCAGCAAGCACAAGTAGAGCGGTTGTCTGAGGAACTTCAAGAAGCTAATTCTTCTTTACAGCAAGCTGAAGTTTCGCTATACGAACAGAAAGCAGAGTTGAAATTAAACACTGCTAGTCTTGTAGACAAACAAAATTATGTGGGGATGCTGCAAGAACAGTTGCAGTATCAACAACAGCTACAAGAGCAGGTGAACTCATTTAATAAAACTTCTAATTCGACTGAAGAAGAATTTATTTTAGACTTTGATGCGGAAGCTTTAAAATCCTTGTCTACAAAACAACTGCAAAAAACAGTTGAAGACTTGCAGCAAAAGTTAAAAATCGATTCGGGTTTTGTTGAGGAACAAGAACAAGAACTTAACTACAAGCAACGAACGATAGAAGAACTGCAAGAAAAGATAAGTTCAGCTTCACAAGAAGAACGTAGCGGATTAGAAGAAGAACTTACAGATGAAAAAGACAGCTACCAGATGCTCAACGAAACTTTAGTTGGGCAGCGTCGTAGTTTGGTAGAACGTCAGGAATCGCTCGATCAACATAAAACTGTTCTGGCTAAGCGAAAACAACAGGCTGCCTCACAAAACAAAGTTGATTTAAGTTTGATACTAGAGCAAGTTGAACAAAGACGACAGAAGTATTCCGAACAATTGGAAAACTTAGAAGCTCAAATCGAACAAATGCGTCATGAAATTGATCGAGCGCAGCAGGCGATCGCAGTTCAAACCGAAGAAATTGTGAATAAGCGTCAAGCATTGCAAGCGATGCAAGAAAACTTCTCCGCATTGCAAATTACAAATTCTCAACTTTGGGCTAGAGTCAATCTTTATGAAGAAACGCTTCAGCCAATACAAGATTCCTTGGAAAGTATGCGGCACAAACTGCAAGGCACCAGTGACGCTTTAACGCAAGTACAGGAAACCGGCGATTATCAACTCCAAGCGATTACAGATATGCGTTCTTCTATCGAAAGCTTGATTGCTCAATAATAAAGATGAAGCATCAAGGATGAACTATGGTTTTATCCTTTATCCTTCATCTTTTTTTTTTGCAAACAAATATATTCACCCGAAACGAAAGCTACAGTACCTCCAGGAAATGGATCGGTTTGCGATCGGTTTGGTGCCTTAATTAAACCCACTATTTTTTCAATATGCTCAAAACTAGGAGCAATTAACATTATTTTTTGTAACACTTGACGTATAGCACGACGCTGCAATGCTAACGGAGCTTTTTGCAATACTTGACGATTTAAGCGTAACAGCGTTAAAGAATTTTCAACATAATCTATATCAATAACTTCAGCCTTTTCTCGCAATTCCCCAGCAGCTTGCTCCAAATATTCAACTTCTGCTTGTAAAAGTTCTGCTGTTCTAGCTAAATTTGACTCTACTTTCGGGTTAAATTTTTCTTGTAAATATGGTATCAACTCCTGACGAATACGATTGCGAGCATATTTCAAATCTTGATTTGTCGAATCTTCCCAAACTTGCAATTGAAAATCTTGACAAAATTGACCTGTTTGACTGCGAGTAACTTCCAAAAGCGGACGTACAAGCATAATCTCATCGTTAAGCGGACGCTGCCAAGTTAAAGCCTGCAAACCATCCGCACCGCTACCGCGCATCAAATTATAAACTAAAGTTTCCGCCCTATCCGTTGCAGTATGTCCCGTTAAAATGCACTGATAATTATTTGATAAGGCGATTTGCTGTAAAACTTGATAGCGCCATTCTCTTGCTGCGGCTTCACTTTTCAAAGATTGAGAAGCAGTTTCCAAGTAAAAAGGTATACCCCATTCACCTGCAAGTTGTTCCACATAATTAGCGTTTGCCTGCGAGTCATCCCGCCAACAGTGGTCGCAATGAGCAATAGCAAGCTGCCATCCCCATTTAGGTTGCAAATCTAACATTAATTGAGTTAAGCATAGGGAATCTTGTCCCCCAGATACTGCAATTAACAACCTTTGATTGCGCTGTAATAAACCACGGGAACGAATAGTACGATGTATGTTTGCGTGTAAGGAAGTCCACACCATTTAATCAATTATCAATTATCAATGAACAATTATCGTTAATCAT
This sequence comes from Calothrix sp. CCY 0018, assembly GCF_963920925.1. NCBI lineage: Bacteria > Bacillati > Cyanobacteriota > Cyanophyceae > Nostocales > Calotrichaceae > Calothrix > Calothrix sp. CCY 0018. The sequence continues at coordinate 215,035 of NZ_CAWUDI010000005.1, read as the reverse complement.
GCAAATAGCGAGAATCCAGAAACCCGGTTTTTCAACATCTTCAATTTTTGCAAATTATAATAGGATCGGTCTATTTGTATTAATTGATAACTGTTAACTGCTCACTGATATTTGTTAATTGATAATTGATAACTGATTTTTCTGCTTGAGACAATGCAGAATTGATTTTTGAAAAAGGTTTGCTACCAAAAAAGCCGTTACGAGCAGAAAGTGGGGAGGGATGCGCCGATTGAATGACGGTGTGACGATTGGTATCTATTAATTTCAGCTTGTTTTTTGCATAGCCACCCCAAAGCACAAAAATTACAGATTCTTTTTGGTTAACTTTGCTAATAACTGCATCTGTGAAAGTTTCCCAACCTTTGTTTTTATGAGAATTGGGAGTATGTGCTTCTACAGTTAGTACGGCATTAATCATTAAAATACCTTGTTTTGCCCAGGGTACAAGATATCCACTATCGGGAATATCAAACCCCAAATCGTTTTTGAGTTCTTTATAAATATTAACTAGCGACGGCGGAGTTTTAACACCCGGTTTTACTGAAAAGCATAAGCCATGCGCTTGATTTTCACCATGATAAGGATCTTGTCCAAGGATTAAAACATTTACTTGTTCTAATGGTGTAAGTTCAAAAGCCGAAAATACATCTTCTTGTGGAGGATAAATAGTTTTTGATTTTCGTTCTTCTTCGATAAAATTTTCCAGTTCTTTAAAATAGGGTTTATCAAATTCTTCAGCAAGTGCAGTTTGCCAAGAATCAGGAAGTTGAGAAGAAATCATCGGATTTTAGATTTTAGATTTTGACAACGGATGCGTTTCTTTTGGATTTTGGATTTTAGACTTTAGATTTTGGATTTTAGATTTTAGGTTATATCGCTAAACCTAACCTATATTAAAACTTAAAGCGATGATTTGACATTGTTGGAGACGTAGCACTGCTACGTCTCTACATAGATTACGCATTTGATTCTTCTATTTAAATCAATTGGAATATTACGGTAAAGACTAAATTTATAAACCTAAATGACTAATTAATGCTGCAAGTTCCATCAGATAATCCCAAGTTTGAGAACCAATGACTCCATCTAAGACCAGTTTTTTATCATTTTGAAAAGACTGAACTGCTTCTTGAGTTTGAGATCCAAATACACCATCAATCTTTCCAAAGTAATACCCGTCGAAGCCTAAAGTTTCTTGAATGAAGGGAGAAAATTTCAGAAGGCTTTGGACTTTAGCAACATCATCGCAGTAACTACCAGGATATAGCAAAGGTAAATCGGGACGTTGACCTATGTAAAGTGCTTCCCAAGTTACTACTCCTACAATGCCATCCTGCTTTAAAAAGGTGCGATACTGAAAGACTTCTACTGCTAATAAAGTTATTTCTCCGAATTCACCATCAATTACCAAACTTGGAACATCAGGAACTCTTTTAATTAAGAATTTTTGCAATTGTTTGACATAATCCCCAGAAGCACCAAATTTTACGGTAGGTTGTTTGATTTGAACGGGACTTGGAATCATAAGTTTTTCCTTGAATTCTTTACTGTCATAGAACATCAAGTCGATGCTTGGCGATTCCGTAGATTAACAAGGTACACTAACGGGTACTTATTTTAATTGTACGTATTGATACTTTTGATGATGTTTAGCAGTAAAAAAAGGCAACGGGGAACTCTTAACAGGGAACAGAAGAAACGCAGATTATTTTTATTTACGGTAATATTGGCGATCGCGATTCTTTTTGGCGATTATCATTCTACTATTGCTTCATCAGTGGGTAAGGAAACGCTGACAATGATTACTTCCCCCGATTATCCTCCTTACGAATTTTATGAAACGAAAGACGGGGAACGTAAAATAGTTGGTTTTGATATTGATATTGCTAACTATATAAAAAAGGAATTGGGATTTAAGCTCAAGATTGCCCAATCGGATTTTAATGGTTTGATTCCCGCACTGCAAGCAAATCGCGCTGATTTTGTCATGGCTGGGATGACTCCAACTCCACAACGTCGCGAAAATGTGGATTTTTCGATTATTTATTATGAAGCTCAGGATACTATTGTTGCTTCTAAAAGTAGTAATTTAACTAAGCCGGAAGATTTGTCAGGTAAAATTGTCGGGGTACAGTTGGGGACAATTCAAGAACAAAATGCTAAACAAATTGCCGAAAAAGTACCGAATATCAAGTTAAAACAATTAAATAAAGTACCGGAAATAGTCCAGGAAATCAAAGCTGGAAGAATTGATGCGGCGATTGTTGAAGATACTGTTGCGTTGGGATTTGTAAAAGCTAACCCAGATTTACAGTTTAATGTTATTCCTTCAATTGAAAACGCATCGGGTTCGGCTATTGCTTTTCCTAAAGGTTCGCAGTTAGTTAAACCATTTAACGATGTTCTGCAAAAAATGAAAAATAATGGTGAATTGGAAAGGTTGAGTAAAAAGTGGTTTTCTGCAAATCTAACTGAAGAGCCTTTATCTACTAATTCACCTCCGGCTGCTTCCAAAGGATTAAATTTAGATTTTAGACGAATTATTCCGGATATACCTTTTATTCTCAAAGGAATACCTTTAACTTTATCATTTACTTTATCTTCAGTATTTCTTGGCTTATTTTGGGGAACTGCATTATCATTTTTCAAAATTTCAGGTATTAAACCACTCGGCTGGTTTGCAAATGTTTATACTTCTATTTTTCGAGGTACACCATTGCTTTTACAGCTATCTTTAGTTTATTTTGCCACACCTCAATTAACGGGATACGATATTTCAGCTTTTCAGGCAGGAGTATTTACTTTTACCTTAAACTCCGGTGCTTATATGTCGGAAACGATTCGCGGTGGTATTCAAGCTGTAGATAAAGGACAGTTTGAAGCTGCAATGTCTATGGGTGTTTCTTATCCGATGATGATGTGGGATATTATATTACCCCAAGCTTTAAAAAACATTTTGCCTGCATTAGTAAATGAAACTATCGGATTATTAAAAGATTCTTCTTTAGTCGCAACAATTGGTGTAGTAGAAATTTTACGTAGCGCTCAAATTGTTGGTGCAAATAAATATATTTATTTTGAACCTTTATTGTTTGCTGGATTGATTTATTACGTATTAGTGATGGGTTTATCCTTCGCTGCTTCTGCTTTGGAAAGAAAATTGAGAAGAAGCGATTGAAGCCTTAAACAAACCTCACCCTGTCTTTACAGACATCCCTCTCTTTGATAAGGAGAGGGAACGAGGGTGAGGTATAACCAACAATTATCAACTAACAACTAATAACTAATATGAATAAATCAATTATCCGTACAGAATCGTTGTGTAAATCATTTGGAAGTCTTGATGTACTTAAAGATATTTCTACAGAGATTTATAAAGGTGAAGTGGTTGCTATTTTAGGCCCTTCTGGCTCTGGTAAGTCTACTTTTCTAAGATGCATCAATTTATTAGAAATTCCTACTTTAGGAAAAATTTATTTTCATGATGATGAAATTACTCAACAAAAAACCAATATCGCTAAAATCCGTCAGCGTTTGGTAATGGTGTTTCAACACTTTAATTTATTTCCCCATATGACGGTGCTGCAAAATGTTACTTATGCACCTATTAAGGTAAAAAGTTTGGATAAGAAACAAGCGCAGTTCAAAGCTTTAGAATTACTTGAAAAAGTCGGTTTAGCAGAAAAAGCTGATGTTTATCCTGCTAAACTTTCGGGGGGACAAAAGCAGCGTGTGGCTATAGCTCGTGCTTTAGCTATGGAACCGGAAATGATTTTGTTTGATGAACCAACTTCGGCTTTAGATCCAGAAATGGTTAAAGATGTACTGGAGGTGATGAGGAGTTTAGCAAATACCGGAATCACAATGGCGATAGTTACTCATGAAATGGGTTTTGCCAGAGAAGTCGCGAGTAGAATCATTTTCCTTGATAACGGATATTTAGCAGAAGATGCTTCACCACAGGATTTCTTCAATCATCCAAAGTGCGATCGCGCTCAACAATTTCTAGAAAAAATGCTCTAAATTAATTTTTATCCCCTCAGAGTTAATTCACACACAATATTTATACTTTGGTAATATATACTTCATACTTTATAAGTATAATTTGTTATAGACAGCATACAACAACATTTCTCACACCACACACTATAAGCTCTCTTTCCTGCAAACGGTTAGAGAGTTTTTTATTATGTATAGCCATATAAGTTACCATAATTATTGCGTATCTATGATTTACTTTTTGCATTTTCTTCCTCTACTCCCTACTCCCTACTCCCTATTCCCTCTTAAGGATTGCAATACATACATTGAGCGGGGTTAGCAAATTGTTTACCGTCGGGAAATAATTGTTCTTTCCTGAAACCACATTTTTGACATTTATAAATTACACACTTTGTTAAGGTAGTTGGAGCGCTACACCATTCACAGGGTAATCCTGGAATTCGTTGATTAATATCAAAACCGGGTGTTGAACATTTTGGACAAAGACAGTTAATTTTTTCTATCAGGTTATAAGTAGCTTTTTCTATATTTTTCATTCGTGTTGGATTGTACATGGCTCGCATATCAGTTTCGAGATGTACCGTACCATTTACCGATTTTTTCAAGCTATTATTTATCGCTTGAATCAATGCTGCTTCTGTATTAATTCCTTTGATTATCTCGTCGCTATTTTTGGGATGATCGTTCAACATCACAATTAAACCATGTTCGGGAAAGCCGACTTTTTCGGCAAAATCGATAGCTTGTTGTATATCGCTAACTTTTAAATGATTGTGATTGGTATCGAAGGATAATTCTTCCCCGATTATTTCTAAATCATTTTCTCTATCTATAAAAATCACAACTTCTCGATTGCAGGAAGCATAAAGTAAAGAAGGGTGAGGAGCAAAACTTCCTTCGCTGGCTATTGCTAAACTTTCACCAGTTAATAAAAGTACTTGTTGTGCTTTCAATCTTGCAGCTTCTATTTGACTGCCGGAGCGCTCTATATCTCTTGTAAAAGAGCCAAATTGATCGGTATTAAATTGCGGTACGGTTACTTTAATACCTAATTCTTTCTCAAAAAGGGGAGCGATAACTCTCTCTTTTTTATGCATGGTAGCGAGTACAGCAACCCGGTTTTTAAATAATATTTGACTATCCATAAACACAGTTTTTTTAGTAAATGACAAATCAATATGGTGCGTTTATAGATAGCGACGCACCTTAGTTTAATTACGCATTTAGTTCCGGTATTTTTCAACTTCCAAAAGCACCACTCAAATGTAATTTTTCACAGCTAAAGGAAAGTATTTCAAATCTCCGTCAAGCCACATCAAAACTCAAACAAGCCGTAGTTGAAGCCTGCGCTCATACGGTATTAGTAGATAATAAAATTACTCACCAAGAAAAGGATTTATTGAGGGCGATCGCCATGACATTAGATTGTCCCATACCGCCATTTTTAAACTTGAAACGAAAAATTTAGAGACGTAGCAATGCTACGTCTCCCAATGCGTGTTCGGTTTTTGCCTCATTTATTACTTCATTACCATGCAGAGCATGGTAACGAGAAATGAAATCATCAATCCAAAATTGCTTATCCTTGAGAAACTTGTGCTTCCAATTTCTCTTTATCTTGACGACGTTTTTTAGCGTAAAGCTGAATGGTTGCAGCCATCGCAATAACTAACCCGAAAATTCCCCAAGCTGTAATATCGGTGGGAAGATTATTTTTAAACACTGCTAACAACACAATTACTACCAACATTACAGTAGGTGCTTCATTCAAAGCGCGTAATTGCTGACTACCCCATTTACATTCACCTGCTGCTAACTGCTTCATTAACCGCTTGCAGTAATGATGATAGCCAATTAACAAAACAACAAAAGCCAGCTTGACGTGTAACCAAGGTTGTTTTAAAACTTCCGGCTCCGTTGATAGCAAACCGATCGCCATCGCGATGGTTACTAACATTCCTGGTGTGGTAATAATGCTGTAGAGACGTTTCTCCATAATTTGATATTGATTTTTCAATATCGTGCGTGCGGGTTCGGCTTCTTGCTCAGCTTCTACGTGATAGATAAATAAACGTACCAAGTAAAACAACCCAGCAAACCAAACTACAATACCGACAAGATGAAATGCTTTAAACCAGGAATAAGCCATAAATCGTAGCCTTTATAAACTTCATTTTAAAGGGGCGATATAAATATTAGGTTACGATAAAAAGCCTTCAGACAACTGCTCACAAATGCTTTAATGGTAAATAAATACGAACTTTAACGTTGTCTGGATTAACTTTGGGATAATGTGTTTTTTTGTGTAGATATCTAACTGTACCGCTTGCACACTGCTGGCTTTTTCTAAAATGCAATCTGAATTTAACTTTTTTCAGCATTGGTATCCGGTTTCTCCCGTTGAAGATATCGATCCCAATAAACCAACTCCAGTAACTGTTTTAGGGCTTCGTTTAGTGATATGGAAGCCGAAATCATCCGATTACCGAGTATTTTTAGATAAATGTCCTCATCGTCTCGCACCTTTGAGCGAGGGAAGGGTTGACGAGAAAACGGGTAATTTGATGTGCAGCTATCACGGTTGGCAATTTGATGCTCAAGGAACTTGTACCCGCATTCCCCAGGCTGAGAATCCACAACTTGTTACCAAAAATGCAAAAAATCTTTGTGCTGTTACGTTACCTGTAAGGCAAGAAAATGATTTATTGTGGGTTTGGCTCGATGCAAATTCACCACAGCTAGCAACCGATACTCCATTACCTCTTTCACCTCAAATTGATGCAAGTAAAGGTTTTGTTTGGTCTTCTTACGTCCGCGATTTAGAATATGATTGGCAAACTTTGGTAGAAAATGTCGCCGACCCAAGTCACGTTCCTTTTACACATCATGGAGTGCAGGGCAATCGGGAACAAGCTTCACCCATAGCTCTAGAAATTATTAGATCGACAGCTAATTTAATTGAAGCCAATTCAGAAGGAAAATTTAACACTACCATTACTTTTGAACCACCTTGCCGTTTGGAATATACCATCCGTATAGGTAACGAAGGCAAGCAAATTGGACTTATCACCTATTGCATACCAACTTACCCAGGTAAATCAAGAATTGTCGCTCAGTTTACCCGCAACTTTGCCACAAATCTTAATCGTATAATTCCGCGTTGGTGGAGTCATATCAAAATCCGCAATCAAGTCCTCGACGGTGATATGATTCTTTTGCATCAGCAAGAGCATTTTCTCCAAGAAAGACAATCGCAGGAAACTTGGAAAACAGCTTATAAACTACCTACCAGTGCAGATCGTTTAATAATTGAATTTCGTAATTGGTTTGATAAATATTCTCAAGGAAAATTACCTTGGGATCAAGTCGGAATTGAAGTTCCACAAAGTTCTATATTGACGATAAATGATAACCGTCAAGAATTACTTGATCGTTACACCCAACATACTCAAAATTGCAGTAGCTGTAGAAAAGCTTTGAAAATTTCACAGGGCTTACAAGTATTTTTCGTTGCATATTTTGCCATTATTATTTCAATTGTTGCCACTCTTCCTGATGCATTTAGAATTAAACTCGCTTTACCTTTAATGCTGACAGGATTATTAAGTTTAGCAGCTTTCGCTTGGCTCAAATTTTGGTTAATCCCTCAATTTTATTTCCAGGATTACCTGCATCCTGAGAAAGATTAGATTCTAATAATTCCTTGAACTAACAAATTAACTTATCTGTTATTTTATCCGTTTTATTGCTTGCAAATCAGTTATACAACAACAAAACTTGGTTCTTTAGTAGGCTTAAAAATTTTATATATAAATTATAAAAACAGCTACATAAAATGAGACTCATGCTGAGTTTTTAGATGCTTGTTGAAACTAGTATAGCTTATGTGCGGTATTAAACTGAGCATAAATACTCAAAAAAAACATCTTCTAGTCAACATAAATTTTTGCACTTTTATTATCAGAGCAATTATGCTTATATAAAAAAATAGTCATAAAACATATGCTAAAATCCTGACATATTTAACTAAAGATTAGAATTACAGACGTATACTGTAAAAAATGAATATATTTCTTGCTCTGTTTATCTTTTAGCGTATTTTTTATTCGATAATATTATAAAATATTAATATTTATTAACAAAAAAATCATACTGACGATTAAATATTTTTTTAATAAATTCAGTCTTGCGGGAAGTGACCTTCAGCTAATGCTGTCATAGTATGAAACATGAGAGTACGGTTGGGGGAGGTAATTTATATCGATAGTACTCATTTAAGTCAAGAACTGAAGTTAAGAAGTTTTAGGGGTGTAAGGCCTATGCCCTTCAAAATCCTAGTAGTGGATGATGATTTAGGTACTCGTCTGTCGATCGGCGACTATTTAGAACTATCTGGGTACGAAGTAGTCACAGCTAATGATGGTCAAGAAGGTTTGGTTATGGTGAACAAGCACCATCCCGATCTAATTGTTACCGATATAATTATGCCGCAAATGAATGGGTACGAATTAGTGCGTCAGGTGCGTCAAAAAGCTAATTTTCGCTTGTTACCCGTCATTTTGTTAACGGCAAGAACCCAAACACAAGAAAGAATTTTAGGTTATCAATCTGGGTGCGATTTGTATTTACCCAAGCCTTTTGAACTTGAAGAATTAGCCGCTGCTATCAATAATCTTTTAGAACGAAGTCAGATTATTCAAACTGAATATAAATTATCGTTACAAAAAAATCTCAACAAAGCGGATTCTCGGAATGAAACAGATTTTTTCAATCATAAAGAAACTCAATTATATGAATCTCTTACTACCAGAGAACAAGAAGTTTTAGAAATTTTGACTCATGGACTTTCTAATGCTGAAATTGGCGATCGCCTTTATTTAAGTCCACGAACTGTAGAAAAATACGTCAGTAGCTTGCTAAGAAAAACTAATACCAGTAACCGAGCAGAATTAGTACGTTTTGCAATGGAACATAATTTAGTGGAGTAGCTTGCTTGATGTAGAGACGTAAAATTTTACGTCTCTAATTTTGCATATCTAATTTTACGTATCTAGACTTTTTCTAATTATTAAACGGCTTACCAGTTTACAGTTGGTTGAGAAGAATTTATTGGATTTGTTTGAGTTTTGGGTAATGGTTTCCAGTAGCTAGCAACTAAACCAACCATCAACCACCATAAAGTATTTACCTGGGGACGATACCATACAGTATCTACTACACCATGACCGAGCATACCGACTAAAGCCACAATTCCGGCAATTAACCACAACCCTTGTGTATTTCGTTGCTGTCTCAAACGTCGTAACTGCAATAAACCAGAATTAAACGTGACAACTAACAGCCAAATAAAACAAACAAAACCAATTAAACCTGTTTCAACTGCGATTTCTAGAAAAATCGAATAAGCACTCAAAGCTGTAAAATTAGGACGTTGATAAAGAGGGTAAATCTTATTAAATGCGCTATTACCCGGGCCAATACCAATTACCGGACGATCTTTAATCATTTCGATCGCAGCCATCCAAACATTAATTCGGAAGTTATTACTGCTATCACCTCTACCAGCAAAAATACTTAAAACTCTTTCGCGCACGGGTGGAACAAATAATACTGCTAAAACAGATACTATTCCTAAACTTACTAAAAGAATTGGCAGCGACCAAGTACGCCAAAAAGGAGGCATATCGATACTCCACCAGTACAATAATAATACTAAAAGAACTAAAAATGATGCTACTAAACCAATCCAACCACCACGGCTAAAGGTAAGTATTAAACAAGCGCTATTAACAATAAACATGGTAATTGCTAAAGCTTTGGTAAATCCACTACGCCATACAAAAATAGCGATAAAACTTAAAATTACGGCAGGAAGAATATAGCCTGCAAGTAAATTTGGATTACCTAAATAACTGTATATTCTTGTGGTTTTAGATAAAGAAGATTCTGGATCTACCCAAGTCGCTAATGCTTTTGCACCAAAAAACCATTGTCGCAATCCGTTGACGCTAACAATTAAAGATATATGTAGGTAAACGGCAATCAGCCAAGAACGAATCCGAGAAGATTTGAGTAACCTCGCACAAAGAGCAAACAGCAATAAATATAAAGTTAATTTTGTCCAACCAGTAAATGCTGCTTTTTTAACTGGCGATAGTGCCGTTGCTACAGTCGCGATTCCCCAGTAAAGGAAAATCATTAAATGTATTGGTGTAATCCCTGTAGCATTGGAATTAGCTGGTTCGTCTGAAATAGTCAGCAGCAACCAAAATCCGACACAGGCTGCAAGTAGTAAACCAATTAATCCATTGGAAACGAAAGGAGCCAGAATATATACAATACTTAATAATGCAACCGCAATTGCATCTCCCCAACGAAGTAAAATGCTAGTCTGCCGCCAAGAGCTTAAAAACCCAACTAGAAGGCGGTGTAGGTAGCTAGAAGTAATATACTGCTTTAGGGGGACGGAAGATAAAGTCAACTGTTGCCAAAAGAAATCCATACAATTCGGGCCTTAGTCAATTAGCATCGAGCGAAAATCATGGACTAATAATAATGTGCTTAGTCCGAAAAAAGTAATAATCTAGACTGCATTTAGGAAATTATTAATTAAATTGTTAATCAAATTTCCAACTTTGCTCTGGTGGTAATAGTTTTGTCTTTAACTATTACCACTTACCCATCAATCATTACAAATCACCTCTAATCCGAAAATTTTCTATCGATGCTAATTAAAGATTGTTGGGAAAGCAACAAATAAACCTTCGGGGAGGAAGCAAAATGTAACCTTATGCATCTCCAACTGCTTTAGTATTACCTTGGTCTAAAGGTAAAGAAAGTACATAGCGATATCCTGATTCTTGGGAACCTTGGATTGTAATGTCTCCTCCATGTAACTCTGCTAACTGACAGCTGAGCAATAAACCCAAGGTTTCGCGGGATACACCATCAGATTGCGATTTATTTTCATTGTCGGATGAATCAACAGCAATTCCACCAGAAGAAATATTCTCACTTATGGGAATATTGTTCTTTGAAGCCATACCATTGAGTGTTTGTCTGCTGTCGGGATGAGTGGTGAAGGCTGAAGTTATATCAGATGCGAGTTGCATCGAAGATATTTGAGAAAGGCGGAAATAGGGATCTACTTCGGTTATTCCTTCTCCTAACCAAGGATGGGAAACCCAAATGGTAAGTAAGAGTGCATCTTCTTTATAAGAAACATGAATCCTGACAACGCTACCTGTTGCAGAAAGTTGAATCACGCTGAAAATCAGGTGATACAAAATTTGCCGCACTTTATCTTTGTCTAGTGGCAGAATACGATTTCGTCCGGGTTCTATAGATAGACGAATGTCTTGCTCGCGACGGGCTGCTGTTTCTTCTAAAGTATTGATAGCTTGCTGGCAAAGCATTTCAATATCCACGGGAGCCAAATTTAGTTCGGTATTAGTATCATCCATTGCTCCCAACTCAGAAATCTCGTTGACTAAGGAAAGTAAATATCTACCGCTATGCTGAATAATTTCTAGATATTCTCTTTGCTTAGTTGTTAGAGGGCCGTATATTTCGCGTCCCAAAACGCTAGCCATACCTAGAACTGATGTTAAGGGAGTACGTAACTCCTGAGTCAACTGCCCTAAAAGCTGCAATTTCAACTGACTGGTGAAAACCGAATTTTGAAAAGCTGGCGCACTGATTTTGATTTCCGAGGTACTAGATTCTTCAAAGTTATTTGTTTTCTTAGAAGAAATACTTTTTGCTGTTCCTTCTTGCAGCAATCGGTTGCGCTCAAATTCACTCATGCTCCAGCGAGCAATGATTTGTAAAAACTCGATATCCTTAGTGGAGAAATTGCGCGGTATTAAATCCATTACCGCTAATGCGCCCAGACAATACCCTTGGGCATCAATAAGTGGCACTCCTACATAGGCACGAATTCCATAATCCTTAACTAGCTTACCGGAAACTAGTTCGGCTCGATCCAGCTTGTGAGTATCGTTAATTACTACCATTTGCATACTTTCTACTACCTGGGTACAGAAAGATTCTTGTCTTGATAGTTGACGGGTTTGTGCTAATTGATTCATTAGTCCCAAACGGGACAAACCCACCGCTGACTTAAACCAGTGGCGCTCGTTATCTACAAAGCCCAGAATCGAAATAGGTGCTTCGAGGAAGTGGGCCGCAGTTTGAGTGGCTTCTTCAAAAACCGGAATTGTTTCTGGCTGCCGCAAACCCAACCTCAATAAAGCTTGAAGTCTTTGCTGCTCTTTGTTCTCAGGTGTTGCCCAACCATCTTTATGGGCGAACATTTTGTTTTCAGGCTCTACCATTACCACTGTTACCTTAATTTTTCTTGGAAACTATATTTCATTTACTTATCTATCTATCGTCTTTACTATTCTTAAGCATTCCCCAAATTCACCTCAGACAAACAGATTGCTCGAATTTTTTTCCCTGAATGGGTAATTTATATTATTTGCAACCATCCAAAGGGCTAGTTTAACGGTTAATTAGTCGATGCTCTAAATAGTAGTTATATCTATCATGTCTTATGTTGATAGATAAAATAATCATCATCAAACAAAAGCTGAAAGATGATTTATTGGCATATCAAATTATGCCCGTGGGTCTACTGAACTTTCTATAGTTCGTATTTTTTTATCGTAAATACACTGTTGTCATTATGATTATAAAAACTATCAATGGTAATTAGATAAATTATCGAATAAAGTCAATTCTATTCATAGATATTCAAAATGTTTTGAGTATTTTCATCTAGTTTATTGTCGAAACTCAACTATTAAATAAATAAATAGTCACAAATATAATTAAGTCGCCGTATTTTGTATAGTAGATTGCATATTGCGATATCAATTTCAATATATCCAGCGGCAATAAAGTGTCAGATAATTTGCAATGTTCAAAAGTACAATTGATTAACTACTTAAAAAAATATTCAGATAATTGTGATAAAAATAAGACAAACTTAGATAAAGAATAGCAAAAAGTTAATAAATTATTGAAGGTCGCTGAAGATAAAATAGAAGAAAAGAAAATTAATATAAAATTTACAGAACCTTCATAATATTTGTTTGCTGATTTCTAAGTAGTTAGTCATAAATAGATAAGGCGCGTATAAAAAAGAATGATATTTACTGAAAGAGGCTGCGAATTATATGAGTGATGTAAATGTGAAAATTCCCTTTGTAGACTTAAGTTTGCAGCATCAACCAATTCAGAAACAAATGCGGCAAGCAATTGAAGATGTATTGGAACGAGGAGATTTTATTTTAGGTAAAGCGCTGAGTGATTTTGAAACAGAATTTGCTGTTTCTTCGGGTGCAGAATATGGCGTTGGAGTCGCTAGTGGAACCGATGCGATCGCGCTGGGTTTGCAAGCTTGTAATATAGGTGCTGACTCGGAGGTGATTCTCCCTGCAAATACTTTTGTCGCAACATTAATTGGAGTTTTGCGTGCGGGTGCCAAACCAATTTTTGTCGATTGCGACCCGAACACTGCTTTAATAGATTTAGCAGCAGCAGAAAATGCGATTACACCGAAAACTAAAGCAATTGTTCCAGTACATTTGTACGGTCAAGTAGTTTCTCCTCAAGACTTAACAGATTTTGCCGAAAGACACAATTTGATGATTTTTGAGGATGCAGCCCAAGCACACTTAGCCCACAGAGATGGATGTAGAGCAGGTTCTTTAGGAATAGCAGCAGCTTATAGTTTTTATCCTAGTAAGAATTTGGGTGCATTTGGTGATGGTGGAATATTAGTGACTTCAGATAAGGAAGTAGCGCAAAAAATGGTGCGCTTGCGGAATTATGGTGCATCTAAAAAATATTACCATGTCGAGATGGGCACAAATAGCCGTTTGGACACTTTGCAAGCAGCAGTACTGCATCAAAAGTTGCCCCATTTAGCAGGATGGAATGCCAGTCGTTTGAAAACAGCCCAGCAGTACGATCGCGAGCTAGCACCTTTAAAGTCATTGGGAATTACTCCCATGCAGAATCAAAGTGGTGACGGACACGTCTATCATCTTTATGTAATTAAAGTGGATGAATCCTGTCCTTTACAAAGAGAGGAAATTCAAGAAAAACTTGCTGCGATGGGAATTCAAACTGGAATTCACTATCCGATTCCCTGCCATCTTCAGCCTGCTTTTAAAGATTTAGGTTATGAAATAGGAGATTTCCCTCATTCTGAAAAGTTAGCAAATCAAATATTATCTTTACCCATGTATCCCGGTTTAACTAATAATCAAGTAAATGTTGTGGCAACAGCAATTGCATCAGTAGTTAGCGAACGGCAATATAAATTGCTTCATATTTAAGAAGCATTAGCCAATTTTAGATTTGCTCAAAATACTTGAGTCTAAGACAGTATAATTTTTTTGGATAAAACTTTTTGGATCGTGATTAATTATAGAGATTAATCTATAGATTGAATTCAAAATCTAAAATCGAATAGCTCCTAGCATTTTTTGATTGATTTAAAAACAAATAAATACAAGATGAATTAATTAAAATTATGTTAACTCAACATCAAGTAAGACGTTCGATTCCACCACAAGTATTTAATTATGCAATATTAGGTATATTAGTTCTACTGTATGCTCCCTTAATACTGTTTTGGTACGATGGCTGGATAAACAAAAATATAAGTATCGAACACGAATATTTTAGCCACGGTATCATTGGTTTTCCATTTGCGGCTTATCTAGCTTGGATGAATCGCAAACAATGGGTGAGATTACCGGATAATAGTAATGTCTCGGGTGCCATATTATTAGCAATAGGAGGAGTTTTTTATCTTAGCGGTGTCGGTGAATGGGTAAACCTTTCTTTTCCGGTAATATTAACTGGATTATGTTTATGGTTAAAGGGAATTAAAGGTTTAAAATTACAAGGTTTTCCTTTACTATTAATTCTCCTGGCAACTCCTAATTCTTTACCCTACTTGATTGCACCTTTTACTTTGCCTTTGCAAAGCTTTATTGCGGGAACTGCTGGCTTTATTGTCAAGCAGTTTGGTTTAGATGTGGTTGTAGATGGAATTAATATATACGTAAATCAGCGCATTGTAGAAGTAGCACCTTACTGTGCAGGTTTAAAAATGCTGTTTACTACCATCTATATTGGTTTAATTCTGCTTTATTGGACGGATACATTATCTTCTAGGCGTAAAAGCATTTGGTTTTTATCAATAGCAGTAATTCTCAGCGTTACCGCTAATATAATTCGCAATACTTTACTTACCTTTTTTCATGCTACCGGACAGGATGGTGCTTTTCATTGGTTGCATGATAGTTGGGGTGGCGATCTGTATTCGGCTTGTATGTTACTACTATTAATACCAGTGATTAATTGGATTGATAGCTATTTTTCAGAAGATTCGGTTGAGAACTCAGGGAATGAAATTCAGTAAATTGTCTGTTGCCAACACTGCACAATCGGTAAAGCACTGTTGAAATTACTGAACTCATAGTGCCAGTATAAAAAGTACAATTTTGTCTTTTGTAGTTAATAGTTCATTCAATGATTTCCCTTTCCCGATTTTTTAAGGAACGTCAGTTTTTGCAGATAGCAGCGCTTTTATTATTGGCGCTGCTACTGGCGATAGGGGCACTACCAGGGTACTTCCAAGGAAAATGGCAATGGAAAGAACCACCACCTATTATCAAGCTTGGAGAGATAAAGCAGCTGCGTAAAACAGGTTTAACGTTACCTGGTTGGAAAATAACTCAACAGCAGGAGCAGAATCTGGGTTCTGGTAAATGGTCTTTGCAACTGATGGAAAATGAGGATTCTAAGCAAACAGCGATATTGTTGTTGTTACCTCAAAACGGTCCTAAAAGCCAACCCCAGGTTGAATGGACGGAGATTAATAGTTGGGGAAGAATGCAGTGGGGAGAGTGGCAGGTTGCTCAATATAGAGAAGCCCAGTTTATGGTTGAAGAGCCACAACTTAAAGACAAAACTCAGGTAAGAGCGAGATTTTTCCGTGGATCTAGCAAAAATCAAACTTTCGCTGTTTTGCAATGGTACGCAATGCCAAACGCGGGACATTTTTCGCCTTTAAATTGGTTCTGGGCCGACCAGTTAGCACAGTGGCATAAGCAGCGCGTTCCGTGGGTTGCCGTTAGTTTATTTATTCCAATAGAGCCTTTGGGGGAAGTAGAAACAACCTGGGAACAAATAAAGTCTATTGGTCAAACGGTGCAAACTAGATTGTTTAACTTTAGTTAAAATTAATTAATGTTAGTTAATTTTAGTTAATCTCAGTTAATTTGAATTATTGATAGAGACTTAGATATTTTTTTTGCCTTAACAGTGTTTTCTTCGTAAGGAGACAGTCAGAGTATAAAAAAATACATCATAAAAGTAAAAAAATATTTTAACTGTTAACTGTTTTCTAGAAATAGGCGTTTTACCGTTTTTATTCCTTAAATAAGTTTATGAAGCACAGATGTTTAGAACTCGATTACGTCATATGCGTGGATTCAACGCCTTTTGTGTTGCTAGTCTTCAAATAAGTGTTTTTTTGGCAACAGCTTCCCAACCTATTTTTGCTCAGATACCTCAAGAACAAATACCTTTACAAAAAGATCCTGTAGGACCGCTTCCTGCACCTCCACCTGACGCGGACTTTTTAGCTCCGCTTCCCTCGAACGACGATGGAGAGATATCACCTCAATTTACTAGATATCTTTTAGGCACTGATGATGTAATCGGCATATTTGTGGATGCACCCGAAGGTCGTTATCGTTTAGGAGCAGGAGATGGAATTACTGTAATAGTGCAACGTTTCCCCGATTTGAGCTTCCAAGCATCGATAAATCGAGAGGGTAATGTTGTAGTGCCTTTAGCCGGAACTGTATCCCTCCAAGGTTTAACCTTAGAACAAGCCCAAACAAAAATTCGTGCTGCCTTAAATCGCTTTGTAGTCGAACCAAGCGTTACCGTAGCATTAGCCGCGCAACGTCCTCCTCTAAATTTTCAGACGAGGGTAGATGTAGAAGGTAATATTGCAGTACCCCGACTGGGAAAAATTTCGGTACAAGGTTTGACTCTTGAAGAAGCCCAAGAAAAAATTCGTTTGGGTTTACAGCGCGTTCAAGTAGATCCTGTTGTCACGATTTCCTTATTATCACCGCGACCAATTCAAGTAAATGTCGCCGGAGAAATATTTAGACCTGGGGTTTATCCTGTGAATCCGGCACTACCCGGTATTCTTGAGGTTCTGCGGACGGCTGGGGGTTCAACTGAAACGGCGGATTTGCGGCAAATTCAAGTACGTCGCAAACTAATAGATGGTTCGGTAGTTTCGCAAAATATTGACTTGTATACTCCGTTGTTAAATGGCGGTACTTTCCCGTCTCTACGGTTACAAGATGGCGATTCACTAATTATTCCACGCCGTGAAGTTGCTATGGATGATGGTTATGACACGAATGTCGTTGCGCGTTCATCTTTAGCACAGCCTGTAATTCGAGTACGTGTATTAAATTACGCTTCTGGAGGAATCGTTACTCAAACTTTACCTAATGGCAGTAATTTTATTGATGCTTTAGGAAGTGTCAGCATTCCTCGCTCCGATTTAAAAAATATTGCCTTAGTGCGCTTTGACTCGGAACAAGGTAAAGCAGTTACCCAAAAACTAAATGCGAGAAGTGCCCTTAGAGGAGATGCATCTCAAAACGTACCTTTGCAAGACAACGATGTTATTGTTGTAGGTCGAAATCTGATTGGTAAAATTACCAACGTTCTTTCAAATGTTGCTAGACCTTTTCTTGATATTCAGTCTTTTCTTCGCTTTTTTGAAGCCTTCACTTTTTAGATATCAATTTAGGTATCAATTTAAAAATACTGATATCACTTATGTTCGCCGCCAATTCTGTTTGTACGTACCTTTGCCATGACTCCACCAATTGTTAAGCGCTATTTAATTGCTTTTGATAAATACAAATGGATAGGACTAGCGAGTTTTGGTTTAGTTGTAGCAGGTTCAACTTTATTAGCCGTACAACCAGAACCACCACGCCAATACACTGCCAATGGAGCCTTATCCTACACCCGTCCGCCAGTTAGTTTTTCCGCTACTGGTAGTGAAATTCAGCAACAAGGTTTAGCATTATCAAAAGAAGTTTTAATACAAGATAAAGTAATTGAAGCTGTAGCACAAAAAGTCAATGAAAAACCGAAAAAGATTGGTACAAATCTTGCAGTTAGCGTACCTCAAATAGGGGAAGATGGTCAGTTAAGTGCTGGCATTATTACTATTAAATACCAAGATACAGAGCCTAAAAGAGCCGGAGAGGTAGTGTCTGCCTTGATGCAGGCAATGGTACAGTTGAGCGGGGATATTAATAGCGGGCGATTACAAGCAATTATTGACAAAATTGAGGAAAGACTGCCGAAGGTTACGACTGAACTAGAAGAAGCTGAAAAGAAATTAGAACAATACGACAAGAAAGAACGTCCGGCAATTCTAGCTGCTGAAAATGGTAGTTTGCTCAACACCATCACCGGTAGTCAAAATCAACAAAGGCAAATTAAACTAACCGTATCTGGTATTGATGCTCAGATTCGCAGTTTGCAAGATAGGTTAGGGTTGAGCGCTGAACAAGCATATACTTCTTCTGCTTTAAGTGCCGATCCAATTATTGGTAATTTACGCAACCAAATTTATCAAGTTGAATCCCAGATGGAGGTTTTGAGAAAAGACGTGCGTTCTACTTATCCAGCGATGATTACTTTACAGCGTCAAAAAGATGCTTATGAAAAACTGCTGCAAGAACGCGCAGCTGAAGTAGTCGGTGGAATCGATAATACTGCTCCTCTTCCTAACGTTTCTGGTGTTCGCGCTCAAAGTAATTTAGATCCAGCACGACAGCAGCTAGCAAATCAATTAGTCGCTTTACAAACTCAACGGGAAACTTTGCAAAGACAATTAATTGATTTGGTGCAAGAACAAGCCAAACTACAACGGGATTATGCTGACATTCCCAACAAACAATTAGAGCGATCGCGCTTAGTGCAGCAGGTAGGTTTAAAAAAAGCCGTCTACGACCAGATGCAGGCAAAATTAGCCGATGCTAGAACAGCAGAAGCGGAAACTGTAAGTACTTTGACCATTACTCAACCGCCAGTAGTAATACCGCAAGAATCATCCGCTCAAAGCGTACCCGTAACTTTGGGTATAGGTGGTTTCTTAGGGCTGTTAATTGGTGGTGGTGTAATCTTCTTATTAGGTTCTCTCGAAGGAACTTTCAAAACAAAAGAAGATATTCGCAACGCACTCAAGCAGCGAGAAGTTTTGCTACTTGCAGAATTGCCGATAATGCCAGTTGGAGATACCAACCGAGAGCTTGTTCCGGTGGTGCTTTCTGCCGAGTCTGCCTACATGGAAATTTTAGAAAAATTCCGCTCTAATGTACGTCGATCTGGCGGTAAAAAAGTCAAAGTCGTACTTGTTACTAGTACGGGTAGTTCAGAAGGTAAAACCACAAGCGCTTACAACTTAGGAATTGCCTCCGCTCGTGCCGGAAAACGAACAATAATCATCGAAACAGATTTGCGTTCGCCATCTCGTTGTGAATCGCTAAATGTAAATATCGACCCAGATTCCAACACTGAACCTCTGCGCTACTACGGCAGCAGCGAATGCATCCACCTTGTTCCAGACGTAGAAAACTTATACATAGTACCTAGCCCCGGCCCTTTACGGCAATCAGCCGCAGTTCTTGAATCGAGCGAATTACGGCGACTATTGGAAGATGCTAGAGAACGATTCGATTTAGTAATTTTAGATACAAAACCTTTAGGTTTATCAAACGATGCCTTACTAATTCATCCTTACAGCGACGGTATGGTTGTGGTAGCTCGACCAAATTACACCCAAGAAAATATCTTCGGTGAAGCCCTTGATGAATTAGTTGAAAATGAAATGGGATTATTGGGAGTAGTTATTGATGGTGCCGATGTAGCCATGAATGTTGAAGAACCTCAAGCACATTTTGAAGAAGAAGATTCAGATTATATACATCCGGAGGAGTATTCGGCAGTGAATCGGAATTAAGGAATTAGGAATTAGGAATTAAGGAATTAGGAGTTAGACCTCTTTTCTATTCCCTATTCCCTATTCCCTTATTATTAATCGTCGTTAAATAAACCAAGTAAGGGGCCTAAAGCTAATCCAAATACGAAACCGCCAATGTGCGCCCAATAAGCAACTCCACCTGTTTCCATAGTCATATTAGCGGCTCTTTGCAAATCGGCAACACCGGATATAACATTCTGGACAATGTAAATTCCTATTAATACCCATGCTGGAACTCTGAGAGTAGTTATAAAAATACCTAAGAAAATAAGAGTTCTAACTAAAGTTTGAGGAAAGCGGATCAGGTAGGCACCCAAAACTCCAGAAATCGCACCAGAAGCACCTAATGAAGGGATGGT
Source organism: Calothrix sp. CCY 0018 (assembly GCF_963920925.1). Taxonomy (NCBI): domain Bacteria; kingdom Bacillati; phylum Cyanobacteriota; class Cyanophyceae; order Nostocales; family Calotrichaceae; genus Calothrix; species Calothrix sp. CCY 0018. The sequence continues at coordinate 194,557 of NZ_CAWUDI010000005.1, read as the reverse complement.
AGAATCCATTCCAATAAACCATTGGCATAAAGCAGCTAAAGCCCCGCAACCCAAGTAGAAAATTATATATTTAAAATGACCCAAACGGTCTTCAATATTATTACCAAAAACCCAAAGAAACACCATATTAGAAATTAGATGCCACCAACCACCATGTAAAAATTGTGACGAAAACAAAGTTGCCCATTCTGGTACAGGTTGAGCGATCGCCCCACCAGCAAAGCTAGCAGTTAACTGTTGCGGTACCACTGCATACAGTTGGAAAAACTGATTTAATTGTGCATCTGACAACCTAAATTCATGAAGAAACACTAAAACATTCATGCCAATCAAACCGTAGGTAATAAAAGGAGTGATTCGCGTTGGGTTTTCGTCGTATAGAGGAAACACTGGTGTTTTTGATTTTTTTTGAGTAACAACTGCACTATAACCTGTAGGGCTTACAGTTGCGAAGTTAGTGGTGTTTCAACGATGCAAATAAATATAAGAATTTAGGGAGTAGGGAACAGGGAATAGGGAGATGGGGGGATGGGGAGACAAGGAGATATTCTAAAAGTAGCGAGTAATAAGTAACGAGTATCGAGTAGGAATGGAAGGTTGAGCAGCACAGATGACAATAAAAATATTGTTGGCAACTTGCAACTCCTAACTCCTAACTCCTAACTCCTAACTCCTAACTCCTTATCACCAAGATTCTTCTGGGGATTTATCGCTAAACAAACCTAATATGGGACCGAGGATTGCTCCAAACACAAAGCCGCCAGCGTGCGCCCAATAAGCAATTCCACCATTTTCCATGCCAATATTAGTAGGCATTCCTAAACTAGAAACACCATAAAAAGCTTGTTGAATAAACCAAAATCCTAAAAAGAAGTAAGCGGGAACTCGGAAGGTAGGAAAAAAGATGCCTAAAGGTACGACACCGAGAACTTCTGCTTTTGGAAAACGGATGATATATGCTCCCATTACACCGGCGATCGCACCACTAGCACCTAAAGAAGGAATTGCGGAGCCTTGGGAAAAATACCACTGAGCCAACGATGCCAATACACCGCAACCTAAGTAAAAAATTAAATATTTGATATAACCTAATTTTTCTTCAACGTTGTTACCAAAAATCCACAAAAATAACATATTACCCCCCAGGTGCAACAAACCACCGTGTAAAAATTGGGAAGTAATCAAAGTCAACCATTCGGGAACGGGTTGATTAACTGCAATTCCGCCAAAACTGGAGCTTAATTCTCGCGGTACTACAGCAAATAAATGAAGAAACCCATCTAGAGACTGAGGCGGCAAACTCGATTCGTATAGAAAAGCTAAGACATTGACGGCAATCAGTCCATAAGTAACATAAGGTGTAATGGAAATCGGATTATTGTCTCTAATTGGAACCACGGCAGTTTTCCCGGATTTTAAAGCGTCAGCATTACATTACCTAATTTTCCTGCTTTACCGCTTCTAACTTGCGATTGAAATATTTATAGAGATTTAGAGACAATTTTCGTAATTAGGTCAGATGTTTTACTGCTTTGATTCGATTACCGAAAATCTTTGTAGCAAAGCCCCGCCATTCTATTTATAGGGATGTACGCTTACAGTAAATTTATATGACCTGGCGGTCACGCAATACAAATAGGTACGCTACGTTAGCAGCTAACAGGATATTTAAAAATCAATATATTGATTTTTAAGTATTTATATATAATTAATTAAGGAGGTGAGAACAATGTTTAATCTGACATATGAATTTAAGCTCAAGCCTAACAAAGAACAAATAAATACTTTTGAAAGTTGGCTAGAGATTAATCGACTTGTCTATAACCATGCTTTGCGTGAGCGTAAAGACTGGTACAAGTCGCGGAGTTGTCGGATTAACGCTTGTAGCCTCCACAATTGCTACATTATCCCCGCCGATGCGTCGCGCCCAACATACGCATCTCAGTGTAAATCTTTAACTGCTGCTAAGAAAGATTATCCTGAATTAAAGTCAGTACAGTCTCAAGTATTACAGCAAACATTAAAACGATTAGAAGTTGCTTTTGTTTCAATGTGGGAACGTAATTTTGGTTTCCCAAGATTTAAGAAACATGGTCGGATGCGTTCGTTTGTCTTCCCTCAAATGAACGGGGAGAGGTTAAAACCCTCGATACTTAATCTCCCTAAAATCGGTTGGGTGAAGTTCCGCCAAAGTCGGGACATACCTACAGGTGGGAAAATAAAACAAGCACGTATACTCAAACGTGTTTCCGGTTGGTATGTAATGCTAACTGTCCAATGGGATGTAAACCCGCCGCAACCAATGCCACACGGTGAGGGAGCAGGAATAGATGTAGGTTTAACGTCAATGGTTGCTACTTCTAATGGGCACCTATACAAGCGTCCGAGGTTTTTTGTTGATGCCGAACGTAAGCTTAAATTGCTGCAACAGCGTGTTAGTAGAAAACAATTAGGTTCGAACAATTGGCTAAAGGCACAGAAGAAAGTCGCAAAACTGCATGAATACGTTGCTAACTGTCGTAAAGATTGGCATAGGAAATTATCACATAAACTATGTGATGACGCAGGGATGATATTTGTGGAAGATTTAAACTTGATAGGGTTGTCTAGAGGAATGCTAGGCAAGCATTGTTTAGATGCAGGGTTTGGTCAATTCTTCAATATTCTTGAACAAATTTGTTTTAAGCGTGGAGTTTATTTCCAAAAAGTAGATGCCCGAAAAACTTCTCAAATATGTCCTAATTGTTTATATGAAACAGGTAAAAAGACATTAGCTAACCGTATTCATGCGTGTGATAATTGCGGCTATACAACTGATAGAGATATTGCAGCCGCTCAGGTAGTGAGAATTCGAGGACTTGCAGCCGTAGGGCATACGGTCAAGATGCTTAATGAGGGTAAAACCGTCGGGTTCCCTGTGAGTTAAGAATCCCTTTGTTTTAAAACATGGGGAGTGTCAAATGAGTATTGTTATCAAGTTGATGTTTAAAATTTTTATTTTTTTCCACATTACAAAAGCCCCAGCGTCACCAAGACATTAATAATTTTGACCTCATGAAAGCTATAACTTTTGAGAGAGGAACGTGGAATAGCAAAAAACCAACAGAAAATGTTCCTTTTTGATCAGATTTAATGCTTTCTATTTAAGTATTTGAAGAAGTTTCTCCAAGCTTTTCGCTGTTCCCCGTTCCCCGTTCCCCTTCAAAATATGAAAACAATTCAAATTGATATCCGCCGAACTGAACGTATAAATGCAATTATTCAGCAACGGCAAAGATTTGCTCGTAGAATCGAACGCGATAAAGCAAATCTAGAAGTTTGTAAGTTAGCACTGGTTAATTTAAAACAGTACCAATCTGAGTTTCAAGAAAATGGTGTTGACGCTACATCTGCTAAACGTTTGAGAGAAATTGATTTTACTATAATTAATCAAATCGATAATCTTTTAGATTTACTGGAAAAACTGCGCTCTCGGTGTAGTCGCAGCACAATAAATATTGCAGTTGTTGGTTATGCTCGACAAGGTAAAAGTCGCTTGTTACAAAGTTTGACAGGACTCAGCAACCAAGTAATTCCTGATGGTGCTGAAGGATACTGTACGGGTACCTTAAGCAAAATTGTTCATCAACCAAGATTACAAAAAGCAGTAGCCGCCGTTAATTTTTATTCAGCTTCGGAATTCCAAAACCAAGTACTTGCTCCTTATTACGAAACTTTGGGTTTGGGTAAAAAACCTATCACTGTCGAAGAATTTGCTCGCACTCCTCCACCTGCTCTACCTTTAGAAAAAAAAGATAGCGAATTTGACAAAGCTAGATACGGACATCTGCGTAAGGATTATTATTCCAACATTGCCAAATATCGGCATTTACTTAATTCTCCCACCATAGAAGTTGCTGAATCAGAAATTCCGCAATATGTTACTCAAGATGCAAAAAATCAAACCGGCGATAAAATCGTTAATTATTTAGCAGTTAAGGACTGTGTAATATCTTGTTCTTTTCCTTACGAAGATATTGGTCAGATTTCCTTATTAGATTTACCCGGTTTGGGAGATACAAATTTAATCGAAGCAGAACGATTAATTAAAATTCTCTCCGAAGCAGCCGATTTTATTTTATTCGTTCGCAGACCGGAAGCCAATGCTGTTTGGGGAGAAGCACATCTAAAACTGTATCAAATTGCTCGTAATGCTTTAGCAAATTTTCCTCTTTCTAAATGTTCTTTTATGATTCTCAATCGCACCAAACACGGTGTGGAAGGTGGTGATAACGGCTACCGTTGCCAGAAATTGCAGGCAGAACTAAAAGAAACACCAATTCGAGTTGCAAAGTGTATTATTGCCGATTGTTCCGATTCTCAAGAAGCTTTTACTGAAGTTTTAGAGCCGATTCTCGATTATTTAGTTGAGAACGTAGAGTCAATTGAAAAAGAATATATACGGGAGTGCGAACAACAACTAGATATACTTCATCAAAATATCGGTATTGAGTTAGACAAAGCTAGTTCGGCTTTAACTAGGTATGGTGATGGAGATTTATTATTTGAACAACTTTTTGAACAGTTTTGGCGTAAATTAACGAACGACTTAGAAAAATTATTAGCAGAGTTAAAACAAAATCGGAATAGCTTAGATATTGAATTTGAAGAAAGAGTAAAAAATGCGATTCAACGATGTCGAACGGATGTAGGGATTCCTACAACCACTGAAGAAATTGCACAACGTCGTCATCTGTTTGGGTCTTACAACACCGCTTATAACGATTTTTTACATGAAATACGTACTAACTTTTTAGAACATTTCCTATCTTTAGATAGAGCAATGCAGCTTTCATTAGAAAGCCGAAAATATTTAGTTATAAAAATTATTAAATCTTATCTAGGAGAACTTGTAAATTCTCATGAAATCGAATTTCTCCAAATTATATATAAACTTCTTCCCGATAGTGCCAGCAATCTCAAACGAGGTTTTCAAAAGCTGTATGAATTCGACGTTTCCAATGCTGGAAAAATAATCCGTCTTCTGAGACTTAATATTGATAAACTTAAGCCAGATAATAACCAATTTGAAGAAGCTACAGGTGAATTTAAGATTGAAGAACAAATATTGAATACATTACAGAAACTACATCAAGAAGCAGCCGATACATCCGAACAAGCTTTAAATCAAATACTTTGCGAACCTTCTACAGATGCTTATTTTATGGTTGAAGAATTTGTAGATCGAGTGATTCGCGCTAAAAACGTACAGTTAGAATGGCGAATTTTTCTTCGTAAAGAATCATTAAAAGTTTGGTCGGAATTTGCACAAATAGAAGATCGGCTTCAACAGCAAAAAACTTGGAGAGCATTAGTTGAACGCGCTAAAGAAGTTAATGGTTTGTTGACTTAGGAAGATATGGAGATGGAAAGATGGGGAGATGGGGAGATTGGGAGATTGGGAGACAAGGAGACACGCTGCGCTAACGCACTCCAATTACCAATTCCTAATTCCTAACTCCCAACTCCCCATTCCCTAAAAACTAAAAAGTTAAGAGTTATAACTGATAACTCTTAACTATGAATTGAGATTTAATTTTGATTTGCTACAAATTTACTTACGTAGTGCGGACATCTTCTAAAAGACCTCCACAAGCATCAACAAGCAAATTTACAACTTGATTAAAGCCTTCCGTTCCACCGTAATAGGGATCTGGAACTTCTTTAAGAGAGTGACTGCGGCAATAGTCACACATCAAGCGCACTTTGTCTTGATATTCCCCGCTCGAATCCATAGAAAGAATATCGCGATAATTCTCCTTGTCCATAGCCAAAATCAAATCGAAATTTTCAAAATCCGATGATTCAAAGGCTCGTGCATTCCCGCGAAGTTTAAATCCTAAAAGATTATTCGCAGCAGCACTCATGCGAGCATCTGGGGGACTACCGATGTGATAACTTGATGTTCCGGCAGAATCACACACAATAGAATTACTTAAACCAGCTTTTTCTACCAGGTGATTCATCACATTTTCTGCGGTTGGCGAACGACAAATGTTACCCAAGCAGACAAATAGCAGCTTATAAGCCATAATGAGCGCGAATATTCCCGTTCAAAGTTTTGCAGTTTCTGGCATTTTAGAATGCCGATGCAAGCTTTAATCAAAGATCAAAGATCAAAAATCAAAAACCGGGAAGTTCCAGTCCGCTGGTCAAATCTTCCATGCGATCGCGCATGGTGGCAGTGGACTTATTGTAGGCATCTGTCATTGCTGCTGTAACTAAATCGGAGAGTACTTCTGCTCCTTCATTCATCGCATCGGGAGAAATTTCTACTCGTTTGGGTTCTTGGTTTCCACTAAGAATCACTTTTACCATTCCACCACCAGATTCCCCCTGGATTTCCATTTGCTCCAATTCTTCTTGGAGTTGTTTGGCTCCTTCTTGAACTTGCTGGGCTTTTTTGAAGGCTTCAGCTAGTTCCTTCATTTTTCCTAAACCAAAGCCAAATCCTTGTCCTTTTTCTGCCATAATAAATAGTAAGCGTGTGCTTTGAATAACAAATCAAATTCAATTATAGATGCGTCGTGTAATTTGATAGTTTTTTATATTGGTGTAATGCACCCCAAGTGTGGTGGAAATCGGATATTCAGGATTTTTTGACTCAATCTTAAATCAATAATCCATATTTTCCAACTATCTACGAGTAATTGCTTAAATTAAACAACTTGAAACTCTCCCAACATTTTGACTTCTGGGTGTAACCCAATTGACCAGCGCTCTTGTACTTGCTGCTGGACGTGACGAATAAGATTGAAAACATCGTTGGCAGTAGCTCCACCACAATTAACTATAAAGTTAGCATGGAGTTGCGCTACCTGTGCTTGACCAATTTTAAAGCCTTTAAGACCAGTTGATTCAATTAACTTACCTGCGGAATGAGGTTTAGGATTGCGAAAAACGCTGCCACAACTAGGTAAATGATAAGGTTGGGTAGCTAGCCGATGTTTTTTGTGTTGCTTAGTTTTTGCCATGACTAATGCTGGATCTGCACCGGGCTGAAGCTGCAAAGTTGCTTGGGTAACTATTAAATTGCTTCCTTGCAGTACGGAAGTACGATAGCTGTAGTTTAATTCTTCACAAGTTAAAGTTTTTAAAGTACCATCCTCAGTTAGTACCTCAGCGCTGACTAAGATATCTGCAATACAGCTATTATGCGCTCCAGCATTCATGACTACGGCACCACCGATGGTTCCTGGAATGCCAACCGCCCATTCAAAACCTTCCCAACCATGTTCTGCGACTGCGGATGCTAAAGCAGGAATTGATTCTCCGGCCGCAAATGTTACCCTACCAGTTCCGGATTCAAAATAGCTATGACGCATATGGCGAGTAGCGATAACCAAACCCGGTATGCCCTTATCGCTGACTAACAAGTTAGAACCAGCACCAAGTACTGTGATTGCTAGTTCGTGTTCTTTTGCATATTCGACGCTAGCTTGCAAAGATTCTAACGAACGGGGGGCAATAAACCATTCTGCTGGGCCACCAACCCGATAGGATGTGTAGGAAGATAAAGAAACTTTGGGCTTGATAATGCAGTCATTACCCTTTAAAGCGATTCCTTCTTTCTTCTCTTGCACTTTCATTTCTCTTCGATTGGTAGTGTCATTGGATTTACGAACATTCGCAGCCGCCTGGGAAATAATCATATTTGCCAGTATTGAATAGATTTTAATGCGAGGCTACCGTAATCATACGGCTTTAAAATTGAGCAACTAAGCGCTTGTCCGACACAGAGAATATTTAAAGTAAGAACCCTATGTCGGTTAGTCTTTCTTATTAGGATGTGGCTTGTGCCGGTTGCCGAAGAGAGTCTAAAACCAAGGGAATTGTTTGGTTCAAGTTTCCAGCACCGAGGAATAGTGCTAAATCTCCCGGACGCAAATTTTTCTCCAAGTACTCGCTAACACCGGCTAAAGTTGGGCGATACTCTACATTAGAATGATTTTTCGCTACTTGTGCGGTTAGTTGTTCGCCACTGATTAAACCAGTATTTGGTTCACCTGCACTATAGATATCGGTCAACAGGACTAAATCCGCATGGCTAAAAGATGCTGCAAATTCAGCTAAAAATTTGTGCGTGCGGCTATAACGATGAGGTTGGAATATTGCAACGACTCGTTGTCCAGGTCTTGCTTGCAATCTTGCAGCAGCTAATGTGGCGCTGAGTTCGCTAGGGTGATGGGCGTAATCATCTATAAAAGTAATTCCGTCAACTTCTCCTCGAAACTCGAAGCGTCGTCTGGCACCTTCAAAAGTAGCTAAGCCTCTAGCAATTTCGCCAAACTCTAAACCTAACTGTCTACCTATGGCTACTGCTGCTAAAGCGTTACTCAAGTTATGATGACCTAATACGCTTAAGTTCAACACTCCTAAAGCAATACCTTTTTCCCAAACTAGAGCTGTAGTACCGTCGGCACGATAGTCAATATTTGTTGCATAGTAATCGGCACCGCTATCTGGCGAGAGACTGTAACTGATATCGGGTTGAAAGCGATCGCGCACGGTTTCGCAATCAATACAAGCTACTAAAGTTTTGCACTGGCTAGTAAATGTCTTAAAGATATCTATTACTTGATCCAATGTATCGTAGTGGTCTGGATGATCTAATTCTATATTGGTAATAATTCCAATCTCTGGGGAATGCTTAACCAAAGAACCATCTGATTCATCCGCTTCCGCAACTAAATAAGGGCTTTGTCCCAGGCGAGCATTACCCTCCCAAGCTTTTACTTCGCCACCGACAATAATTGTTGGGTCAACACCTGCTTTGAGCAGCATATAACCAATCATGCTGCTAGTGGTTGTTTTACCATGAGTTCCCGCAACAGCAATACTATTGTACTGGGATATTAATGCTGCCAATATATCAGAACGGTGGAATATTGGGCAGCCTTTTTCTAATGCTGCTTTATATTCAGAATTGTTCGCATTAATTGCGGTAGAACAAACTACTTGGGGTGTCGTATATTTGCCCCCGCTTGTTAATTCTGCCGATACATATTTTCCGTTAAAAAATTCCAGATTAGCTGCTTCTTGTCTACCAAAAAAACTAACTCCAATCGATTCGAGCTTGTGAGTAATATGATTTGGACGAACATCTGAACCACTAACACAAAAGCCTTTTTGAGCAAGTATATATGCCAAAGCTGACATACCTATACCGCCTACACCAATGAAATGAAATGGTCTACCGTTAAAATCTACTGCATTTACCATCTTATTTTCCTCTGACACCACACCACACCGTTAACACTTTTAACACGCGAATCGTACAGTTAATTGTACTCGTACTGATAATAACCTTGTATATTTTACTTCATACTTAAATATTGAATTTGTTGCATTCAATGAAAGTTGTTCAAAAAGATTTTAACCCCAGATGGCATTTTTTTCTCTTTCCAAACTATTATTATGTTTCTTCTGAGAATAGAAGCACAATCTGGAAATAAACAATTGTAATTCACAATACATCATTGTCAATTAGAAAAAGTAATTGTTTACAATATTACCTGAAGCAGGTGAAAGAAGATTTGCATCTAGATAAAATTCATATATATGAATTTGAGAAAAATCACTTTGACAAGAAGTACGAATAAAAGACAAAGATTTTTATGTAGTCGAAACAACTTTGTTTTAATCTACAGAGCAAAAAGGAAATTTAAGTATCCGAATTCTGATTAACTTATAACCTCTACTATAGTTAAATGAAAATTCGGATATAGATTTTGCTTCTTATAAGCGACTAAAATCATAGTGCCCTTTTTGTATTTCGTTACAGATAGCAAACAATTAATTTAATTATCTACTGCCACTATTAAGCAAGCCAAAAAATAGTTCTTTGTATCTAAATACAACTATCATCAAACCGCACTTAGTAGTATTTTTCTAACCAACATTGCGTTCTTCAGGCGCTCGTAATTAACACTCCGCGTGTAATTTGCTAAGTGCAGTTCTATTCTCAAGTGGTGTGAATATAACTCAATCCGACTCAATCCGCAAGCAACTAGAGCAACAACTGGGCGTTCGCGTAATTACCATGTGCTGGCAATTAATACATACCCCTTTAGAAAGAGTTCCGTCAAGTAATATTCGTAACTTACGTTTAATTTACTAATTTGTTTTAGAGCTTAGTTGCGGAATTTGTTAAAACCCATATCGCTAATCTCGGTGTTTGCAGCAGCTAATCGGGATAATTTATCAATTTTTTTAGGAATCTAACGCTCCATAGTTATTAATACTCCCCCTTTGCGATATGATCGAGGTCATAAATAAGCGCTGTTTAGACATAAATACAGAGGGCAAGACCTGTGGTTAGAGTTGCAATTAATGGTTTCGGTCGCATCGGACGTAATTTTATGCGTTGTTGGATGACGAGAGAAAATAGTAACCTTGAAGTTGTTGCTATTAACGATACCTCAGACCCCAGAACCAATGCTCATTTGCTGACGTATGACACGATGCTAGGCAATTTAAAAAATGCTGACATTTCAGCTGATGATAACTCCATTACAGTAAAAGGTAAAACAATCAAATGTGTATCTGACCGTAATCCAGAAAACTTGCCCTGGAAAGAGTGGGATATTGACCTTGTGATCGAATCAACAGGGGTGTTTGTCACTGAAGATGGGGCAAGAAAGCACATTAAGGCTGGAGCTAAAAAAGTTTTAATTACGGCTCCTGGAAAGGGCGGTAACATTGGTACTTTCGTAATGGGAGTAAATCACCAAGATTACGATCCTTCCAAGTATGACGTGGTTAGTAATGCTAGCTGTACCACTAACTGCTTGGCTCCTATAGCTAAAGTGTTAGATGAAAAGTTTGGTATCATCAAAGGTACTATGACTACCACTCACAGCTACACGGGAGATCAACGTTTACTTGACGCTTCTCACCGAGATGTGCGACGTGCAAGAGCAGCGGCAATGAATATTGTACCGACTTCTACTGGTGCGGCAAAAGCAGTAGCATTAGTTTTACCAGCCTTGAAAGGAAAACTGAATGGTGTAGCATTGCGAGTTCCTACGCCTAACGTTTCGATGGTAGATTTCGTAGTCCAAGTTGAGAAACCTACCATTGCTGAAGAACTCAACCAAGCTTTCAAAAATGCTTCTGAAAACGAACTAAAAGGGTTTTTAGGTTATAGCGATTTGCCTTTAGTATCATCCGATTACAAAGGTAGCGATACCTCTTCGATTGTAGATGCCAGCCTGACAATGGTTCTGGGTGGCGACATGGTTAAGGTTATGGCTTGGTACGACAACGAGTGGGGTTACTCTCAGCGCGTTGTTGATTTGGCTGAATTGGTTGCTCAGAAATGGAATAACTAATTTTGGCTTTTAATCCGTAAAATGTTGAAATCCCCGATTTAAGTTTAAAACTTGGTCGGGGATTTTCTTGTATTTATCGTGCAACAACACTCGATCGCTGCCGGTAATAGTTCCAATTACTGCTGCACTATTACCGAGTTTTTGTACTAATGCACTTGCCGCTTGTTGGGGTAAGCACATGAGCAGTTCAAAATCTTCGCCACCATAAAGAGCATATTCTAAAGCAAGTTCAGGTGTTAGCCAATTTTCAAAAGCTTTATGTAAGGGAATCTCAGATGCTTCAATAACTGCACCAACTTGACTGCATTGGCAAACTTGTAAAATTGCATCTGCTAAACCATCGCTGCTATCCATTCCACAGATATTTACGACAGAATAGGAATCTACGATTTCCCAGAGAATTGGTAAAACATCCAAGCGTGGTTTTGGTCGTTGATGTGCTTTAATTAAAGCCTCCCGATCGTATGCGCTCAGACTTGTTTTTAAATCGGGATTTAGCAACAATTCCAAACCTCCACGAGAAGCCCCATGACAACCCGTAATGACAATTGCATTTCCCACCTTGGCTCGATCGCGACGAATAATATGCTGTGGAGAAACTTCTCCGAAAGCCGTAATCGCTACAGTTATAACTGGCGATCGCACTATGTCACCGCCAACAATCGGGGTATTATGTTCTTGTAAGCATTGGGTCATTCCTTGGTATAAGTTTTCTACCCAATCAACGGCAGTATCTCCGGGAAGTGCTAAGCCAACGGTAATACCTAACGGTGAAGCTCCCATTGCAGCTAGGTCGGAAAGATTTGCAGCCGCTGCTCGCCAACCGACATCTGACGGAGAAGTAGTAGTTTCGCTGAAGTGAACTTTATCAATTAATACATCTGTCGTTACTACCAAAGATTTTTCGGCAGCGGTTGGTAATACTGCTCCATCATCTCCGATAATATCTGGAGGACAGAAGCGCTGCAATATTTTTAAAAGTCCTTGTTCGCCAATTTCTTTTATTTGCATGGAATTCAGTTATCAGTTATCAGTTATCAGTGAAGGAGATTGGGGGATGGGGAGACAAGGGGACTTGTAGCGGTATATGATTTTTAAGTTCTAATTCATAAGCTAAAAATCTTTATTTTCATTATTTTATTTTAATGAAAACCTTTTTGTGCGGGCATCTTAGACGTTAGTAAAATACAACTTAACTCCTAACTCTTAACTCAGAACTCCTAAATAAAATGGTAAAACTGGTTTTAACGATGATTTTACTGGTGTTATTGACGGCTTGCAGTTTTGGTACGCCATCACCGAATAAACATTTAGTCAAAAAGGCGATCGCGTATTCTTTGCAGGAGACGCAACAGCAGTTGAGCCAAAAGTTAAATTTGGATTTTAGCGAACTTGAAATCAATCATTTATCAATTAAGCAACGGAAGCTGATGACGGTTGAGCATTTACCAGCTTTCCGAATGCGAGGAACTTACGATTTAAATTTGAAATTGCCAAAACGAAGTATAGAGCAACCGCAAAAAATATTTGACATTTACCTACAACTTCAAAAAGAAGGCAAAAGCTGGAGATTGCTGCTTCCTCCAGGGAGTAATGAAGATACATCAATTTGGCATAGCTATCTTGTGGAATAGCTCAACCGATTTTGGATTTTAACAACAGATGTTTTTGTTTGGGATTTTAACAACGGATGCTTTTGTTTTAGATTTTAGATTTTAGATTCAAAACCTACATTATTCTTCTCATTAAGTACTTCGGCAAAATTAATTGTGCATTTGTCATTGCGAGTTGAACGGAGTGAAACGAAGCAACCGCAACATTTTGAGAAAGATCCCCTGTCGCTCGCAATGACACAAATAATTTTGTACACCCACTTATTAACCCCATTTCCCATTCCCTATTCCCTGTTGCCTGTTCCCCATTCCCTACTCCCTACCTTAATAATTCTTCATAGCACGCTGCATTTCACGCTGATCTTGACGTTTCTTGATGGTTTCTCGCTTGTCGTGGATTTTCTTACCTTTACCAAGGGCTATACTGATTTTTACCCAACCGCTTTTCAAGTACATTTTTAAAGGTACTAAAGTCAAACCTTGCTGTTCGGTTTTTCCAATCAGCTTGCGAATTTCGTCGCGATGAAGTAGAAGTTTGCGGCTTCGACGGGGTTCGTGATTAAAGTATTGTCCGCTAGCGTTGTAGGGTGCAATATGTACGTTTAGCAGCCACGCTTCGTTATCGCGAATTAGTGCATAGCCATCTTGAAGGTTGGCTTTACCAGCGCGGATAGACTTGACTTCGGTTCCCGTTAGCTGAATTCCAGCTTCGTAAGTTTCCAGTATTTCGTATAAATAACGGGCTTGACGGTTGTCAGCAATTACTTTGTAACCTTGACTGTTTTTATCGTTGCTCATTGATGATTTTTTAAGACTCCAATTTTGAACTTGTTTTTGGGCAAATATTATCAATTTTAATGGGTAGTTAATATTCGTTATAGGCTTTTACCCAAATATATACGTCCATTTTATTAATCTTAGACACTTGATACCATTTTCGCTTGCTCTGCTGAGTGCACTTCCTCTGCTTACTCTGCTGTGGGAAGATTATTGATAGGTTACGACAAAATCTAAACAAATTGATGTTGCATTATTAGATTCCATGCTCAACTTATTAAAATCTTCTTTGAAGAATAGTCTAATTACGTTGCTACTGGTAGCGGTATTTATAGGGATAAGTACGACTGGATGGACTTCCTCCAGTATTGCTGCTTTACCGGCAGGAAATGCGATTACCGATGGTAAAGCTTTATTACGGTATGCGCTTCCAATAGAGAATGAACCAGTGCGGAAATTGCAGAAAAGCTTGGAAGATATTGCTACCCAATTAAGAGCTAACCGACGCTGGAGAGCTATTAAGAATGACTTAAAAACGGCTTCGCGAGTTCTTAGCAAACCGGAGAAAATATTAGCAAGCGTTCCCCAAGAAAATCAACAGCAAGCTTCTGTTTGGATTAACGAATTGCAAACTGGTGTGGAAAAGCTGCAAGAAGTAGCGAAAACTAAAGATAAAGATGATACTTGGATCGAACGAGCCAAGCTTTTGGATTTGGTAAGTAAGCTTGAAGAATCGATGGTGACGGCTTTTCCTTATGAAGTTCCCGCAGAATACAGTAATTTACCTCAATTAAAAGGACGTGCCACCGTAGAAGTAAAAACTACTAAAGGAGATGTTGAAGTTGTTTTAGATGGTTACAGCGCTCCTGTTACTGCTGGAAACTTTGTTGATTTGGTGCAGCGAGGTTTTTACGATGGCTTAGAATTCTTACGTGCAGAAGATTTTTATGTACTGCAAGCTGGAGATCCACCGGGTAAAGATGTAGGTTTTATTGACCCTAAAACAGGGGAATACCGCGCAATTCCGATGGAAGTGCTTGTGGAAGGAGATAAAGAACCAATGTACGGTATTACTCTCGAAGAAGCTGGACTTTACACCGAAATGCCAGTTTTACCTTTCTCTGCTTACGGTGCAGTTGCAATGGCTCGTCCTGAAACTGAAGTTAACGGAGGTTCTTCCCAATTTTTCTTCTTTCTGTTTGAACCCGAACTTACTCCTGCTGGACGCAACTTATTAGATGGACGTTATTCTGTCTTTGGTTATGTCACCGAAGGTAAAGAAATTTTGGAAAAAATTAAGCAAGGAGACAAAATCGAATCAGCCAAAGTTACTCAAGGAATTGAGAATTTGGTAGAACCTAGCAATGCATAGATAATTAGTTTTGAATGCTTCGTTACGGTTTTTGTAACCGAGCAACTTTTACCGCAACCATCGTGTAAGGCAAAGCAAGTAATGGTTGCGGTTTTTTTGTTACGACTTTTTCTGCTTCTTCTATTGCCCGTGCTTGTCTATTTAGATAATTTCCATATATTTAGTATAAAAAATAAACCTATCTTTCAGCATTTATACTCAAGCTACAATTAATTTTGAGAGACAAGAATATGAAGAGAGACTTGATCAAAAATGCTTCTGAGCAACAACCAGATATAACTATTAATTTTCTGACTAATAATACAACATTAATCGGATTAATTGATGAAAGAACAGTTGGACATATTTTGAATAACTTGCTTTCCAATGCAATTAAATATTCAAACGCTGGAAATACTGTTAAGTTTACTCTTTATTCTCACAACAAACGAGCGATATTTGAAATTGAAGATCAAGGTATAGGTATTCCTTCAGAAGAGTTATCATCCTTATTCAATTCTTTTCATAGATGCAAAAATGTAAGTAATATTTCGGGTACGGGATTGGGATTATCGATTGTCAAAAAGTGTGTAGATATGCTGCAAGGCGAGATAAGTGTCAAAAGCGAAATTGGAGTAGGTACGAAGTTTACGGTTGCAATTCCGTTATAAAGTTGCTGTTAAAATATATATATTAACAAGAATTAACATTACAATTTTTTTAAAGTTTAAATACAATAGAAATAAAGAGAAATCAAGTTTATCAAAACCTTATGCCATGATGAATTAAAGATTTTGGGTATAAATATTTAGCTAAGAGAATTTAGCTAAGAAAGTATTAATCATTAATTTCAGTTATCAAGCAAAAACAATAATCAATTTGTCAAAAAAATCATGGCTAAAATATTAGTAATTGAAGACGAAGCATCAGTACGTGAGAATATCTTGGATTTATTAGAAGCCGAAAGTTTTGAAACTCTAGCAGCGGCTAACGGAAAAATTGGTCTAGATTTAGCAGTTTCTGAAGTTCCTGATTTGATTTTGTGCGATTTAATGATGCCAAATATTGATGGTTATGAAGTTCTAAAAAAACTAAACTTACAAGCAAATACAGCAACTATTCCATTTATATTTCTGACAGCTAGAACTGCTAAGGCTGATGTACGTACAGGTATGGACTTGGGTGCTGATGACTATCTTACCAAACCATTTACCCGCTCCGAACTCTTAAGCGCAATCAAGAGTCGATTAGAAAAGCAAAAAAATAACATCAAATATACCTCTAATAATCAGAAAAAGTCTGATAGCTTTTTACCAGAGCTTCAAATTTTAAAAAGTTGCTTACTTAGAACTTTAGCGCATAGAAAATTAAGAGAATTCCAAGCTCATTATCAACCAATTGTTGACACTAGTTCTGGCTTAATAGTTGGTGCTGAAAGTTTAGTTCGTTGGCAAAGTTCAGAATTAGGTCTAATTTCTCCTGGTGAATTAATTCCTTTAGCCGAATCGACGGGTTTAATTATTCCAATTGGAGAATGGTTAATCCACAATGTCTGTAACCAAACGAAAATATGGCAAGATGCCGGTTATAAAAATTTCTATGCTACGATAAATATCTCAGTCAATCAATTAATTCAGCCAGATTTCGTTTCAAAATTACTTAAATCGTTGGTAGAAAATGATTTGCATCCGTCTTCCCTAGAGTTAGAAGTTACAGAAAGGATGATCGGACAGGATATGAATACAGCAATTAATAGAATGCAAGAATTGCGATCGCATGGCTTGAAACTTTCTATTGATGATTTTGGTACTGGTCGTTGCTCTCTTCTTCATTTAAAGCAACTGCCAATAGATACTTTAAAAATAGACCATTACTTTATCCATAATATTGATAAAGATAGACAAAAGTCAGTAATAACTAAGGGAATTGTTGAAATGGCTCATAACCTCAACCTACAAGTAGTTGCTGAAGGTGTAGAAACTAAAGCAGAATTAAATATTGTAAGAGCGCTTAAATTCGATAAAACACAAGGTTATCTGTTAAGTCATCCTTTACCAGTCACGGAGTTTGAAGAATTATTACTTACTAATGTACGTTTGATAGCGTAAATTTCTATAAATCCAGAAAAGCTTTATTTAGAAATTGATTCTTATTCTCCGAGTTTAAATCTACAAAAGCTTGTTGCCGAAATTTTACTCTTGTCTCTTAAAAATTACAACAACAGCGATATGTGAAGTTAATAGATTTAATCTACCCTATATTGCATAAAAGATTAAAATTTGATGAAGAAGTATACAGTATCTTCGGAACAAACTTGACATTTATCCATAATGTGTCTACGCAAAGCTTCAGAGTTTGATTAAATTCTGAAGCTTTGCTGTATTAGTAGAAAAACCTGGTGATTATGTGATAATATATACTAACTCAGTATATAATTTCAAGCTGAAGGACTAGATAAAAGTTAATACAAATCATCTTATCAATGTAATATAAAGCCAGTATTAAGTAATCTCACCTAAAAGTAAATTTTTCACAAATTAAAAGCTTTAATGAGTTTATGTTTTAAAAAATATGTAATTCTATATTTGATTTAACCAAAATATTTTATACACATATAGCTTTGGATAATTCTTAACCTTTGCGTATTTATATACCGTAATTCTGAGTAAAATATGTATAAAAAAATTGTCTACAAGATTCGTAACGAAGTATCGCTAAATACTCGTCAACTTCCGTTTTTGTGTACTCAAGGTGAGCTTAACTATCAAATTGCACGGAAAAGGCATTTTGATAAGTTACCAGTTATTTCGGATTATGAGCAGAATTTGATAGATACATTGAGATCTGAAGGAGTTGCGATGACTTCATTACAAGCTCTATCTATTCCTTCTACCGAAGTAATGCTTCAAGCAGCCAATAACTTAAGACCAAAAATACCCCAAAGCATTTCTCAAAATAAAAATGAGTTTGTAGTTCATGCAACTCCACAACAAATTTTAGAACATAAAGAAATTTTTCTTTGGGGTTTAGAACAACGTTTAATCAATATCATTGAGAACTATATTGGCTTGCCAGTGGCTTATCACGGAGCCTACTTTCGGAGAGATAATATTAACCCGGTTCAAATCAAGTCAAGACTATGGCATATAGATCCCGAAGATAGAAAAGTTTTGAAAGTAGTGATTTATCTGAATGATGTAGATGAGAATAGTGGCCCTTTTGAATATATTCCATTATCTTGGAATTCTGAAATAATTTCTGCTTTAAAATATACGCATGGCTACGTTCAAGATAAAACAATGGAGAAATTAATATCTCCATCGCATTTTAAATCCTGTACGGGAATTGCTGGAACAGTTATTTTAGCTGCAACTGGTGGCATATTTCATAGAGGCAAAATACCCGTATCTTCAGATAGATACTCAGTCTTTTTTGATTACACCTCTAGAAAACCGATAGTGCATCATTCTTACGGTGCGTCTTTCCTTAGTGATGAACAATTGCAGTTGTTAGCAAAAAATCTTACCCCCAAACAAAGAGAGTGTGTTTTTTGGAAAGAGCATTTTTGGTAAATGTTTAATTAAGGGAATGGGGAATGGGGAACAGCGAACAGGGAATAAGAAAGATTTTGATGTTTTTCATCAAAAACATACGTCTTATCCTGTTCATTTTACTGATTTAAGTTACTAAACGATGGAAGAGAATTAGCTACTAAAGGTAAAACAGTAGTGCGATTCCAGCAATCGAAATAACAACACCTAAAATCGCTCGAATACTAACTTTTTCTCCCATCCAAATCGCAAAAGGAATGACGAAAATCGGGCTAGTCTGTAAAAGAGTAGAAGCAATTCCCACTGATGTAAATTTAATCGCCGTTTGTTGCAGCCAAATTCCTAAATAAGTTCCACAAAAAGCTGCAAAAAGTGTTCCTGCAATTACTTTGGAGTTTCGTAAGCTGCTTAATCGAAAAGTACTTTGCTGTCTAAAAGATGCCCATACCAGCAGAATTAAAATTCCAGCACTCAACCTTAATAAAGCTGCCCATAAAGGACTAATTTGGGTATTGGCGATCGCACTACGCGAAAGCACCGCACCAACAGCACCAGCAGCTGCCGTCAATAAGCCAAAAACTATACCGCGTCGAAATTCTGCTGTAGAAATATGCCCTATATCGGTAGTACGCTCGCTAACAACCCAAGCCACACCTAAGATTGTCAATAAAATACCGCATCCGGCCAGAGTATTTAACTTTTCTTGAAGAAAAATCAGACCCAAAATCGCTGAAATTGGCGAAGTCAGAGTTTGCATCAGCAATGCTCGACGCGGCCCCAAAGTATTTATAGTAGTAAAGAATGCCGTATCACCCAAACTAATACCAATTACACCGCTTAGTAGTATCAGACACATCGGTAAAATGGTGATAGAAGGAAATAGCTCTCCAGTAACGAGAATTGTGAAGACAAAAAACGCGATCGCAATTATTCCTTTGATCAGATTTAACTGTAAAGGTGGAATACGCGCACCTAATTTACCATAAACTATAGACGCTACAGCCCATAAACAAGCAGCAGCTAAAGCAGCTACTTCCCCTGAAAAATTTGTCATTCCAAATATTAAGAAATATTAAAAAGAGTAAATGACCCTTTTCAATTAGTGAAAAACTTTAATATTTTAATATAAATAGCGTTATAAATATTAGCACTCTATGAAGCTATCTGCTAATTTTTTACGAGACAAATATTAGCACTCTCGATTATTAACTGCTAACTTTGTACGAGAGTAATTATAGCACTTTTTGTGTATTTTGCTAGTTTTTCTTTAAAGAATAACAATCGTAAATTCGATTGTATTTAATAATTTGTCTGTATAGCGCTAAAACATATCTTTAAAAATCAAAAGTTTTTTTACAACCTGGAGGAATCCGATGAAATATACTTTCGATATTGTAGGTGTATCTCCAATTTTGCACTTTTTTAACCATCAACTAATTAGCGAAGAAAATCCGCAAAGTCAGGGTGTAGAGTACTTAGGAACTCATAAATGTACTTTAGATGCATTTCTCGAAACAGTGGAACCAGTACCTTCAAAATGGGGTTGGAATATGGATGAAGTAGTAGATACAGTAGTTAAGTTTTGGATGAATAATTCCGAGAGTATTGGTTATTGGAAATCCCGTTTAACTGATGCGGGTGATGATAATGTATTGGTTGCAAGGGTAGCGGATATGAAAGCTTTGAAATCGGAGTTTGATTCCTTATTGGGAGAAGGTTGATGTAATAAATACCTTTAGACTGGAAGTCTAGGGCTACACAAACAAAGCCCACCTGCGTGGGCTGATATTTTATATAAGAAGATAATTTCAAAAATATTTTATTTGTAATTTGTAGGTTGGGTTAGACGCATGGAAGCTTTTGATATGAAACGAATAATTAATTATGCGTCGTAACCCAACATCCGGTATTTAGGAGTTTAATATTTTACTTAATATTAATATTCAAAGTTTTCAGCTTATACATCTTCAGTTTCTAACGAAGCTAAATACTTAAGAGCTTCTTCTTTAGATAGTCTTTCTTCTCCTTCAACTCCCTTCATCAATTTTACCAAAATATAATCTTCAAGAATTTCTTCGATTTATTCAAATTCATGTAGCTCTTCGATAGAAATAGATGCTTGATAAATATTTTATTCAGCGTTATAAACATCTTCAAAAGATTCTATTGCTTCTTTTAATTTACTAATACCATTTTCTTGAGTATCACCTTGTCCTACAATGCCATTTTCCAAGCATAAAATGATCCAATAGCCAGCGCTTTGTCTTAATATTGCTGTGTAAAAATCCATTCTTATTTATTTGTTAGGGTTGTGACTTAAGTTTAGCTAAGGATATTATGCTGATTGTCGAGGATCTTGTTTTGGAGGATGTAAACCAGCTTCAACCCAAAAACCTCGCGCACTTTGGATAGAATCATTCTCTGGGTAGCGTTCATCATTAAGGTCAAGCCTTTTGCAGGTTGCTCTACCTGTAGGTGTAACACCAATAATTCTTTTACCATTTGCTGACCAAATAAAATGTTCCGACCACATTTGTTGTCGAGAATTAAATAGAGGTACTATTGCTTCAGTTTCCGAGTCAAATCCAGCAATAAAATTGTAGCGACGCTCATTGCAACGTCGGCAAGCCAAAGCTAAATTATTAATATCATCAGAACCACCGATAGATTTAGGAAGCAAATGGTCTACCGTAAATCTGGTTGCACTAATGCGTTCTGGAGAATGGCAATATTCACACAAATAATTTGCTCTTGCACGTACCAGTTCTTTAGTAGCATCATCAATAGTCATTTTTGAGCTATCAAAATTGCATTTATATGAGTGAAAATTTTATCTAGTTCTCCAATTTCTTCAAGCTCGATAATTTCTTCAAGAGTTAGCAAATCGGCTTTTTTACGTTCTAATAGTTCTTCCATCCTTGCTTGCAGTTCATCATTGAATTTGAACAAGGAAAGATTATTTATCGTTTCTACTTTAATGCTGGCGAGTTTTGATGAAGGTCTAGCAATTACAGTCGTCATGAGCTTAGACGCAATTTATTATATGTGTTTCTATTTTAATGCTTAAATGAATAATTCTGGAGAACTATCGCAGTTGTTCAAATTCTTCGTTCAACATCTTCAGGTAAAAAACGTCCTTCAGCATACTCTTCTTGTATCATCTCAAAAACGTTGACGAGTTCAGCACGAGCTTCATTATCGGTTTGTCCCCAAGCATGACAACCGGGAATTGCTGGGACATAAGCGACGAAAGTGTTGTTGTCAGGACGAATAACAATTGTGTAGTTTTTTAGGGAGTTCATGGGGTTATTTTTGCAAGTTTTATCAAAAATGTAGAGCGATTGTTGTGGGGGGAGATGGGAGTGCCAATTTCCTATTTACAATATTGA
Organism: Calothrix sp. CCY 0018; assembly: GCF_963920925.1. Lineage (NCBI taxonomy): Bacteria > Bacillati > Cyanobacteriota > Cyanophyceae > Nostocales > Calotrichaceae > Calothrix > Calothrix sp. CCY 0018. Next base: position 172,504 of record NZ_CAWUDI010000005.1, on the reverse strand, counting down.
AATCGTAGAAGGTAGTAATTGTAGGTTGGGTTAGGCACACGAGAATACTTGACATGAAACGAATAATTAATTATGTGCCGTAACCCAACATCTAACTTATTATGAATAATCCAATTATGTTGTTTTGGGTTTTGCGATCGCTCTACCCAACCTACAATTTCATCTATATGTAATTCTTCCAATCCCAATCTATATTCTTCCAATCCCGAATACTTTCTGGTAAAGTTTATAACAAGTTGTATTTTACATCTATATATTTAATATTTTTTAATTCCCCAATACTATCGGGCAAAAATCTCAAATAATTTTCTTTCATATACAGTTCTTGAAGACTTTGCAGTTCACCAATACTTTTTGGTAAATATTCTAAATCATTTTTTTCTATATTAAGATATTGAAGATTTTCTAATTCACCAATACTTTCTGGTAAAGACATTAATTTTCCACCTTCAAGACGCAAGGTTTTTAATTTTTTCAAATTACCAATAGTTTCAGGCAACTGATGTAAATTCCAATTATTCTGGATTTCTAATTCTGTTAAATTTTCAAGATTACCAATATTATTGGGTAATGATTGTATTGCGGTACCACAAATTGTAAGGCGTTTCAAACACTTAAGCTTTTCAATACTATCAGGAATTTTCTTAAAATCACTCAAATCCCCTATACAACCTTTAATCTCTAATTCAGTAAGATAGCTTAAATTACCGACACTTTCCGGCAACTCTTTAAGTTTATAACAATCAGCAATAGATAGTTTTCGTATACTTAGGTCATTGAAAACATTTTCAGGTAAATACTCTATATCACGGTAATCGTAAATTTGAAATACTCCATAATAATTGAATTCACCAATTTCAGGTATTTTGTTCATGAGAATTTATAAATAAATTCAAAAAAGCTTTTTACATTTTTGCTGCTTGTATTTAAAATTATCTGCGTCCCTCTGCGTTAACCTCCGCGCTCCTCTGCGTTTAAAAATAAACTTTAAGGTGGGCATTGCCCACCCCAAATTAATTACTTAGCCCCACTCGGCATCCCCAAAATATCCTCAATCTTCGGCATTTCTTCCAACGGAATCACTCTCCCTTCATCCTCAAAACCTTGAATTTGGTCAAAGTTTAAATACTTATACAAATCATCAGCAAAAGGATGAATTTTCTTCGCCACAATATCCATATATTCCTGTACCGAAGGCAGCTTTCCTAACAATCCACAAACGGCTGCTAACTCCGCAGAACCAAGGTAAACTTGCGCTCCTTTACCCATGCGATTGTTGAAGTTTCTAGTAGATGTAGAAAACACTGTTGCGCCATCTTCTACTCTTGCTTGGTTGCCCATACATAAGCTACAACCGGGCATTTCCGTTCGCGCATTTGCACCCTCAAATACTTCGTAAATACCTTCTTCTTTCAATTGTTTTTCATCCATGCGGGTAGGAGGACAAATCCACAATTGAGTTGTAACTTTTCCGGCATTTTCTAATACTTTTGATGCTGCTCTGTAGTGTCCAATATTTGTCATGCAGGAACCAATGAATACTTCGTCAACTTTATTCCCTACCACTTCCGATAATAATTTTACGTTATCTGGATCGTTTGGTGCGGCTACTATTGGTTCTTTGATTTCGTTTAAGTCAATTTCAATGATTTCTGCATATTCTGCATTCTCATCACCTGACATTAATTCGGGATTTGCCAGCCATTCTTCCATTTTGGCGACGCGACGCATGATAGTACGAGCATCTTTGTAACCCCGCGCTGCCATATTCTTTAATAAAGCGACGTTAGAACGCAGATATTCAGCAACTGTTGATTCGCTTAATTTAATCGTACAGCCAGCACAAGAACGTTCGGCGCTGGCATCTGTTAATTCAAAGGCTTGCTCTACTTTTAAATCTGGTAAGCCTTCGATTTCCATGATTCTTCCGGCGAAGACGTTTTTCTTGTTCTGTTTCTCTACCGTTAACAAACCGTTTTGAATTGCGACGTAAGGTATGGCGTTAACAACATCTCGCAAAGTAACACCGGGCTGCAATTCACCTTTAAATTTGACCAAGACTGATTCCGGCATATCCAAAGGCATTACGCCTAAAGCTGCTGCAAACGCTACCAAACCGGAACCTGCTGGAAATGAAATTCCCAAGGGAAAACGAGTATGGGAGTCGCCACCTGTACCCACGGTATCTGGTAACAGCATCCGGTTTAACCACGAGTGAATAATACCATCACCAGGACGTAACGCCACACCACCACGTTGAGCGAAAAAGTCTGGTAATTCTTTGTGAGTCTCTACATCAACGGGTTTGGGATAAGCTGCGGTGTGACAGAAGCTTTGCATTACCAAGTCAGCGGAGAAACCCAAACAAGCGAGTTCTTTTAATTCGTCGCGAGTCATTGGTCCAGTGGTATCCTGAGAACCAACAGTAGTCATGAGCGGCTCGCAAGACATACCGGGGCGTACTCCTGGTAAACCGCAAGCTTTTCCGACCATTTTCTGAGCTAAACTAAAACCTTTACCGCTATCTACGGTTGCTTGGGGACGAATAAATAAAGTACTGGGTTCTAAATTTAATGCTTCGCGGATTTTGTCGGTAAGCGCACGTCCGATAAGTAACGGAATTCTGCCACCAGCGCGTACTTCATCAAAAATTGTATCGGGTTTTAGCTTAAATGTGGAAATAAGTTCGCCTTTTTCGTTGGTAATTTCACCTTTGTAGGGATGAATGGTTATTACCATACCCGTTTCCATCTTGCTGACATCGCATTCGATGGGTAAAGCACCTGCATCTTCGGCGGTGTTAAAGAATATTGGCGCGATGCTGCTACCTAAAATATATCCTCCGGCTCGCTTGTTGGGTACGTAAGGAATATCATTTCCCAAATGCCACAATACCGAATTAATCGCCGATTTACGCGATGAGCCAGTTCCCACTACATCCCCAACATATGCCACGGGATGCCCTTTTTCTTTTAACTTAGCAATGGTTGCCAACCCGTCGGGCATGGAACTTTCCAACATTGCTAAAGCGTGCAGGGGAATATCAGGGCGCGTGGTAGCGTGGGTTGCGGGTGATAAGTCGTCAGTATTGGTTTCGCCAGGAACTTTGAAAACCGTAACCGTAATTTCTGCGGGTACTTCCGGACGAATTGTAAACCATTCCGCTTCTGCCCAGGAATTAACAACCCTTTTAGCATAAGGATTAGTTTCAGCAAGTTCTAAAACATCGTGGAAGGCATCGTAAACCAACACCGTTTTACTTAAAGCCGTTGCTGCTTTGGCTGCGATCGGTTCTTTACCTTCACCACCCATCACCAAAGGTGTTTCGGAAGAGTCGGATACCCATACGGTAGCAGTTTGTAACAGTTCGATCAAAGACTGGACGTTGTAACCGCCCACCATAGTACCCAATAATTGTACTGCTTCAATGGGTGAAATCAAAGGGCAATCAATTTCCTCTTTAGCAATCCCGGTAAGGAATCCAGCCTTTACATAAGCTGCCGGATCGACTCCAGGGGAAACTCTTTCTCGCAGCAAATGCAGTAAAAATTCTGCTTCGCCTTCCGGTGGATTTTTCAGTAATTCACACAGTTCCGACGTTTGTTTGGCATCTAATGGTAAGGGCGGAATCCCTAATGCAGTTCTTTCTTCAGCCTGTTTGCGATATGATTCCAGCATTTTCATCTCCATAAATACAATTTAAAATTTATAATTGGATATTTATTATCTACTTTTCAGATTAACTTTTATTGAAAACTATAAAGATTCACCTACAGATAGAATTATTAGTAATTGTTACAGTTTTCCTGTTCTACACTATACAGAGCATCCCGCAAAAAACTTCCGCAAACAGTTTTTGACAAACAATTGAAATTATTTGTAACCATTACTCAACGCACAAATACAAGCTAAATGTTTATGTGTATAAATGAAGTTGATCGAAATAATTTTGATAACAAATTAATCATATCGATACAATCGGTTAAAATTTTTCTGCCAAAGACTTATAATTATTACTTTATAGCCAAAGGTGGCAAATTTATCTAATTGAGAATTATTATATATTGCTTAATGGTTGAATTGTAGGCTTATTAATAATATAAAATATTCAGTATTATACGGACACATACCATATATTGTATATGACTACAACTTATACTGTTGAATTCATCCATCAAGGTAAAACACACACATTACAGGTACCCGAAGACAAAACAATTCTATCTGTTGCTGACGAAGCAGGTTTGGAATTGCCTTCTTCATGTAATGCTGGTGTTTGTACCACCTGTGCCGGCAAAATCGTCAATGGTGGTAGTGTAGAGCAAAGCGAGGGCATGGGAGTTAGTCCAGATTTACAAAATCAAGGTTTTGCGCTGCTTTGCGTTTCCTATCCTCGTTCCGATTTGAAGATTGAAACCGAGCAGGAAGATACTGTTTATCAAAATCAATTTGGTAAGGATTAATTATTAACTTTAGTTTAGCGATCGACTGTTATTGAATGGCAGTCGATTGTTATCGGTTTTCATAAAATAGGGAATAGGGAACAAGGAACACTAAGGAAAAATAATAAATAATGATTACTGATTTTATTAGCGTAGAAATTGATTTACAAGAAAATACCGCCCAGCTACATAAGTCTATAGAAGCTGAATTAAGAAAGAATGGTGAACCTTTACGTTGGGCTATTACTGCTGTGGATTCTCAGAGAAAAAAAGTTACCTTGGAAGCGGTAATTACGAGAATAAAACTTAACTAAAATAAATCAAAAACTTTATTTTATGCTTTCAAAATTTATTATTTCATTTTTTATATGATTCAAGGAATAGGTCAATGGCTTACAGTGATTTAACATTAAGTAACTTCAAAAATAATTTCGATATTCATATACACGAAGTTGCCGATTTATTTAAGAATATTGAACCTTTAGAAGCAAGTGATAAATTAAAGAGCGATTTAAAGGAAACCGCCGAACTAGCTTTAGCAATCAATACCGAAAAAGCACGTTCAGAAATGATTATTCTACCTATTTTGCTGGAAATAAGACGTAGAGCTAATTATCAAATAAGTTTATTCTCCGGTACTAACTTTGATGTTGAGATAGAAAAAGGTTTAAATGGTTATTGTGATTTTATTATTAGTCGTTCAAAGGAACAACTACTTATTAATGCACCAGTTTTGATTATTATTGAAGCGAAAAACGAAAATATTAAAAATGGATTGGGGCAGTGTGCGGGGGCAATGTTAGCAGCACAGATATTTAACCAGCAACAAAATAATGGTATCAAAACTATTTATGGAGCAGTAACTACAGGAGATATTTGGAAGTTTATTAAATTGGAAGATAGTAATTTATTTATTGATTTGAATAATTACTATATTAAGGAACTTGCGAATATATTAGGAATTTTATATCAGGGTATATAACTAAGAGAAAAAACCGCAGAGACACAGAGAACGCAGCGTTAGCGGAGCGTGTCCGTTAGGACATAAAGTGTGTGTGGTCTTGGGGGTTTCCCCCATGTGAGCCGGAGGCTTTCTCGCAGAGAACAACTTTTTAAGACAGAGGAAAGAGATAAAGAGAGCTATTATAGCAACTTGTAAAAACTCTGCTTTCGTTCCCATTTTGTTGATTATTAATAAGACAAATTATTAGATAATTGATAATTGTTAATTGATAACTGAATAAATGCGTCCATATACTGCAATTTTAATTATTCCAACTGGTGTTGGAGCAACTATCGGAGGTTATGCAGGTGATGCATTACCCGTTGCCAAAGCTATGGCTGAAGTTTGCGATGTTTTGATAACTCATCCGAATGTCCTCAATGGGGCAATGCTGTACTGGAATCTACCTAATACTTTATATGTTGAAGGTTATGGTATTGACAAGTTTGCGGCAGGAAGTTGGGGTTTACAGTCGGTACATCAAAATAAAATTGGTTTGATTTTTGACAAAGGAATTGAGCCAGATTTACGTTTGAGAAATATTCAGGCAGCAGATGCAGCTAGAGCAACGCTAGGATTAAATTTAACAGATTATGTAGTTACGGACGCTCCTTTAAATGTAGAATTAGGCTCGGCGGAATCTGGTGCAAGTTGGGGCACCATCGGCAATCCAGATAGTTTGTTAAGGGCTGCGGAAGTGTTGATAAATAAAGCAGGTGCTAGTGCGATCGCAGTTGTTGCGCGTTTTCCCGATAACCTTGATGAAGAGGCTGAGCAAAACTACCGTGAAGGCAACGGAGTAGACTTAATCGCTGGTGCGGAAGCGGTAATCAGCCATTTGATAGTGCGAGAATTTCAGATTCCTTGCGCTCATTCTCCAACATTTTCTCCACCACCTTTAGATGCAAATTTATCACCGCGCTCTGCTGCGGAGGAATTGGGTTATACTTTTTTACCAAGTGTACTTGTAGGATTGAGTCGCGCACCCCAATTTATTACCGGGAAATCTAATCAATTTCCTCACAATAGCGATATATGGGTAAATCAAATTGATGCAGTAGTAGTACCAGCGAATGCTTGCGGTAGCAGTGCTTTGTTGAGTTTGAGTCAAAATAAATGTCAAATAATTACTGTAGAGGAAAATCAAACTCAGATGCAAGTTCCTCCTCAACCCTTGGGAATAAAAACAATATCGGCAAGCTCTTACTTAGAAGCAATCGGAATATTGGCGGCTGATAAAGCAGGAGTTAATCCATCTGTTTTAAGTTCTACAATATTTTCTTTACAGCCGTTAGTTTAGATGTTAATTGTTAGTTGTTTCTTAATCTTTCCCTATTAACTGTTTCTTAATATTTTAATAACTGTGGCGCAACAGCAAAAGAATGAACCAGAAATTCCATACCTGACACGTACCCAAGTGCTGATGGCAATGGGAGTGACAGCTATTATTTTATGGATAGTTGCCAAAGTGTGGTTACAACTTGGTTACTTTTCGTTGATGTCTTGGCGTTGGCATCAACAAGAATTCTTGATCGGAGTGGGTTTAGGTTTAACTATTACCGGCTTTAGTAGTTTGGCTTATCGGTTTTCCCCTTTATACCGTAAAAGCGCCGATTATTACTTGGAAATCGTATTAAAACCTTTAGCATTACCCGATTTAATTTGGCTGGGGCTGTTACCTGGTTTGAGTGAAGAATTGCTTTTTAGGGGAGTTATGCTTCCGGCTTTAGGATTGGATCATTTTGCTGTTATCGTATCAAGTATTTGCTTTGGAGTTTTGCATCTTAGTGGTTCTGGGCAATGGGCTTATGTGATTTGGGCAACTATTGTTGGAGTAGTTTTAGGATACAGTGCATTTTTGAGCGGTAATTTATTAGTTCCGATAGTTGCTCATGTGGTAACTAATTTGGTTTCTAGTTATTTTTGGAAAATACAACAATATAAAGGATAATTAATTTTAGATTTGATATTTTGGATTGAATCATTTTCAGCGCGGAGGAAGGCGGAATTTGCAGAATGATAATTTTTATTTTGTAAACTTTAACTATAAAAATTCAGAAACCCGGTTTTTTGAAAAAATCGGGTTTCTAAGTATCTGAAATTCTTACAAATAATTTTGAGTTAAAATCAAATATTTAAGCGGCAATATCACTCCTACCAAAATTGTCTTCTAAGTTATTTCGTAAAAACTGCTTGATTTTTGGAGATTGTTTGTTACGGAATTTTTCAGGGAAATTAAGCTCTATAGCAACTTTACCGCGTTCTTCTTCAACTATATTGATTTCAGCAACAAATCTAGTGGGTGAAGAATTTTTGCTTTGACTCAACAGCAAACCAACTAACGGTTTCATCGTTTGCATTTTTTCTAAATCTTGTTTTCCAAGCAATCTATCATCACTTGATAAAGCTTTTTTACTATCTAATTCCAACCGTAAACCTGTTATTCCTAATTCGGTAGCAACTCCACTAAAGAAATGTCCATCCCAATATAGTTGGGCGCTGGTGTTTACCTGCCTGCGTATTTTTTTGCTTGTAGTTGGTTTAAGTTCCCGTAGAGAACGAGTGATACTGGTGGCTAAGAAACCAAGAGAAGCAAATGGTTTATCCGCGTTTTCTCGGTTTTGTGAATACCATTCTTTTACGTCGGAAAACATAACCAAGGATAAGTCATCCAATTGGGTACGATTGAGATTAACAAAGTCTACTCCCAAATGAGTCTCTATTTCATTTACCGGAGTAATTCGTACAACTCTTGCTGTAATAACAACGCGAGCGTCAAAATCTCCCATGACTTCAATTTGTACTTCGTCTGGTAAATTTGACCATGATTCTAAGGATATCAAAGCACCAGTTTCTGAAATGTTAATCGTTTCTCCCATGATGGTTTGCTCGTCGCTAGAAATTACTACCGGAAGTTGTCTTTCTAAGCGGTGAGCGGTACGAATTTGTGGTTGTTCAAATCCTACAAGTAAAGCTGCTGATAATAGAATCAAGTTAAAGCCAGACCATAAGGTGTTAACTAATACTGCTTCTGTATCTTCTGGTCTTAGTAATAACCAATAAGGAACTGCTAGTAAAGAGCTAACTACTAATACTGTTACTATGATTAAACCCCGCATTGATGCCCAGTCAAAGGTACGTTTGGTAACGTTTATCCCTTTATCGGTAACGTTAAAGGTACCCATTCCAGGATTAATCAAGGCTAATAATGTTACCCAACCCGCTTGGAAAGACATTACGAATTCAAAAATTTCGTTCCAGAAGGAAAATCGGACGTGTTTATAAATAATGTGGTTGGTAGCTAGGGAAAGAAGAATATGCGGTACGGCATATGCTAAAGTTTCTAAACCCAAACCTTGGATGGGATTAATTCCAAATAATAAGAATAAGGTAGGAATGATTGCGTATATCAGTCTGGGGAAACCATATAAAAAGTGGGAAGTTGCGCTCAAATAACAAATTCGTTGAGCAAAATTTAGATTTAACTTGGTATTAAATAATGGGTTTTCAATTCTAAGAATTTGAGCCATTCCCCTAGCCCAGCGTACTTGCTGACCTACATAAGCTGAAAAGGTATCTGGTGCTAACCCCGCTACCATGATTTTGTCGTAGTAAACGGATTTATAACCTTTTGAGTGTAAACGTAATGCTGTGTGACAATCTTCTGTTACCGTTTCAACCGCAATTCCTCCAACTTCTAAAGCGTGAGTTTTACGAATAACTGCCGCTGAACCGCAGAAAAATGATGCGTTCCAAAAATCATTACCTTTTTGCAGTACTTTGTAAAACAGTTCGTTACCTACAGGGATTTTTCCGTCGGTAAGTAAGTTGCGCTCGAAGGGATCTGGATTATAAAACCAGTGTGGAGTTTGTACGAAGGATACTTTGGGGTCGTAAAAGAAACCTACCGTGTGTAGAAGAAATTGCCGAGATGGAACGTGGTCGCAGTCTAAGATTAGAACTAAATCGCCGTCTGTTTTATAAAAAGCAGTGTTAATGTTACCAGCTTTAGCATGGTCGTTGGTATCTCGTCCCATATGGATGCAGCCGAGTTCTTCGCACATTTGCTGCAACTCTTCTCGTCTGATGCGGAAAGTTTCTCTTTTTGGGTCGTCTTCTTTATACTTTTCAGGACGACCATCATCAAGAACGTAAACCTTCTTTTTACCGGGAGCGTAATCGCAAGTTAAAGCTGCTAATGCTGTTTTACGAACAATCTCAACGTCTTCGTTGTAGGTAGGAATATAAATATCAACATTAAACCATTCATCTTGGGGAATGGTAGAAATATCAATGGGTTTACGCTCTTTAATTTTTAAGGTTTGAAAGTACGCTAATACTAAGCTGAAAATTGCATATAATTCTGCTCCTAGTAGTGTCAAACAAGCAATACTATTTATCCATCCGTCAAAGTTGAGCGTGTAGCTCAGACGATAATATAAATACCGCATTGTCGTTACCAGACTCAGCCACACCATAAACAGGTGATAATACTGACCAACTTCTGTAGAAGATTCCTGTTCTTCTGCTCCTAATACTAGCTGACCTAGTAATACCAGAAAAACAGCGATGGCTCCTTGCTGCCAAACTTCTAACGGTGTAACAATCAGTGGAATTGATAATACTAATAGCAGTAAAATGAACCACTTAAAATGTTTGATTCCGACTTTTTCTAAGGTTTTATCAAAAAAGCTGGGTGTTAAGTCAATCAACCATCTGCTTATGTTAAAGCGCTGGCTTTTTTTTGGAGAGTTTTTGACTGAAGAGGACATGGCAAGTTTTTAATTTTTTTTAATTAAAGGTGATGCGATTTTACAGAAGTAGGGATTGGGGAACGGGGAATAGGGAACGGGGAACTTTAACAATTACCTATTACCCATTACCCATTACCAATTACTAACTATTCCTAGCTTCTGTTAGAAGCAGAAATCCGCTTCAAATAAAGCTGAACAATTCCGTAGAGAATCAGAGATAAACCAACGATACCCGCAGGTACTAACAGCCAGTTTTCCTGTAGCATCCGCGTCATTTTGCTCAGAAGACTGGTATCTTCGATGCGACGACTTGAAGGAGCATTGTCAAAAAATGCTAGCTGATAGCTATCTGGGTCGTAAGCTGCGGGGTTTTCCTTGTCGCTGCTAATTAATACCGTATCCTTCTTCAGTTGGAAGAACCAAGGGTCTTTACTTAATACTTCCTGTACTCTTTCTAACCCAGTATCCGTCTGAGCAGTCAAAGCCAACACAACGCGATCGCCATTCCAAGGAGAGAGTATTTGCTTAATCATTCCTTGTCTATCTTGAGGAACTGTAACGCTGGCTTGGGCTGAACCGCGACCGAATGACCTACCTAAGTTAAAGCCTGGAGATTTGAATACGTCAGGTAAAGGGAAATTCTCTCGCGTCCCAATTCCTACTAAGTGTTCCTTGTTACGCACTTCTGGGGGCAATGTGTTTGCGGTATAGACATCTAGTTTGACTGCATCTGCACGACTTAATCTTCCCAAACGTTCGCTAAAAGCAAGCATTGTCAAGACATCGCTACTGCTCGGTTCTTGTGGAAGTACGATCGCTGTTTCAGATAAATCTTGAGGTGCAGCAAAGGGGAAGCCATACTGCATTAATTGAAGATTGGGTAGCTGTACGGAATTTTCCCGTTTTAAATCAAAATTGGTATCGGAATGAACGGTACCTGAAAGCTGTTGATCTGGTGGACTGATACAGTTTGCTTTATCAAAGGGTTCTTTGGGATTCATCCGGAAAAACACTTGAAGCTTAGAATCAGGCTTAACCAATTTAGCTGGTAAATCTACTTTCAGGTTTTTACGTATTGCTCCTTCGTCTGAATCTAGACGCGCTCCACCAATAAAAACTCCATCCAGTAACACTTCTACAGCAGAGGTTCTAGGATTCATCTGCGGACTATAGCTGTAAACCAGGTTCATCGAACTACCGCGTACAAATCTGTCATCCGGTAATGCACGGAAGTCTATTTCAACTGGTGGGGCAGCAGAACCACGGACGCTAACATCTCTGAAAGCATCACCGTTAAATTGAGTTTTGATTTCGCTTAGCTGAAAGTTATTCGATTCTGGTAAATAGCTGGGCCATTCTCTCTTTCCTGGTGTGTCAGCCTCTTCTAATTTATTGACCAAAACAACTTGCCCGGTGCCTATTTTCTGGGAAGAGGGCTGTGCTAATAACCTGGCAGCTTTAGCTACTCCTACTGCACCATTTCCAGTGGCAACTAGAACAGGAACTTTACCTTTTTTGGTAGTGGTTAGGATTAAGACTCCTGTATCCTCTGGTATTGCTGTCCCATCAGCATTTAAAATTTGAGAACCCGTAATTTTACGAGGTAAATCTAAATCTGCTAGGGCTGGTTGTTCGGCAGGAGTACCGATGATGACCAATCTTTGATCGGCTGACACATCAGAGATATCTGAGATTAAATCTGTCTCTATGGGACGAAATTCTGCTTGTCTACCTAATGAAGCCTGTATTCGGGCTGCTCCCTCCAACCAAGATTGACTGGTACTTTGGGGCTTTAAGTAAACGATGCGGTTAGTGTCTAAATTGAGGTTATCAAAGAAGGGATAAGGATAGTTGCTGAAGTTGAGCGGAATTTCTTTAGGGTTATAGCTAAAAATTAATTTTGAGTCTGGTAGAATCTCCGTCCATAGAGTTGGATCGCCGGGGTTGCTACATCCTTCTGTATTATTCTGCTGGGCTACAATCTTAAGTTCGTTATATTCTTGCAGCAGCTTTGGAGGGATGTTTAAAAGTACTCGACCGACTTGGGATTGTTTGCGATTTAGAGGGATGCTACCTACAGCGCGATCGTTAACTAGTACTGTTAAGTTAGAGCGATTCGCGTACAGTGCTGGCGAATGTTGAAAGTGAATTTCAGCTTTGACATCTCCTACATCCCAACCACGAGGACGAGTAAAAGCCAAACGACCTTCAGAATAGACTCCTCGCAAACGCATTCGGTTGCCAACTATTGGACTACGATTGAATTCTAAAACGTATTTGTCATCGTATTTAGTTGGGGAAGATTTCGAGCTTTTAGCTGCTTGTGCTAATAAAAATCCTTCAGAGTTTTGTAATTGATTTTGAGTAGTAGCTTGTGCAGTTGGTAAAGCCGATAGCAAACAAAAAGATATAAGAAATGCTTTATTCACCGCTTTAAAGTTAAATAGATGCTTCATAACACAATTTTTTTAATTCCACCGGTAAGTTGAGTATGTTTTTGGTTTAAAAATGTTTATTTGATTGCGGTAAATGCTTGAGCTAAGTAATAAGATTTATTACTTAAGTATTGCTGCCAACATTTTATTCGCTTTCCAGATAAAAACGCCATAACTTTTTAATTACTTTGCAAAAGTTCTGGAGGAATTGCTGATGGAGATAGCAACCCCAACCAAGCTAGATTCTGAGTGTAATAAGCTTCGTTATCATCCCAAACTTCTTGTTGGTATTGAGGTAGCAATTTTTTCTCTAGCAATTCTTGAGCCAATTCTGGCTGTATCAGGTTAGTTGCTGCATAGAGCATGGCATATTGAGATGTCGCTTCGTAATTTACTAAAGCTTTACCTTCTAGGTTTATCCGCGCTGGTATGCTCGATTGTTCTTGCCACAATTTGAGCGGGTACTGAATGGATGTTTCCAGATAGCTTCGCGCCCGTGATGAATTAAACCAGCTTGCATCTAATGCGATTCGCCACCAAACTCGATATGCATCAAAGCTATATACGCTTTTGATCGGACTATCGGCAGGTAAGGGTTGGTATTTTCCAGTTTCTGCATCCAGGGCAACCCAGTCACTAGGTAAATTTACAGCACTCAGTTGTCTGGAATCTTCCAATACTTCATAGCTGGTATCTACCAAACTCAACCAATCTCGTTCGGGGTCAACTTGAGCAAATAACCGAAAAGCATAGGGAGCGAAGTAGGAAGGATTGAGAATAATCGATGAATCCTTTACAAATGCAGCTTTCGGACCTGGCAGTAGATAGCGTTTGTTTTCAGATCCAACTACAGTTGAATACTTCCACAAATCTTCTAATTTAGTTTTTGCTATTTTGAGGTATTCCGGACGATTCCAGCGTCTTGATGCCAATATTAAGGCAGTAATAGCATCTATATCCCCATCACTAGCAAAGTTCTTATCTATAGCACCCCAGTTACCATCAGATGTACGTCCCCACTTCCAAGCCCATAAATTATCTACAGGTTTGCCATTTTTTAGTCTTTGTAAATTATTTTCTCCCCAATTTAAAGTGAGAGCAAAGGTTGCTGAGTCATCGATCAGGACTGCTCGCAACATTGCATAGGCTTGACCTTCACTAGTCGAACGATCGCTAGCTTCGTAATCAATCACTCTTCCATCTCTCTGGATAAAACGACGACGATAGCTATCCCAGCTTTCCACCAATAACTCTCTGTTAGGAGTCGAAGCTGGAAGGGCTGACGAAAATTGAACGCTATTACCATCGATAACAGATGGCTGAGGTGGTGATTCCAAAGATTGTATGCCTGGTTTTTCGATATTAGTTGCTGAAGAACCCCCTTTACAGCCGCACAAAGTAATTATGCTCAATATAGCTACTGCTTTTGGAAGATAGTTCATCTTAATAGCCGTTTGTATTAATTATTCTCAGTAAATTTCCTCAAACTTATATTTGAGAAACTTCTTGTCTTACTATTCCCTTGAAGGGTGGGTGTAATTAACTAAGACATTTTTCTTCATCAAAAATTTGTTTCACTATTAATTTTTACCCCGACGCTCGTAACTTTCCCAAGGTGGTTGAAAACCACGTCTTTGCAGAAAATCTTCTTGTATCTGCTGCATCTGATTATAAATTTCTGGGTCTTTTTCACCGCTGGCAATTTGCTCAATTTGCAGTTGTTCTAAGGCTTTCATCGCTGCTAAAGGCTTGTCAAAAATCGCATTCAGTCCAGCCAGAGCGCGGCGTGCTTGTGTATCTTGGGGGTTTTGTTCCAACACTGTGGAATAAATTTGTTCTGCCGAACCAAATCGTCTTTGCTCAAAGCGAATTCCGCCTAAAGCAGCCAAAGCGTCTATATCATCTGGTTCTTCTTTGAGAATATTTTCATAAGCTTTACCAGCCGTCTTAAAATCGCCAATAGCTTTAGCTAATAAAGCTACTCTCTGTTGTGAATTAGCATTATCTGGAGCATTAGCAATCAACTGCTTCATTCGCAAACGTGCTTCAGGGGGGTTTCGTTGAGCTATAGTTTCGAGCAAGCGCTGCTGCAATCTAATGCTGCTAGGGTCAAGTTCCACTAAGTAATTATACAGAGCTTCGCGATTGGGGTCGGTAGGTAATTGTGTTACCAAACTGTATAGTTCTGGTGGGGTATTAGTTGCTTTTTGAGTTGCTAACCAATTATCCAAAACAGCTTCTGCTTCTGGTTTGGAAATACGTTTGGCTTGATAAGCGACGCTAGTTTGTCCCAACTGAGCGGTAATATCTTGTGGATTGCGTTTTATAACTTGCTCGTATACAACTAAAGCTTCCTCAAAACGCTTTTGCTGGACTCTTACCCCTACCAATCCGCGCAAAGCACCATCAGTAATTTCCTCTTGGGGGTTTTCGTTAAGTATGGCAAAGTAGCGTTGAGCGCTGGCTTCTAAGTTGCCTTCCCTTCTTTCGATTTCCGCTGCAAGCAACTGTGTTGCCATGTCATTAGCACCTTGAGATGTTGCCGTATAAACTGCTAAAGCCTGTCTTGCTTGAATTGTATTTTCGAGTTCCAGATACATCTGAGCTACCCGAAAATTCAAAAACGGTGCGTTAACTCCCGTCTGCAATATATTTTCATATACGGGTAGAAGTTGAGGTGAGGGAGCATCTATATCGGCTAATGCTAAAGCTAACTCTTGCAACTCTACAGAATCTGTAGGTAAATTTTGCAATGTTGTTGCTAAGCGCTGTTTCAAATCGGTTTTGGAAACCATTCCCAATTTATATTCCAAACCGAACTGACGCACCATCAAACTTCTATCGTTGGGTAAGGTAGAAGCTAAACGTCTATAAATTTGCAATGCTGTTTCCTCTCCTTGAGGTAAACCAGTAAAGACATTGGCGATTTCTCGCAGCAGACTGGGCGAAGGATTAGGGTTATTAGCAAGAGCTTGACGATAGAGACTGGTGACTCTTTGCGCCAAGGAAGCATTATCGGTATTTTTACGAATTTCATTCAGCGCTCTAGCCAAAGGTAAAATCGCGTCTTCTCTACCTTCTAAAGGATCTAAAACCGCTAAAGCTTCGGCTGATTGTTTATTTGCAATATATGCTTGAGACAGTTGTGCGCGAGCAAGTATCGCTAACTGATCCAAAGTTTCAGAACGCTGTAGCTGGCTTTCTAATATTGCGATCGCTTCTTGGGGATTACCAGTTTTGCGTAAGGTAAGAGCGTAAGCAACCGCAGCATAATCTGTTATTTGTTTGCCACTGGCTTTATAGCGGTTGAATAATTCCTTAGCTTTTTGATAATCACCACTGTAGCTGTAAGTTTGAGCCGCTCCGATGATTGCTTCTGGTGTGGGATTATTTGCCAACACTATTTCAAAGTCGGCAACCGATTCGCTAAATTGTCCTTGATAAGAATAAAGCAAAGCCCGGTAATAGCGGCTTTGCAAATCATCGGGATTTAATTCGAGCAAAGTATTGAGAGCCTTAATACCGGGTTTGTTCCATTCCGGACGATAAGTACCCATCATGCCCACAATTCTTAAGGCTGCTTGATTGCTGGGATCTAACGCTAACACTTGTTGATAAGCTTGGAACGCATCTTCAATTTGCCCTGCTCGGTTATAAGCGATCGCTAAACCTAGCTTGGCTTGTAAAGATTGCGGATTGCTTCTCAAAGCTTGTTGAAAGGCTTTAATCGCATCATCTACCCATCCTTTTTTGAGCAAATTGTAACCCTCTTGCGTGGCTCCAGATGACTGAGCCTGTACGGGTTTTATATTGTTTAAAGTTGCCAGTACGATTGGGCTAGTAAAAACAAATAAGTGAAAAGGTAGCAAAATAATTCCCACAATGGTTTTACTTTGCGTTCGTTTTTGTTGGGATAAATTAGCTTTGTAGAACAAGCTCAAGTTGAATTTGTGATTCATCGAGTCATTCTCCCCCTTGGAGTTACATCAAACTCTGATTTAATCCTCACACCGAGAACTGTTTCGTTAAAGTCGTCTCTTCCCTGAACGGAAAAACCCAATCGTAAATTGTCAAGAAACTGAAAATCGTAATAAAGCTCTAATACATCAAGCTGCTTTCCTTCACGCTCATCTTCGTTGGATAAAGCGCGTCCGTAAGCCAATCCCAATCTGTCATCGGGGGTAAATAAATCTAAGAAACTAGCGCCGAAAACGTATGTATCTGCACCTTCTCCTAAATCTCTATTTTCGTAACGTCCGTAACGTCCAAATAAACCTAGTTTCATTTTGGGAATAAAAACTTCAGCGTTCAAACCATATGCTTCTTCGCGATCGTCCTCCAAAACTCCAAACTCACCGTTTCCGCGATCGATTTGAAAGCTTTGTGGAAAAGAATCGCGATTTCCACCATCTCTAGCAGTACTGTAAGTACCGCGAATAATCGCATTACCGTAACGAACTCCAACTTCACCAGCAAATCCATCCAAACTAAAGTTGCTTAAAGCATCAGATGATGAAAAAACAGCAGCTTTAGCGTCAATATTGTCCGTCACGCTCCAGTTAACTAAAAGTCCAGGCTTTGAACTTATTCCTGTCGATGCTAAAGCTGGATTGGTTTGAAATACCGGATTAAAAAACTGGCTGGCTCCATCTTTAGCAAAGCTATTGCGGTCGAAATAAGATGTTAAATCTAACTGGCCAACTGCAAATCGTAAATTAGGTAAACCCGTCAGAGATGTTGCGAGATAAAGTTCGTTGATATTCAAACCTTCCCGTCGGGAATCATCAAACGAGCTATCCTCACTCGTCAAATCCAAAGTTGCACCAAACAACACTTGAGGGGTGAGCGGATAAGTTCCGGAAAGTCTCGCTCTTGCTGAAGTATTATCTCCTTGAGTTACAAAAACACCTTCGACTCTTAAAGAAGATTCCCTTAAAGCCGCACTGCTTCTTAAAGGGTTTAATTCATTGTTTTGTGGAACTAGTGGAGCCTGAGAACTCTTGATAGGCGATCGCATAGGGGCCCGATTCAGTGGAGCAGATGGACGCATCCCTCCTTGGGAATTTAATAGGGTATTAAAAGTAGGTGTTGAAGTTACAGAAACTGACGGTTGCTCCCGGCGGTAAGCATCAAGCATCTGTTCAAATGTTGGTGCATTTGAAGCGCTAGCATTCACAGGGTATTGAGATACATTGCTAGTTCTAGAATTTAGTAACTGATTGAATGTTGGTACATTCCCTGTATTCGACTGCTGCTGCGGAGTAGTACCTGGGAGTGGTGGTAAAGGAGCAACAGTCGCGCTCGAATTAAAGTCAGGAGAAGTAAATTCTAAACTGCTACCAGGTGGTGCTGGCAATGGAACAGCTTGAGCGCTTAATTGCCTTGCTTCATAAATCCCTGTTTGCGGCCCACCTATAGATTTCGCATCCCTTTCCACTGCTATAGATTGCTCTATGGGGCGTTTAGTTTTACCAGTTATCTGTTCCTGGATAAAACTGTTTTCTAATTGCTTGATATTCTCTAGGGGTAAATACTGTTCTACTTTTTGACTGGGTAAAGTAGCACGAATATTAGAACCCACATTTGGTGGTGGTGGAACTGTTTCTAATTTAAGTTTTGTTCTCCCACTCGGTATCGCTGATTGCGGTACTTGCAGCAAGTCTAGTGACTGCGAAGCTTTATTTGCTTGTTGCTGCGGGGATCTTGTTTGAGCTTGCGAACTATTGCTTACACTCAAAGTCGATAAAATTGAGATAGAAGCAGCACAAAACAGGGCACAAGGTTTGTATTTGTGGAATTCTTCGATCAAAATATATATTTCACTATGTAGTATTTTAGACTTCATTACCCCAATTAATCTATAAGTAAATATTTGCGTTCTATAATGTCGCCACTTTAACAAAAAAAAACGATATCATCGAGGGGATAATACGTATTTTGTCAAGCCAGTAAAAATACAATAAGAATTCGTAAAGGTACTCAATCTGTAGATAAATTTGGGCAAAATAGATCAAAATGCGTTTATTACACATTCCATCCGCTTTTATTAACACTAATTTTATGAAACAGCAACATTTTAGTTTTTTTACCAACTTTAGAACCAGAACACCCGTAGCAGCACGTGCCGTTATAGCTTCTAGCGTGGTTTTATTAGCAAGTGGCTGTGTAAATCAATCGCAAAGCAAAGTACAGCTAGAAATACAGGCCATACAGCGGGAAGATAGCAAAGGTTTATACAAAGTTGCAGGCACAACAAATTTACCCGAATCCAGCCGTATTGCCGTTACAGCAGTTCGTTATTTACGAGCATCGGCTAAAGTTAACGGAGAAGAAATAGTCGGCGATAATAATGAAAATATAAACCGTTCAATTTTGGCTCGCCAAATCGTAGAAGTCAAACAGGGAAAATGGGAAGCAGACTTAAATCTTTGGCAAGTAGCGCCCAATGGTAATTTCGAGGAAGCATGGCAGTTAAATAAAAATTACGCAAAATTAACCCCTGAAAGTGAAGTCAGCTTTATTGCGACTTTTAACCCAGTAGGTCAATTACCAGTTTCAGATGGAGAAAATTCTCAAGAATTGACCCCACAATACCAGCAGCTTGAAGGAAAATCGCTTCGGTTTACCAGTGAAGGTGAAAAATACGTACAGGCAAGCCAGTATCGCTCTATCTCCCTACCTATAGGTAAAACAACACCACCTCAACAAGCGGACAATTTTAATTATGGCTGGGGAAATCGATATCAACTCAAAGCGAATGTAGCGCAAGATTCTACAGCTACTTTACCTCCCCTAGCCAAATCCCAGCAGACTAATTCTCCCCCGTTAAGTTCTGAGTTTTTGCGGTAATTAGTAATCAAGCCCGTTATCATAGCGGGCTTTATTATTTATAGGGAATGGGTAACGGGGGTAATAAAGGTTTGTAGTAAGAGTTTTAACTCTTTCTTATATTGAGGATGAAAATCCGTAGAGTGTGTTATTAGGAGCAACGCACCATCCCATCTAATAACAACATGAAAAGTAGCAGTAATTGATAAATCACTGCTACAAAAAAAGATTCTTATTCTAAGGCTATGGTTGGTACTCAAACCTGGAATTTTTAACCAAATTGCACCTCTTGAGGTTTGTAAGTATCGTAATGAATACTAATCGTTTCTGAATCTTGCCTTTGAGGGGTATTTGTAGGTTGAGGCGTTGATGATAAATTGTTTTGCATTGCCTGCATTTGCAACATCATATCTCTGAGTTGTGCTTGTAATTGCTCAAACTCTGCTGGTGTTATGCTGGTTTTATTTGCTTGAGATATGTTAGCAAGTTCTTGGTTAATATCGTTTTTTGATTGAGTATATCCGAGAAAGTTTTGAGCCGAAGCAAAAGCCGAGGCAGCATTGGCTGAAGTTGTATTTTGGCTTTTTGCTGGAGCTTGCTGTGGGGGAATTTGTGCCTCAACTTGTTGAGAATGGCTCACGGGGTTTAAAGTGGGATAACCCTTGCTTGCTGGAGATGATACTTGTTCCTCCAAAAAACTATTTAGCCCAGAAACTTGTAGTCGAGTTTCTGATAGTTTAAATTCCTTGAGTAATTCCTCTTTTTGCTGTAATTGCAGTTCCAATTGGGATACTTGTTGTTCAACTTCAGTTGATTTACGAGACGAATTGCGCCATCCAGATATGGCGATCGCAGAAATTCCGGCTCCTAAACTAAGTCCAGTGGCAACTACTACGTAAGGCAAAGCGACATCTCTGAGTTTACCAAAGAAAAGTGTTTCTTCTTGGAACTTGATATTAATTTGTTTATCACCTATTGCAGCTAGCGGTACTGTCATGGCTGAAAAAACAGCCGCAGAAGCTAAAACTGGAGGCAGAATAAATTTGGCTAATGCAGATAGAGACATATTAAAAAGTTTAGTTATTCAAGTAATACGGCAGATGCTTCAATTACTACGTTTATGATTTTGCTTTACAGCAATTAAAGCAGGAATTATTTTTCTTCTATTAGTTTCCAATCTATTCGCTAAATACCTAGACCGCAAGGCTAAAAAGATAAAGAAATTGGCTTATTTAATAAATTTTCTATAAATTTTTTTTTCCGCTTTTTTTCTGTAAAAGCAGATTTTTGCTTATCAAGCTTAAGTTTTAGCTTAGCCTGGAACAAAACCTATTGACGCTTCCTCATACTTAAGTAATAAGTTATAAGTGGCAAATCTCTATCTGGAGTGTTAATTTATTTATTTTATTAATCACCTTTATTTCATCAATCTTTATTAGTTTTTGAACTAATCCAAAAACTAATAATAAACAAATCATCTCACCGGGTATCAAAGCAATACTGCAAGTAATTAAAACAGGCATCAGTACTTATGCGTATTTTCAATCTTTTTTTATCTTCAATTAATTTCTTGAAAAAGTTTTTAATCAATTTATTTAGCGTGTTTTCTGGGAAATGTTTTCATCCAAATCAAAAATACCCTAATAAAAACACATTTAACCAAAAAACAACCGTAAAAATACTGATATTTGCCATCAGTTTAGTGCTTTGTTTGAATAGTAATTTTACAAACACGCCACCTTTTAACCAAGTGAACCTTGCTAGAGCAACAACAACTATGCAACTACCACTTTCAACCCGTGGAGCGAATATCGTTGATGCCAAAGGAAATAGGGTATTACTCCAAGGTGTCAACTGGTTTGGTATGGAAACCGAAACTCACGCTCCTCACGGTTTGTGGAAGCGGGATTATAAAGATATGCTGCTGCAAATTAAGAATCTTGGCTACAATTTGATTCGCTTGCCATATTCTGTGGAAGGATTACGCTCCCTGGAAGTTAGCGGCATCGATTTCAGCATTGGCAACAATCGAGAATTAGAAAAGAAAACCCCTATAGAAATAATGGACGCAATCGTTGAGGAAGCACAACGTCAAGGCTTATTGATTTTGTTAGACTCCCATCGTCTCAACGATAAACGAATTCCCGAATTATGGTATGGAGATGGTTATTCCGAAGCTGATTGGATTAATACCTGGTTGCAGCTAGCTCAAAGATATAAAAATCAAACTAACGTAATTGGAGCAGATTTAAAAAACGAACCCCACGGTAAAGCTAGTTGGGGTACTGACGATTTAGCTACAGATTGGCGATTAGCAGCAGAGCGTGCGGCTAATGCGATTTTCAAAATTAACCCCGATTGGTTAATTGTTGTGGAAGGAGTAGAAAACAATGTTCCGGGACAATATTTAGCTAATCATTGGCAAGGAGGTAATTTAGAAGGTGTCTTGCGCTATCCGGTACGTTTATCAGTTCGGAATAAGTTAGTTTATTCTCCCCATGAATATGGTCCAGGGGTGTACGATCAGCCTTATTTTTCTGACAATAATTTCCCTCAAAATCTCCTCTATCGCTGGCAAATTGGCTTTAACTATATTGCTAGTCAGCAGAAGGCTCCTATTTTTGTAGGAGAGTTTGGTGGACGTTTAGTTGACAACAGGGAAGCGATTTGGATGAGTAAGTTTGTTAAATACATTAAGGAGAAAAATCTCAGTTTCGCTGTTTGGAGTTGGAATCCTAACAGTGAAGATACAGGAGGGATTCTCTTGGATGATTGGAAAAATGTGGATTTACCAAAACAGCAATTAATTTCTCAACTACTTCCGGTTAAATTTACCCAAAAGCTTCCTACAACAGTAAGAGAACCAGTAAAACCAAAAAAACCGAAAAAACCAAAAAAACAAATTCAGTCTGCTACTTCTATATCAAGCTCGGCAAGATTAAAAGCAACCACTGAAATTTATTCGGATTGGCAAACGGGGTTTTGCACCAGTTTTAAAATTACCAATAATCGCAATGAACCAGTTCAAAATTGGCAACTTAAATTCAAGATGAACCAAGCTAAGATTCAAAACTCTTGGAATGCCGATTTTAAACAAGAAAAAGGTCAATACACCGTTACTCCTTATGATTGGGGGCAAACTATACAGCCCAACCAAGTACGGGATGTAGGATTTTGTAGTGAAAAGCTTGGTTCCGATTATTCTCCGCAACAAGTTAAATTAATTGTTATCGAGAACGGGACACTGGAAACGGGGAACAGTCTGCCTTCTTCAAGTAGTTTGTCCTATTAGTTTTAAACAAGTAATAAGGTTTGTAGTCGCGCCGTCTTCGCCTCATAATTCTGAATCGAGAGGCGAAGGCGGCGCTACTACGAACAATGTGTATAGAACGATATTTAGTTGCCTTATAATCGCTCCTCTATTCCCCCTTCCCCCTAACCCTCTTGTTAAAAATTAAACAAAAAAAATCCCAGGAAATACCTGGGATTGTTTATAAAATTAAAATCAAGATGGTGCTAGTAGAAACCTATTCTTCATCATCTGAGAAATTGCTGTCAAGTCCAAATTCTTTCAAATCATTTAAAACGCTATCGTTATCCGAGTCATCATTGTTATCTTGGACTGGGCTTAAATCCTTGATAGCTTCGTTATCAGCAATTAAATCATCGCTACTATCTTCCAATATTGATGATGAACCAGTTCTATTACCAAAATCTGGAGTCATGGTTGGAGAATCCAAATTATAGGTACGGGCTGTACGGTCATCTAAGACCATATCCAACGGATCGTCAACTTCATCCAGTACGCTGTTGCTCATATCGGCAGCATAGTCATCAACTATACCCATCTCTTCAAAAGCATTGAATCCCGTACCCGCAGGAATCAATCGTCCGATAATTACGTTTTCTTTCAAACCACGCAGCCAGTCGGACTTACCTTCAATTGCTGCTTCGGTTAGGACGCGAGTTGTTTCTTGGAAGGATGCAGCGGAGATAAAGCTATCTGTGTTCAATGATGCTTTGGTAATACCTAACAATACTGGAGTATATTGCGCCTTGGCACCACCAGTAATAGACATTGCTTCGTTGACTTGCTCAACTTGACGCAATTCAATCAATTCCCCAGGAAGCATTGTAGTATCGCCGCCATCATCTATCCGTACTTTAGATGTCATCTGACGTACAATTACTTCAATGTGTTTGTCAGAAATATCAATACCTTGGGATTGGTATACCGACTGCACTTCATTCACCAAGAAGCTCTGCACTTTTTGCAAGGCATGGCTGGCACAAGCGTAAACTCCTTCGTCGGAACCTTGATTAAAGAATACTTCCAAGATTTCATGAGGATTAGATGGCCCGTCTGTCAGCGGTTGTCCGGTTTCTACGGTTTGTCCTTCCGAAACTACCATATTTTGTCCGGGACCAAGGGCATAATCAGTGACTACACCTCCGGCTTCGAGAATCTTCAGGGCGATCGCCTCATCACCATCGCCGTAAACTGGTTTAACTTCCCCGGTTCTACGAGCTAATATACAGCCTTCTTTTGGTTTGCGAGCTTCTAGTAGTTCTTCAATTCTAGGTAAACCTTGGATGATATCCCCGGTTTTGGCACGTTCAAATACCAACAGTACTAAGTTATCGCCGCGCTGTACCAAATCGGTATCATCAACTTGTAGTATGGCACCGGGACTGACTCGATAGGGACGACCTATTCGCAAGGTAATATAATGACTTGAAGATTCATCGCTTGGGACTATACTTCCTTCTATATCACTACTCCCTACTTTCTGCTCCCTACTCCCTACCTTAACTACTTGTCCGGATTGTTCTGCGAATATTCCAGGAGCAATTTCCGCACCTTCTACTAACAAGTCACCAGCTTTACAGGTAGGAGCTTCATTAACGTTAATGGTAAAGGTATCGCCAGTTCGCAATATCAAGCAGCGACGAGGTGCATCGGTGCTTACTTTCACACCTTGGATAGTACCTCCTTCTTTACACAAGATTTGGGTACGAGCTACTACAGCACCAGGTTCTATGGTTTGCCCGTCTTCTACTTCTAAATTAGTACTAGTCGATCCTTGAGTTGCATCAGCGGCAATATCGCGACGAATCACCAAAGATTCTAAAATTACCAATTGCAAGCGCTGAATTTCTGGGTCGTTTTCATCGGTAACAAGCTCGATATCTGCTGCCAGAGGAGAGGTACTGTGTTCTTCTCCTTCTTGCCCAATTTCCAACACTAGCTGAGTTCGCAGCAGTTCAACACCTTCTACAGACTTGATCCGCTCGGAGTCTTTATAGGATATTTTTTGTACTGCTTTTAGCTGGATAGAACGCCCATTCTCGTCAGTACCTGAAGTTGTGGATGGTACGTCTGGATTGGTTGGTATGGGAAACTCAACTACCGGACGGCTCAATACTGCCGGGCCTTCTGGTGTCTCTACGTATTCGATATAGCGTAGTTCTGTAAAGGTAGTACCCAGAAATTCTTCACCAGCTTGAACAAAAGTACCGTCTTTGCTCATCACTGCTTCTGGATCGTCAACCATTAGCAGTTCGCCCGGTTTAATTACCACTTCCCGCAGAATATCGTTTTTCTGAGTGACTTCTACAACCCCGGTACTCTGGCTGTAGATATCTTTGACGACTTCATCGCCAACGTTTACCAGTTGTCCGTCTTCGACAATTAACAAGGAAATGTCTTTATTAACTTCGTGAGTTTCTTCGGGTATCCACAGTAGGGTACCCCCCTGAACAACTTCATAACCTTGTTTTGCCTTACCCTTCTTCTGCACCTCCACCCCAGAGAATTTCAACAATCCTCCACTTTCAGTACGATAGCGGTCGTCGATTAATTCTGCTACTACTTGAGAGTTTTGTACTTTTGTGCCGGGGGTTGCTCTCAGGTTAAATACTTGATTGTTGGCAGTACTAATTAAATAGTTGTTACGCCCTTGACTGCTTTGAACCGTAACTTCCGCTCGATCCAAAACTATCGAAGCAGTCATAATCTCAATCTCGCGAGTACTTTTACCCGGAGTTGCTTCGGGTAAACGTACACCACCACCATGTTGAGAATTCAACTGGGTTTCGGCTATTACACCATTACTTTCAATGCGATCGCCGTTTTCAACTATTAATTCTGCTCCGGGTGGTAAATTATATACCTCTCCCGAAAGAATCCAAATCAAACCACCCCTCACTGCTGTAGTGGTGGTATTGCCTTGACGGTCAGTTTTTTGTTCTGCAACGACATCGGCAAATCTGACTTGTCCGGCAATATCAGAAGCTACATCTTTTACAGCTTTCTCAGTATTAATTCTGGTTGTTCTTGCACCCAAAGCAACCTCAGCCAACAGTTGACCCTGCTTAATTTTAGAGCCATTATTAACGTATAAAGTTGAACCTTTAGTTACGTCAATTTCCATTCCTGCCGATTTAGGACTACCTTGGGGTTCTAAAGTTAAGATACCGTTTGCCTCTACAAACAGAGCATCTTCACCGTGACGAGTACGGTAAGGTCTGGTGCGGACTTTACCCTTGAAGCGAACCGTACCATCGGCTTTGGCTCGTACCTGTTGCGCGACTTCCCCAGTAAATACACCCCCGGTGTGGAAGGTACGCATGGTTAGCTGAGTACCGGGTTCCCCAATACTTTGAGCGGCAATAATACCTACAGCTTCGCCTAAATCTACCATTTTAGCGTGTGCCAAACTCCAGCCGTAACAATGCTGACATACACTACGTGCGGCTTCGCAAGTTAGGGGAGAACGAACTTCTACCTTTGTAATCCCAGCCGCTTCAATTTCGTCTGCGAGTTCTTCGGTAATTGCAGTATTGCGAGTAGCAAGTACTTCCCCAGTTTTCGGATGCACCACATCTTCGTTAACGGCTCTTCCCAAAAGACGACTGGAAATAGGAATTAAAGTTTTACTTCCCTCCATCATCGCCACAACGGGAATACCACGAGAAGTACCGCAGTCGGTTTCGCGGATAATCACATCCTGGGATACGTCCACCAAACGTCTGGTTAAATAACCACTGTCGGCGGTTCTTAGTGCAGTATCCACCAATCCTTTACGGGCACCGTAAGAAGAAATAATATATTCGGTAACGGTAAGTCCTTCGCGGAAATTCGTTTTGATTGGTAAGTCAATGATTTCTCCTTGTGGATCTGCCATTAGTCCCCGCATTCCCACCAACTGGCGTACCTGGGAAATATTACCCCTAGCACCACTAAACGCCATCATGTAAACTGAGTTCAGGGGATTATTGCTCTTAAAGTGACTTACCACCTCATCCTTAAGAGCTTCAGAAGTACCGTTCCAAGTATCAATTACCTTCTGAAAACGTTCTACTTCAGTAATTTCCCCGCGCTGGTAACGTTTTTCAGTAGCGCGAATTTCTTCTTCAGCAGCTTCAAGTAGCGATCGCTTAGAAGGTGGAACCATTAGGTCATCAACACTAATAGAAACTCCAGCCTTTGTTGCATAGCGGAAACCCAAATCCTTTAACTTATCCGCCATTACCGCCGTCCGTGCGGTACCGAAAGTTGTGAAACCCCACGCAATCAACTTTTTGAGTTGTTTTTTATCAACTACGCGGTTGCGGAAAATCATGTTTTCGTTCATTTCAATTTTAAATTTTAGATTTTGCGGAAAGTTGATGGGACGGAAACCAACCCCATCAAACTTTCTAAGACAGATTTTAGATTTTAGGTAGTTGGTAATGGGGAGAGGGGGTAGATTAAATAATTTAAAACTCCGGTGGAACCAATCCCCAATGCCCAATGCCCCATTCCCTAACTCGCTAACGCTTCCTGAATTGCCATGTTGTAAATAACGCGACCGGGTGTTGTATATATATATTGAGAAAGTAAATTTCCTGTTGCATCTTCTCTAACGCGACGGAATTTGTAGCGTAGAGTACGGGTACCATCTTCGTTGTCTATGACTTCTAAGGGTTTTTTATCTTCTACATCTTGTTCTACTTCGCCGTCGTAGCGGACGTAAACGTAAGAGTGCAGGTGTACTTGCTGTTGCTCGTAAGCCATTACTACGTCTTCTAAAGAGTAATAATAACCGCCTGCTCCTTTACTAGCATCAGGATTTTCTGCGGTTAAATAATATGCTCCCAATACCATATCTTGGCTGGGCGTAATAATCGGCGTACCAGTAGCAGGTGAAAGTATATTGTTGGAAGCGAGCATCAACAATCTTGCTTCCGATTGCGATTCCAAAGATAAAGGTACGTGTACCGCCATTTGGTCGCCGTCGAAGTCAGCGTTAAATGCCGGACATACCAATGGATGCAGCTGAATTGCTCTTCCTTCTACCAAAATTGGCTCAAAAGCTTGGATACCCAAACGGTGTAAGGTTGGGGCACGGTTGAGCATGACTGGGTGTCCTTCAATCACTTCTTCGAGAACATCCCAAACTTGGGGATCTGACCTAGCGATTAATTTCTTCGCAGCTTTGATATTATTTACCATACCGCCTCTAATTAATCGATTAATTACAAAAGGCTGGAATAATTCGATCGCCATTTCCCTTGGCAATCCGCACTGGTGAATTTGAAGTTTGGGACCAACTACGATTACGCTTCTTCCGGAATAGTCTACCCGTTTACCCAACAAGTTTTGACGGAAACGTCCTTGTTTACCTTCAATAATGTCGGATAAGGATTTCAACGGACGGTTATTTGCACCAACAACAGTACGTCCCCGACGACCATTATCAATAAGAGCATCTACTGCTTCTTGCAACATCCGTTTTTCATTACGGACGATAATCTCTGGTGCCAGAATTTCTTGCAATCTCGCCAAACGATTGTTACGGTTAATCACGCGACGATACAGGTCATTTAAATCGCTGGTAGCAAAACGACCACCATCAAGCTGTACCATTGGGCGCAAATCTGGAGGAATTACCGGAATCACCGTCATAACCATCCATTCGGGCTTCGAGCCAGTCGCGATAAAGTTATCTATTACCCTTAAGCGCTTAATTAACTTAGCTCGTTTTTGACCTTTAGCGTTAGTAATATTCTCTCGCAATGTTTCAGCTTCTGGCTCTAAGTTGATATCGGCTAACAACCGCAGCAAAGCTTCAGCACCAATACCAACTTCTACACCTTCTAGGGTAGAGTCTTCGCTGTAAATCTGGTCTTCAATTTCTAGCCACTGATCTTCTGTAAGTAACTGCTTATAGCTTAATGATTCCGCATTTCCTTCACTCAGAACAACGTAGGAATTGAAATAAACTATTTGTTCTACATCCCTTAAAGGCATATCTAAAAGGATGGAAATATAGCTGGGAATACCTTTGAGATACCAAACATGAGCTACTGGCGCGGCCAATTTGATATAGCCCATGCGGTGACGGCGCACTCTCGATTCGGTGACTTCTACACCGCAGCGCTCGCAAACAATACCTCTGTGACGTACTCGCTTGTATTTACCGCAGTGGCATTCCCAATCTTTTGCGGGGCCAAAAATTCGTTCGCAAAAAAGCCCATCCATCTCAGGCTTTAGAGTACGGTAGTTAATCGTCTCCGGCTTAGTTACTTCTCCAACTACCTGAGAATTGGGTAAAGTCCTTTCTCCCCACTGACGAATACGTTCGGGTGAAGCCAAGCCAATTTTTACGTAATCAAACTGATTATTTTGAGAATTTCTCATCTCTTTGTTGTTAGTAGTTAGTAGTTAGTAGTTAGTTGTGAGTAATGGGTAATGGGTAATAGGTAATGGGTAATGGGTAATAATTTTATTTCCAGTTCCCAATTCCCAATTACCTATTCGCAATTACCAGTTACCAATTATTGTTCTTCTTCTATCGACTCGCGGGTAAGAGATTCGTAAGTCGGACGGGGTGGTGTACGACGAGAGTTTTGGTCTGCCATGAGGTCAACTTCTACATCCAAGGAACTACCGTCGTTTTGAGTTTCTACTTTGTGAACGGCGATATCAAGTCCCAATGACTGTAGCTCTCGCATCAATACTTTGAATGATTCTGGTGTTCCCGGACGAGGAATTGCTTTTCCTTTCACAATGGCGTTAAGGGCTTCGTTACGTCCTTGCATATCGTCGGATTTAACGGTAAGCAATTCTTGCAAGGTATAAGCTGCACCGAATGCTTCCAATGCCCATACTTCCATTTCTCCGAAACGCTGACCACCCTGCTGCGCTTTACCACCCAATGGCTGTTGTGTAACCAACGAGTAAGGACCTGTTGAACGAGCGTGAATTTTATCGTCTACCAAGTGGACTAATTTGAGCATATAAGCTACGCCAATAGTCACTGCTCGGTCGAAAGGTTCGCCTGTACGACCGTCATAAACTTGAATTTTTCCGGAATCGTTGGGATTATATACCCAGTCTTTGCCGGTTTCGTCTCTTGCTTCTTGCAGCTTGCCATGAACGATTTGCCTGGATGATTCTTCGCCATACATTTCGTCGAAAGGCGTAATCTTAAATCTTACTCCCAAGGTATGACCTGCCCAACCCAATAAGCACTCGAACACTTGTCCTACGTTCATTCGGCTCGGTACGCCCAAAGGATTGAGTACGATATCCACACAAGAACCGTCTGGTAAGTAAGGCATATCTTCTAAAGGTAATATCTTGGAAATAATTCCTTTATTACCGTGCCTTCCCGCCATTTTGTCGCCGACTTGAATTTTCCGTTTTTGAGCTACGTAAACTCGCACCACCATGTTTGCTCCTGGTGGAAGTTCGTCACCTTGCTCGCGGGTAAATATCCGGACATCTACGACTCTTCCTTTCTCTCCGTTGGGGACTCTCAAGGAGTTATCTCTTACATCTCTGGCTTTTTCCCCAAAAATTGCTCGCAATAATTTCTCTTCTGGTGGCTGGTCGGATTCACCTTTAGGTGTAACTTTACCTACTAAGATATCTCCAGCTTCTACCCAAGCACCAACGCGGATAATTCCCTGCTCGTCTAAATTTCGCAGCGCGTCTTCACCAACGTTAGGAATTTCTCTGGTGATTTCTTCTGGCCCCAGCTTGGTTTGTCTTGCCTCAATTTCATACTTTTCAATGTGAATTGAAGTATAAACATCATCTTGTACCAAGCGTTCGCTAATTAAGATCGCATCTTCGTAGTTGTAGCCTTCCCAAGGCATATAGGCTACTACAATGTTTTGTCCTAACGCTAATTCGCCACCTTCGGTAGAAGAACCATCTGCAAGTACTTGTCCGGCAATAACTTTTTCTCCTATCCTTACCAAAGGTCTTTGGTTCAAACAGGTATCTTGGTTGGAACGCTGGTATTTCGAGATTTCGTATTTTTCTTCGGGTTGGTCTGGTGCGGGACGAACGCGAATTTCTGTAGCGTCTACAAAGGTAACGTCACCGTCGGTACGAGATACTATCACCATCCCGGAGTCTCTCGCAGCTTGAGCTTCTAAACCAGTTCCCACCAAAGGACGCTCTGGTTTGAGCAACGGTACCGCTTGCCGCTGCATATTCGACCCCATCAATGCCCGGTTAGCGTCGTCATGTTCCAAGAATGGAATTAAACTGGTTGCTACCGAAACAATTTGCACGGGAGAAACCGCAACATAATCTACCTGTTCGGGTGTGGTAGTTGCCCAATCTTGACGGTAGCGGACTGGTATTTGGGTACCAATAATGTAGCCATTTGTATCGAGGGGAGTATCACCGGGAGCAACCCGTAAATCATCTTCCTCATCAGCAGTCATGTAAAGCGCTTGCTTTTCAAACATGACTTTGCCGTTTTCTACAGGACGGAAAGGTGTTTCCAAGAAGCCGTATGAATTAACCTTAGCGTGAGTCGCCAAAGAACCAATTAGTCCAGCGTTTGGACCTTCTGGTGTTTCAATCGGACATATACGTCCGTAGTGAGAAGGGTGAATATCTCGGACGGCAAAACCAGCACGTTCCCGAGTTAAACCACCAGGACCAAGTGCTGACAATCTTCGTTTGTGAGTCAGTTCTGCTAAAGGATTGGTTTGATCCATGAACTGAGATAGCTGTGAGGAACCAAAGAATTCTTTGATTGCTGCTACCAACGGTTTGGGGTTAACCAAGGATGCAGGAGTTAAAGACTCGGAATCGGATACCGTCATACGTTCGCGGATAATCCGCTCCAAACGGTTCAAACCTACCCGAACCTGGTTTTGTAACAATTCGCCGACACTTCTGACTCGGCGATTCCCCAGGTGGTCAATGTCGTCTATATTACCAATATCAAATTCTAAGTTAATTAGGTAATCGACTGCTGCCAAAATATCTGGAGCCGTCAACACCCTCACTGTATCTGGAATTTGCAATCGTAATTTTTTATTCAGCTTGTAGCGTCCGACGCGACCTAAATCGTAACGTTTTGCGTCGAAAAATCGCGAATCTAAAAGCTGTTGTCCGCCCAAGACTGTAGGTGGTTCGCCGGGACGCAGCTTGCGATACAATTCCATTAAGGCTTCTTCTTCCGAAAACTCCCCTTCTTTTTCAATGGTTTTTTGGAAGTATTCCGGGTGACGCATTGCATCGAAAATTTCGTTGTTGGTAAGCCCTAAAGCTTTGAGCAACACTTGAGCCGATAATTTGCGGGTTTTATCAATTCTGACCCAAACTAGATCGTTACGGTCTGTTTCAAATTTTAGCCATGCTCCCCGGTTGGGAATTAAACTCGCAGAATAAGTACGACGACCGTTTTTATCGATTTCGGATTTGTAATATACTCCTGGGGATCGAACTATCTGGTTGACAATTACTCGCTCTGCACCGTTAATAATAAATGTGCCGCGTTCGGTCATCAAAGGCAAGTCACCAATAAATACTTCTTGCTCTTTAATTTCCCCAGTCTCTTTATTTATCAAACGTGTAGGTACGTACATTTGCACCGCGTAGGTGCTGTCGCGTCGCTTCGATTCATCTACACCATATTTAGGTTCTTTGAGCTTATAATTTTGCCCTAAAAAGTGCAGTTCTAATTTGCCGGTATAATCTGTGATGGGACTGAAGGAATCAAGCTCTTCTATTAACCCTTCTTCTAAAAACCAGCGGAAGCTAGAACGTTGAATTTCAATCAAATCGGGCAACATGAAGCCCGGTTCTGTCATTGAGTCGTAATTCATGCCCATATTAAAATCTATAAAGGGGTTAAATTTGTTTTGCGTTGAGAAAATTTCGATTATATTGCTGTCGTGGTGAAAGCAATTTTATGCATCAATGGAGGATAACAGCCAGTACATGGCATATAACATCAAAAAATCAATCCTCTCCTTACAGATAGGTAAAATTAAAAAGCATCTTAATTATTTGCCTGAGTTTGTTCGCGCTTTCGCTGGCTTTCCGATCCAGAAGAAACTGTTTTTCTTTACTCATTCCCCCTCCGTTTTGGCGCTTTAATTCAAACAAGCAATACTGTCTTCGTGTTTTATCAACGCTATTCCAACAGCCAATAATTCCGTCGCAGTGATGATATCCTATTACTAAAGGAATTAATGGAAGGCGCTGGGAAGATAGCTTTTCGGCGAATGACTTTGTTTTCGAGCTAGATTCTTCCTATACCGAGCTTCAGAACCTTAAATAGTTTTCTATAAATGAAATAATTCAGCCGTAATGGGTAAGCTAGTTAGAAGCTCATATATTTCCTTACTGAAACCGTAATTATCCTTCATAAGGATTTGCGTTACAGGAGATACATGAAACAACGAAACAGCTTTCACTTGAGCGTTTTTAATAATTCAGCTAATTATATTGCCAGTGCCACTCAACTATTATGACCTAAGCATACATAATCGGAGGAATGAATTATATCATATTTCCCATCCTCCTAAAGTAGGATTTCTGAATTAGCTTGAAATATATCCACACCCAAATGATTTTTACAGCTTTAAACCAAATAAATCGCAGGCATTCTTGGTAGTAGTTTGTGCAATTGACTCTAAGGTTTCTCCTCGCAAGTTAGCTACCTGTTCGGCTACGAAACGAACGTAGGATGGCTCGTTTCGTTTTTGCCCTCGTTTTGGAACTGGGGCTAGAAAAGGACAGTCAGTTTCAATGAGAAGGCGATCGCCATTCACCATAACAGCTGATTCTTTGATTGCATGGGCATTCTTGAAAGTAACGGTTCCGCTGAAGCTGATATAAAACCCTAAGTCCAAAAACCATTGGGTTTCTTCAGGGGTTCCACCCCAGCAGTGCATTACTCCCCGCACCTTTTCTCCATACCGCTCTTTGAAACGAGATAGCACTTGCTTCATCTCCAATGCTGCATCTCTACAGTGAATAATTACTGGCAAGTCGAGCTTTGCTGCTATTTCCAACTGCTTTTCCAGCACTAGAATTTGCTGCTCGTTATTATCAGCTTTATAAAAATCCAGCCCCATTTCGCCAATCGCGACAATCTTATCCCCAGCAGATGCTAAGGATTCGATTTCGTCGGCTGTTTGGGATGTCCACTTCTGGGCATCTAAGGGATGTAACCCCACGGCAAAACTAATTTCAGGAAATCTATCGGCTAATGCCTCGATTCCTGAAAATTCCGATGGCTCAACGCATGAATGCACCAGACGCACTACACCCGCTTCTTGCCATCGATCGCGCACCGCTTCCAAATCGGGCTGGAATTGGTCAAAGTTAAGATGAACGTGGGTGTCAATCAACTGCATTGATTTATCCTTGGGAAGAAAGCCAGCTATCGTTTGTAATTGCTACTGACTTTATGAATCTAACTAACTAGCCCTGCTATTGAGTCACAGAGTTTAGTTGTTTCGCTAAACGAGATTTTTGTCTGGCTCCATTATTACGATGAAGAACACCCCGTTTGACTGCTTTATCTATCTTCTGGTAAGCAGCAGACATACTATCTAATACTTCTTTCTTTAATTCTTCCGAAGGTTCGGCTTTATATTTATCCAACGTGGTGAAGTATTTCTTCATCAACGTTCTTAATGCCGATTTATAGGATTTATTACGTAGTCTGTTGCGTTCTGCAACTAAAACACGTTTGAGAGCCGATCTTGAATTTGCCACAGGTTTTAAGAAAACTATCTATATATGTACGCACACTAATAGCCTTACTAATATAGCATCCAATTTGTCAATATGAGGAAGCTACAAAAAAAATATCGGAAAAAAATTTTTTTTTGTGGTAAGTGGAGAAAATTTGCCCACATGACAAAGTTTTCCGCCGACACAGTAAAGTTAATGGTTTGATACAATTAGGACTTAATAGCGCCCCCCTTTTGAAGGCTTTCAAGGGTAGGTATTTAGGTTTTAGATAAATAGTTGAGAATTTTCTCAAGTGTTAAACGTAGTTTTAAGGTTCTAATCAATGATTTTAGTTCTAAAACCAAAAAAATAGCCGATCTACTATACCAATTCTGTATTAGGCTGCGCTAAATCACCTGTATGGGCTGATTTAAGCGCATCTTTATCTTTATAAAGAGATGGCATTAGCACCTGTTGTCGGATAATTTTGAAACATCCTTTAAGGATGCTCGACCAAATAACAACTCGTTATCTTGTAGTTTTCGAGCGATCTGCTGTTCTTTGGTGTAAGAAAATATAGCTGTATAACGTTGTTGATTTCCTACTACTTTTGTTACACGGTGTAGAGACAATTTACCCTGAAATATCTGTAAGTCTCCCGGTTGTAAATTATTTGTTTGAACACCTTCGTAACATCCATGTAAAACTTTACTGACTAATTCAAAATTCTCACTTGATGGTGTTCTAATATTAGGAGCATATTCAAAAATTCCACCTTCGCTGGCAGCTTGAACCATCAAAACAATACTGAAATCATTATCATCGTAATGCCACGGATGTTGTGCGCCTTGTCGTAAAATATTTAAGACTAATCCGGCTAAGGGATCGTTATATTCATATATAACTTCGGTTGCCAAACAAGCTGCAATAAAATTCTGAAAAATTGCTGCGTGGTAAATAATTAGGAAAAGCGATCGCGGTTGAAATTTACTTTGAGGAACAAAAGCATTGGTTCGTTCAAGAAAAAATCGTGCTGGATGTTCGGGTGCTAATGTTGGGTCATCATCTGTTTTAAATATATTTGTTTTTCGTGTTGAATAGTATGCTTCATGTTCTAGCAATAAAGATTCTTGTTGAGTTAAAAAAAGTGCATTAGTAGTTAAAAAATTTTTTAATACACAGCATCCTCTTTGCTGTAACTGTTGGCGACAATCGGCAATTAAATCTAACGATTTTTGTTGAGATAGGTCTGCAATGGGATACTGCTGAAAATTTATAATTTCTTCAATTTTTAGCGGCGCTTTTTTAAGTTGTTTACTAACCATTACATACCTGCTATTTTTGCACTTGATTTGATTAT
Organism: Calothrix sp. CCY 0018; assembly: GCF_963920925.1. Taxonomy (NCBI): domain Bacteria; kingdom Bacillati; phylum Cyanobacteriota; class Cyanophyceae; order Nostocales; family Calotrichaceae; genus Calothrix; species Calothrix sp. CCY 0018. The sequence continues at coordinate 136,699 of NZ_CAWUDI010000005.1, read as the reverse complement.
GTACAATTACAGTCTAATGACTTCTCAAACAGCGATTATCATAGGAGACACTAATGAAATTTTAAAAAAGTGTCTTTAATATGACTTTGTGTTGAAGATTACTTCTATCCCGTTCAAAGATTACTGATAATTAAACTATAGAGAAGCCGAAGATACAGAGGAAAACATCTTGCACGATCGGTAAGTCTATCAAATCAAAATTTAAGAACATCATATTGTTAATTCCTAAAAGTATTAATTAAACAACCAATGACGTACCAATTCCAAAATTCTCTTCCTAAGCTACCTTTACCAACATTAGAACAAACCTGCAAACTATATCTTCAGATAGTTGCACCGTTATTAAGCGAACAAGAAATAGATCGAACTCAAGCAGTAGTTGAGGAATTTCAGCAAGAAAGCGGTCAAAAACTACAGCAGCAGTTAGAAATAATCAATCGTGCTACCAAAACCAGTTACGTTCACGATTATCGAGAAGAAAGTTTTTCGGAATATCGCGGGGCTTTAGTTATCAATAAAAACTTTGGCGGAATACTCACACCAATTTCCCAACCAGAACTACCCCAAGCGCAACTCGCTGCAAATTGGATTGTCGATACGTTGAAATTTTATCTCAAGATAAAACGACGCGAACTAGAACCAGATCGGGATTCACCGCGTAATGGTAATCAACCAATGTGTATGATTCAGTACGAGAATTTGTTTGGTTGGAATCGAATTCCTGGTATTAAACGCGATCAAATGCGTCATAGTCCAGAACGAGAGAATGTTGTACTTATTTACCAAAATGAATTTTACTCGTTACAACCGCTCAAACAGGAAAAAATTGCACCAGTAGGAGAAATAGAGCAACAAATAAATTGGATTTTAGAAAATACTTCTTCTACTTCTTGTGAGGAACCAGCTTTAGGAGCATTAACTGCGATGCAAAGGGCTTCTTGGGCTGTTGTTCGTGAAGGTACGGTAGCTTTAGATCCAGAAAATGCTCATTCTTTAGATTTATTAGATAGTGCTTTATTTGTAGTTTGCTTAGATGATACAGCACCAGCAAATATAGAAGCAGCATCTGGAACTGTACTACATGGAGATGGAAAAAATCGTTGGTTTGACAAGCCTCTACAATTAATTTTTACATCTAATGGCTGGTCGGGTATTAATGTGGAGCATGTGGGAATTGATGGTTTTGTTGTCATGCGTTATTTGTATGAAGTCAATAAAGAACGACAGCAAAACCAGGAATCGGCGCAAAATACTTCTGTTGAGTTAGAACCACCTACAAAATTGCAGTGGAAATTCAGTGAAGAAATTTTAGCCGAAATTAAACAAGCAGAAGCAGAAGTTGAAGGTTTTATTTCCGAACATGAAATAAAGGTTTTGGAATACCAAGAATTCGGGGGAAATTCGATTAAAAACTACCGTATGAGTCCGGATGCTGTGGTTCAATTAGCAATTCAACTTGCTTATGTGAAGTTACGCAATAAAATCGATTCTGTATATGAATCAGTACATACTCGGCGATTCGCATACGGACGTACAGAGGCGATGCGTTCGGTTACTCCTGAGTCAGTAGAATTGATTCGTACTTTTACCGAACAGGATTCAGATCAAGCAAAATATGCAGCCCTTAAGAAAGCTGTAGCTGCTCATGTATCTCGCCAGAAAGATTGTCAGCAAGGATATGGTGTTGACCGCCATTTACAATCACTATTAAGGTTAGCGCGTGCCCAAGGAATGATGCCACAAATCTACCAAGATAAAGCTTATAAAGTTCTTGGTGAGTCAACTATTTGTACAAGTAGTTTAGCCGCAGGAATGGGTATGGATTTATTTTGTTTTGGTCAAGTGGCAGATAATGGCTATGGTATCGGCTATATTATCAAGCCCGATAGTATTACTGTGAGTGTTACTAGTAAGTATCAGCAAACACAAGAATATATCGACTTATTAAGACTGAGTTTTTCTGAGTTGGGTAAGTTGATAGCTCAAGAAAGCAGCTAAAATAATCAATTCTTAACCCGCTGTCATAAGTAACTAGGTCAAATTAAATATAAAACCTCACCACGCCACTTGCTACAACGGAGGAAACCTCCGCAACGCAGTGGCTTCTCAATCCCTCTCCTGGTGGAAGGAGAGGGAAGCCGGAGGCAGGGTGAGGTATCATCTTATATTTAATTAAGCCTACCTACTTAGCGGGTTTTGATTCTGTAGGTTATTTATCTAGTATTTATGGTTAAGAATTGAGTAAAATATATGACAGTATTTCTTATAGCTTACTAGCCCAAGAATTAAATTATTCAAATGCTGCTCAACAACCGCTATCGAATACTTCGGACTTTAGGAAGCGGTGGATTTGGAGAAACTTTTCTAGCAGAAGACACCCAGATACCTTCGACTCGCCAATGCGTAATTAAACAATTAAAAGTAATTCAAGATAATCCTCAAACCTATCAACTCGTGCAGCAGAGGTTTGCGCGAGAAGCGGCGATTTTAGAAGCTCTCGGTGACGGTAACTCTCAGATTCCTAGATTATATGCATATTTTTGCGAAGGACAGCAATTTTATTTAGCTCAGGAGTATATTCAAGGGCTGACTTTGAGCGAAATTATTCAAAATCGCGGGCGTTTGAATGAGTCTGGGGTACTAGAAATATTAATTAGTTTGTTAAATGTCCTCGACTACGTTCATAGTAAAGGCATTGTTCACCGCGACATCAAACCAGAAAATATTATTCTCCGCTCTTCAGATAATCAACCAGTTTTAATCGATTTTGGTGCGGTGCGAGAGACGATGGCTGCACAAGTTGATTCTCGTGGGGGTATTACTAGTTCGATTGTCATCGGTACGCCAGGATTTATGCCAATCGAACAAGCTACTGGGAGGGCTACTTTTGCCAGCGATTTGTATAGTTTGGGGTTAGTAGCTATTTATTTGCTGACGGCTAAAATGCCGCAAGAATTGCAAACAGATACCTATAGCGGTGAAATTATTTGGGAGAAAAACGGTATCAACCCTAATTTTGTCGCAGTTTTAGATCGAGCAATTCGCTCTCAAGTTAGAGAACGTTTTTCTTCTGCGAGAGAAATGCTTAATGCACTACAACCGCAGCCAACAGTACAAGTTATGCCATCGACACCAGTGGCAAAACCAAGAAAAACAGGAAACTGGTTCACGTCGGCGTTAATGGGTAGTTTAATTGGTGGATGCGTGCTGTTAGCTTTTATATTCGTTCAAGAAAAACAGCGATCGCAACAAACTAATTCCGTTAATCCCGTTCAGCCAAAGCCTACAGCAACACCAAGTAAACCCGCTGTTACTCCTCCCAAACAACAACCTCAAAAGTTTTATTTTCTGGCAGATTCGGCATTTCGAGAAATTAATAATGCTAACAACCAAATTACAGAATTAAAAAATGCTGGCTATAGCCAAGCTGGAAAATTTTGGTTGCAAGATTATCCTAATTTATCTAATAATCCATACCATCAAGTTTTCGCTGCGAAATTTAGCAGTCGTACAAACTGTATCGAGTCACTAAAAAATTACGTTCAACGCAATCAAAATGCTTATTGTGCCCTTGCAAGTGAAGATGCAAATGCATCGCCAAACTATTTTTACGGTTCTCAACTAGAAAGTCCTAAAACAGATTCCCAACTATCAGCTTCTCAAGCAGTACTTAATTACTATAACACTATTAATAATCGTAATTATACAACTAGCTGGAATCAACTTTCTGCGAAATTTAAAAGAAACAAATCTAATAATAATTACTCCGAATATACAAATTGGTGGAACAAAGTTCAACGAGTTGAAGTTGAACGAGCAAGGACTTTATCAACAACTTCTAATACTGCAACGGTGGAAGTACAAATGAAATATTATCTGAAATCTGGGAGAGAAATTCCTGATGCTCAAAGGTTCAATCTTGTATGGAATGCGACGCAGCAAAACTGGAACTTTGATGATTCAAGTAAGTTGAATTAAGGGAATAGGGAACAGAGGAAAAAGACGAGAAGCGATTTAATACCTTTTTATTTGAGGTTTCAGCTAATAAAGCTAGCTCAAGTAAAGTTTTTATGAAAATATTATTGATTTCTTTCAAGTAATATTCTGGTGGGTAAATGTATTATTTGTGGCTATAGTTTAATAAATATTGGGTGTGAACCTATGATGACACCAACACAATTAAACCATCGCTATCAAGTAATTAAAGTTTTAGCTTCGGGGGGATTTGGCGAAACCTATTTGGCTGAAGATACCCAAATGCCTTCTAAACGTAAATGTGTAATTAAACAACTTAAACCAGTAGAACACAACCCGCAAATATATCAATTAGTACAAGAAAGATTTCAGCGAGAAGCCGCACTTTTAGAAGAATTAAGTGATGGTAAAAATCAAATTCCCCAACTATATGCTTATTTTACGAACGATGAGCAATTTTACTTAATTCAAGAATATATAGAAGGAGACACCTTAACAAAAAAGGTGCAGCAACAAGGAATTTTAAGCGAAGCTTCGGTTAAAGAAATTTTAATTAATATTTTACCCGTACTGGACTACATTCACGGTAAACGTATCGTTCATCGAGATATTAAACCCGATAATATTTTAATTCGTCATAGCGATCGCAAACCTGTTTTAATCGACTTTGGTGCAGTTAAGGAAACCATGCAAACAGTAGTAGCAGTTTCCGAAAATTCCGCGAAGTCGATTGTGATTGGCACACCGGGATTTATGCCCAGCGAACAAACAGCCGGAAGACCAGTATATTCTAGCGATTTGTATAGTTTGGGACTAACTGCGATATACTTACTTACGGGGAAAATACCCCAAGAATTACCAAATAATCCATCTACAGGTGAAATTATCTGGCGAGAATATGCTCCAAATATTACCTCTAGCTTTGCCGCAGTTTTTGATAAGGCGATTCAATCTCATTCGCGCGATCGCTTTGCTACTGCTAAAGAAATGTTACAAGCATTGCAAACTGAAGCAATTCCTCTTCCGCCCACGGTACCTTACATTCCTGCACCATCGACACAACCTCCGACTGAAATTTCAACACCAGCAGCCCAGACACTAACTCAGGCACCAACAACTGTAGTTAATCGAGGAATGAAAGACTGGCAAAAAGCTACGATTATAGGCACTGTAATTGGGGTATGTGCGATCGGTGGTATCTCAATAATTAACAAACCATCAGCGAATCTGGGTGATGCTTCTAATACTACAAATTTGAATCAAACTGCAAATAAGCCAGCACAGCAATCTTCTAATCCAAATAACTTTACACCTGCGACATCATCGATTACAAGAGAAGCAGCTATTTCTGTATTGAATCAATGGCAAGATGCAAAGCGAGAATTATTTGCACCTCCTTTTGATCGCAATTTAGGGGCAGAATTAACTACAGGTGAAGCATATAGAAAAAATGTAGGTACTGATAGTTCATTAGAGTGGTTAGAAAACAATAATTCTTATTATCGATATGGAGTACAAAAAATTGATTCTGTAGAAAAATTTATTGCTAGTAATAATAGAGCAACAATTGATATTGTAGTTACTGAAGACAGAATATTTTATCAGAGTGGGGAAATAGTTCCTGGTGAAAATACTTCATTTGATACTAGATTAATTAGATATTCTTTACAGTTAGAAGATGGAAGTTTAAAAATTTCTGATTACAAAACGATCGACGTTATTAGTATTCATTAATAATGTATTGTTTTATCTCAATCGCAAATTTTAAGTTTATTTTTAGTATAAACATATAAACAATGAGAATCAGCGATAAAAAACGCTCTGCTCAATTATTACGGCTGCGATTTGCGAGTATAGTTATTGGAGTTGCCTTAACGATAGCTTCAATCGGTTTAGTCTTATTAAAACAACAAAATGCCGATAGTACCGAAAAAGGTGCCAAAGAAGTAAATCAATCCACGGCTGTGCGATCGACACCTACAGCATCAGCTTCACCAACTAAATCATTAGAAAGTATAGATACTTCAAAATTAGCATATAACATCACAACATCTCCTCAATTTACTCAAAGTAAACAATTAGAGAAAATTGTCAATCGAGTTGTTGATTTAGCTAAAGAGAAAAATTTACCAACTCAGCCACTATCAATTACATTAATTGACATAAAAACCGGCAAAACTGCGGGATATCAACAAGAAAAATTCAGATACCCAGCAAGTGTAGTTAAACTATTTTGGATGGTTTACCTTTATGCTCAAATAGAAAAAGAGATTTTATCGGAAGCAGATTTTACTCAATATCTAGATGAAATGATTAAAAAATCTGATAATGACTCTGCTAGCTATATTGTTGATAAAATTTCTCACACTGAATACCAAGAAAATATTCAAGGAGAAGAATCTCGAAATTGGAAAAAGAAAAGATTACAAGTTAATCAATATTTTCAACAAGCAGGATATGACAACATAAATGTCAGTCAGAAAACATTTCCAATTTCATCACCAAATCTTTCTCAACCAGAAGGTTCGGAATTAATATTGCGAGAAAATCGGGAAAATCTGATTCGTAATCAAATCTCAACTCAACAGGTTGCCAGACTGCTATATGAAATTTACAAAAAACAATCTGTATCATCAAATTCTAGTAAAAAAATGGCAAAATGGTTAACAATAGATGCTCAAAAGAGGAATATAAAAAAAGACGATGAGAATTCTGATGAATTTAATCCCGTAAGAGGATTTTTGAGCGCATCTTTACCAAATGATGTTGATTTTAAGGGAAAAGCAGGTTTGACTTCTAATTCCCGTAACGATGCTGGAATTATCACTACACCCGATGGAAAAACTTATATTCTAGTTGTTTTTGCTGACGATGAAGCTTATGCATCTGATTGGGATTTATTTCCTGAAATTTCACGATTAGCATTAAATAGTATGATTAAGAGGGAATAGGAAACGGGGAATAGGGAACAGGGAATAGTAAGAAGAAACTCATTTATGTTTATTTTTAGTGCGAGCATCTTGCTTGATTTAATTGATATTTTGAATTAACCTCACATATCCAAAAAAATATTTTTATCTGCTAAAGTCAATCCAAAATCTAAAATAAAAGCATCCGTTGTCAAAATCCAAAATCGTATGACTAGTTTCTTCCGTGCTGAAGTTGATGCAATGACTGGCTATATCCCTGGAGAGCAGCCAAAATCTGATAGTAAAATCATTAAATTAAACAGCAACGAAAATCCTTATCCTCCTTCCCCAAAAGTAAAAAATGTTTTGCAAAACTTCGATTGGGAATGGTTGCGACGATACCCGGATGCTTCTGCTACGGAATTTCGCAATGCTGCTAGTGATGTTTTAAGTGTTCCTGCTGATTGGATAATAGTAGGTAACGGTAGCGATGAAGTGCTGAATTTAGTAATTCGGGCTTGTACTGATGCTAGTAGAAAAGTAGTTTATCCTATGCCTACTTACGTACTTTACCGTACTTTAGTAGAAATGCAGCCAGCCCAGACAGTAGAAATTGATTATCCAGAAGACTATAAATTACCAATAGAAGAATTAGTAAAAGTTGATGGCGCTGTCACTTTTATAGCCACTCCTAACAGCCCTTCTGGACATATTGTACCAGTAGAAGATTTACAACAATTAGCATCAAGATTATCTGGTGTTTTGGTTGTTGATGAAGCTTATTGTGATTTTGCTTCTGGCGATGCGTTATCTGTAGTTAAAGAGTTTGAAAATGTAATTTCTATTCGTACTTTATCAAAGGGATATTCGCTGGCAGGGATTAGATTGGGATTCGGAATTGCCAATCCTAAGTTATTAGCTGGTTTGTATAAAATTAAAGATAGCTACAACATTGATGCTATAGCTTGTGCAATCGGTGCTGCTGCCATGCGCGACCAAAATTATAAAAATAGCTGTGCCCAAAAGGTTAAAATATCGCGGGGAAGGCTGTCGGAAGATTTAAAAAAATTAGGTTTTAAAGTTTGGGATTCTCAGACGAATTTTTTATTAGTGCAGCCACCCCAAGGGAATGCTGAATATTTATATTTGAAGTTGAAAGAACAAGGTATTTTGATTCGATATTTTAAACAGGAAGGGTTGGAAGATAAGTTAAGAATTGCTGTTGGTACGGATGAGGAGAATAAGGTATTGATTGAGGCTTTGAGTGGGTTGGTTGAGTAAAATTTAATTTATTTAACGCAAAGTCGCGCAAAGGTTTACGCAGAGTAACGCGGAGTTTTTATATAATTTTTAGAATATGAGTAAAAATAGAGAACAACGTGCGGCGATCGCCCAAGAAACTGTTAATATTTTAGAAATAGGTTTTTATCAAAATAAACAAAAAGAAACTATTAATATCCGAGAAAGTTTAGAATTAGCCATTCAAGGTTCTATTCATTATTCTGAAGACGATTTTTTTAAATTATTTTCTCAATTACGTAAAAAGCAAGCCAGAGAAAATCAAAATCAAATAGAGTTTAAAATAAATAACGAAACTACTCTTGATGCTGCTAATAGATTGGTAAATCAAGAAAGCTTTGACAAAGTATTATGTTTAAATTTCGCTTCTGCCAAAAACCCCGGCGGTGGATTTCTTAATGGTAGTCAAGCACAGGAAGAAAGTTTAGCAAGAGCAACCGGGCTTTATCCTTGTATTTCTCAAATGACGAAAATGTACGAGAAAAACAGAAATTACGATTCGTGTCTTTATCTCGATGATATGATTTATTCGCCGCAAGTGCCGGTTATTAGAGATGATTACGACAGATTATTGGATAAACCTTTTTCAATTTCAATTTTGACAGTACCTGCTGTTAATGCTGGTGCTGTGAGAAAAAATGGTAAAAAACAAGAAATAAATAAAATTGAAAGTACGATGTTGCAACGTACAGAAAAGTTATTGTCGGTTGCAGCAGTAAATGATTATAAAGTCTTAGTTTTAGGTGCTTGGGGTTGTGGTGTATTCAAAAATAATCCCAATGATGTTGCGAGATATTTTCATTATCATCTTGTAGAAAATCCGAAATTTAACGGTTTGTTTGAAAAGGTTGTGTTTGCGGTTTTGGATAATACGAAGGATGAAAGCGTTGTTGGTGCTTTTAGAGAAAGGTTTGAATGATGAAAACTCGATATTGCGCTACATAAGATCCTCCCTAACCCTCCTTAAGAAGGAGGGAATAAAGCCCCGATTTTTATAATTAGGGTTGGGGTTTTTAATCAGGTAAAAAAAGCCCCCCTTTTTTAAGGGGGGTTGGGGGGATCTAAATGCCCAATGCCCCATCCCCTCATTCCAAATGAATCAACTGATATTTTTGCACTTCACCAATTACGCGATGAGGTTGCGATATTTCTAAAGCTTGTTTTTGAGGTATCCAAGCGTAACTCGAAGCAGAAAGTTGGGAAAGTTCATTTATATTTATTCGTTTCCCATGTTTTGGAGTATAAAAATTAATCAAAACTCCAGTTTTACCGCCAACGTTAACGAAATTTATCGGATGATTTTTCAAAGTTTGACTGATTTCTGGCTGTTGTAAAAATGCTTGGAAATCAGGATTGTAATTGCTCAATAAACCCAAACTACCAGTTACCGCTAAAGTTAACCAAGCAGAAATTAACCAAGCACCTATCCAATAGCGTGCAGTAATTATATTTTTACCAAAGCGACAGCGAGCAATCCAAATTAAGGGTAGAGTTAACCAGCCCAAACCTAATACTAAACCTATGATTGCATAATTGCGGATTTCTCCATCGCTATCGCTGATAAAGAAAACAATCGTACCTGTTAATAAAAGTATCATTCCCAGGGTACCAAAAGTATAGTTTAAAGTTTTTAGAATACGAGTTGAAGAAATAGAAAATAAAGGTATACTTTTGATTTTAAATTCTTTATTTTGTTGATTCCAAATTTTTCCCAGCCAACTTAAAGCTACCGCAGCAAGTAAAGCAATAAAAGGATACAAGCAAAGACTGTAGTGAGATGTTCGAGTTGAAAAAATACTGATTTCAACAAAGAAAATCAGCGGAAATCCTATTATAATTGAAATATCTTTTAAATAATTCAATTCTTCTTTTTTTTTAGTGCGAGCATCTTCCTCGCTATTTTTATTGCCGTGTTTCTGGCTGAGATTATTTTTATCTAACTCGCTTGTGTAATTGCTGTGTTCTTTACTTTTATAATTACTATATATTAAAGTTTTATCGTTAATCTCTTCACTTTGATAAATATATTTGGACAGCAAATCGCGAATTAATAAGCCCGTACCAAAGAAGCTAAACAACGACCAAGGAAAAGCTATAATAGGGACATTCCAAAAATAATAAATCCAGTTATTATTATGACGCTCGCTAGAATTAAGTTTGGTTACAAAATTAATTAACTTTGCAACACTATCGCTACCAAAGCGTAAGTAACTAAGCCTTAACCAAATTATAGTAGGTGCCAACCCGAATAAAAATCCCACGTATAACATTGGGTTTGCTAAATGATTGTGACGACGATACTGCAATATTAAATAAGGGGATAAAGCTACGATCGGAATAAAAATCATGAAGCTTCTAAATAAGAAGCCAAAAGAAAAACTAAACCCAGCAATTAAACCCCAAATATAACGATGCTGGAAATTTAATTCAGCTTTTAATAAAGATAATATTCCTAGAAGTACCAGAAAAACCATCGAAACATCTGGAGTTCCCAAACGAGAATATTGCAGCCAAAGAAATTCTACGCTGAGAATTGCAGCAGCCAACCAAGCAAGTTTTTTATTTAATAATATTTTGCCAATTTCATATACAAGCAACACGCTCAAAATACCAACAATCATACTTGGTAAACGAACGCTAATTTCACTGATTCCAAATAAACTATAAAAAGCAGCAATTAACCAATAAAAACCCGGTGTTTTATGATGTGGAGTTCCCCAAGGATTTATCCAGTCACCCGAATCATACATCAAGCGCGATCGCCCAGCGTAAAGTCCTTCATCATGAGCCATCAAGCTGTTATCACCTATACCTAATAGCAATAGCGGAAGCATCCAAATTAATAAACTTAAATAAGGAAAACCTGCCCAGTTTATTAGATTTTGTTTAACAACAGAAAACTTTAGTTTGGATAGCATTTGAGTAATAAGAATTGCAGATGACAGGCTTAGCTAATTTATTGTTAAATCTCGTTTAAAAATATGTAAATTGGTATACAAAATGTACCATATTTAAACAGTTAACAGTTAACAGCGAGCAGTGAACAGTGAGCTACAGTCATTTAAAAGGTATAAGAAGTAGTGGGAGCGTCTCGCTCCCTAGTGAAAACTAACAACTAATAACTGATAACTGATTTAAAGGGGGATTTTATGGTGCTTCGACCAAATCAACGCATAAAGTTGGATGATACGGATGATAAATTGTTTTACGGGCTTCCCCGTTTTGTTACTCATGTAGATGATGGGTTTATTCAAAAACTTACGGATTTGTATCGTCAACGTCTCGAACCGAATACGCGGATTTTTGACATGATGAGTAGTTGGGTTTCCCATTTACCCCAAGAAATGCAGTTTAGTCATGTTGAGGGACACGGACTCAATCAAGAAGAATTAGCACGCAATCCACGTTTTGATAATTATTTTGTGCAAAATCTTAACGAAAATCCTAAATTACCGCTGAAAGACCAAGATTTTGATGCTGTTCTTAATTGTGTTTCAGTACAGTATTTGCAGTATCCGGAAGCAATATTTACTGAAATTCATCGCATCCTCAAACCTGGTGGTGTAGCAATTTTCAGCTTTTCTAACAGAATGTTTTCTCAAAAAGCAATTCAAGCGTGGCGCGATAGTAGCGAAGCCGGTAGAGTCGAATTAGTTAGAAGCTACTTTCAATCGGTTCCCGGATTTACTCCTCCAGAAGTAATCAAAAATCAATCAACTGCACCAAATTTCCTCCAGTGGTTAGGTGCGGCAGGTGGCGACCCATTTTATGCTGTTATAGCTCACCGAAATTAACAGTTAATAAAAGTTAAAGGTTAAAGGTCAAAGGTCAAAGGTTAAAGAAAACCGTATTAATGTTGATTCCTTTGTCCTAATAGTAATAACGTTTAACTGTTGATAAACATACTTAAAAGTTATCAAAAAAGATTTTTGTTGATTGACAAATGAAGTATAAAGGATGAGTCATAAAGTATAAATTGTTAATCCTTTATACTTTGTTCGGTCAAAATAAGGTCAAGATACAATTAGGAGTCAAAGATGAATTTTTCCCGCACCCGCAGGATATTAGCGGCTTTACTACTTTCGATTTTGCTATTCACAACAGCCTGCGCTCAAAAAGCACCAGGACGTTTTGACCAAGTGCAGCAGGAAAGCACCCAGCAAAAGAGAGGACAAGCTGTTGCTAAAGATGCTACTCAAGGCAGTGAGTTTAATAAGTTTTTCCCTTCAGCTTCAGATGGTTATCAGCGAGTCTTTACTCAAGAGAAAAAAGGCTTTGCTCAAGCGAAACTGAAAAAAGACGGCAAGGAAGTAGCGAAAATTTCCATTAACGATACCACCAGCAACCCTTCGGCAGCAGCCAAATTTGCTAACAGCCCCAAAAAAATCTCCGGTTATCCAGCGGTAGAACTTGGAAAACAGACTGCGGTTTTAGTGGACGATCGCTATCAAGTAAAAATAATCTCCAGCGATGCTGATGCATTTACAGCAGCAGATCGAGAAGCTTGGCTGAAGAAATTTGACCTCAACGGTTTATCGCGTGTGAAAGCTTAGTAGTTGTTAGTGGTTAGTTGTTAGATACATAATTCCTAACTCCTAACTCCCGTTCAGACGTAGCACTGCTACGTCTCTACAATTTCTAACTAAAATCAATCTTCCCAGCAAAAAGTAAATAATCAAGGAGCCTACTATCATGAGTAAACCAGTTTTTGAATTGGTTGATGAACTACCAACAAGCGGTATTACCGTTTCGGTGCTAAATGCGTTAGATAGTATTACCCCAGGGCATTGGAAAAATACAGTCGGTTTTGTCAATACCATTAAAGAGGTAACTGGCGAAGATGATGAAGATATGATACAAGCCATTGGCGAACGGGCAATTTATCTTTACAATGACCGTTCTCAAGGATATCAAAAAGGTTTATGGCTTTACCAAACCGTTGACAGCACCGATAAAGCTTTGGGTGCGGCGGCTTTGGCTAATAAAGTCAGCGGTAAAATTCCTTTGTTCGGAGGTTTAATAAACAGATTTACTCCCAAAGCTGATAAAGCACAAACTATTGATTTATCTTTGAAATTAATCGCCGAATTGCTAGCTTTTTGCAGCATCAACGGTATTCCTGGAGATAGCATTGGCGATTTTGTCGCTTCTTTGGGTGAATATAGCGGTGAATCTTACATCCGCATGGTGGGATTAATCTGCCTTGATGGTTTGGTTCCCCTCGGCCCCGATTTTATTCAACAAGCACAATCTGCACTCAACGGAATGAGTCCGAAAGAGTTAGAAGATAACTCTACATTCAAGCAGATGAATGATGCAATACCCGGTGATAGTTCTGAAGGTAAACTTAACTTTATTGGTTCCAGCTTTGACTCAGTAAAAGGCTGGATGAGCAACACCGTATCGAAGAATGATTTAACTCCTCAAAAAGTTACGAGTAAGTTGAGCAATTTCGTTGATTTTGCCGATGATAAATTAGATTATCTCGCCGCTTTCCTCGACCTCAGCACCAACTATTTTGAGCATACAGGTACGCAAACCCTTACAAAACGCTTGATCGAGCGAGCTGAAGCCGAAATTTAATTCTCATGGTTCGTAGCTCCGGACTTTAGTCCTCTGATTAAGTGGCTCAAGCCCTGACTACGAACTTTTTTTAGTTTCATAGTTTTTAGATAATTAGCAATAGTTTTTATTACCGATTAATTTTTATCAAAAGATAATTCTCAATATAAATAAAATTCTTTTTAAAAAGTAAAATATAAGCATTAAATAACCAGCTAATTGTTTGATTTGCGCTCTAAAAATGTAGCAGTTAATAGATATGATTGATTGATTCAGAATCGGTAGGAGAGAATTTAATTGGCCCCAATGAATCAGCATCATATTGAAGTAAAGGTTTCAGCAGATAAGTTCAAAAATAATATTAGTTACATTCGTAATCAAGTTAAACCTTCTCAACTGTGCGTAGTCATGAAAGCTAACGCTTACGGGCATGGTTTGAAGCAATTAGCCCCTACAGCAGTTGCAGCAGGTGCAGACTATATAGGTATTTGTACTAACCCCGAAGCAACAATTATTCGCGATTTAAGTTTAAACGTAAAACTGTTGCGTTTGCGGATGGCTTTACCTGAAGAATTGCAGGAATCCATCGAGAGTCTCAACATAGAGGAACAAATAGGAACCATCGAGGCCGCTAACTACCTTTCCGAAGCAGGATTCAAGCAAGGAAAAAAGATTTCCGTGCATATCAACATCGATACGGGAATGGGTAGAAGCGGTTTTTTCTCTAATCAAATAGAAGAACTTAAACAGGTTTGCGGGCTACCAGGTATCGATATTGTGGGTATAATGACTCACTTTGCGAGTTCCGATGGCAAAGATTTAGGGTTTACTCATAAACAAATAGAAGACTTTTACCAAGCACGTGAAGTCCTAAAAGATTACGTAGACCATAAAGTACTAACTCACACTCATAACAGCGCGGCTACAGTACGTGTAGCTAACGAACACAACCGATTAGTCAGAGTAGGAGCAGCTTGTTACGGCGTGCGAACCTCCCAGGATTTTGAAAATCCTCCCGAACTAAAGCCAGTAATGTCAGTAAAAACCAGGGTAGCCCAAGTAAGGAAAATACCCAAAGGCAAAACCATCGGTTACGGCAGCTTATTTACTACCCAACGGGATAGTTTAATTGCATCCTTACCAGTAGGTTTTGGTGAAGGTTATCCCCGCTCATTATTCAATAAAGGTATTGTTTTAATTAAAGGTTATCGCTGCCCCGTAGTCGGAAGAGTATCATTAAACATCACCACAGTAGATATTACAGACATTCCAGAGCCAGTTACATGGGGTGATGAAGCAGTATTAGTAGGAACTCAAGGTAACGAAGAAATCACCTTCGAGGAACTAGCAGATAAATTTTCCAGCGTACACACCGAAATCAACTTAATGGCAGGTTTTATGAATCACGTTAGTTATGTTTAAAAGTTAGGAGTTAGGAGTTAGAAATGAGTAGCAAGTCAACTCGTTCCTAGCCTCTGGCTTGTAATGCATTGCAACTCATAACTCCTAACTCCTAACTCCTTATTCCCTACTTCGGCAATTTCAAATTCGCTACAAATGCATTTAGATAAGGCTGAAATACTGACAGATTTTCCAATTTTTCAAATTTAACAACTGATGAAGCTGGATCGAAAGCAGTATTAATTAAATAAAGTGCTTTGCCATCAAAAGCGACATAGCTTATATGCTGCTCGCGTACACCACCTTTTTGCTCGATTCCAGCAAAACCGTAACGTATTCCTTGAAGTTTACCAACTCGTGCTGGCTGTAGTGGATAAGCAGAAAATAAGATACCATCCGCTGTTTTAGCTGTTTTTAACTTATCGTCATAAACATATTTACCGCTTTTAGCTAATACACCATACCTCTCTTTTACCCAAGTATTAAGTGCAGCTGTTACCAGTGTAATATATTTGGGACTTTGATAATTTATGTTTTGATCGATGGGAATACCAGTATTAAGCAGCATTTTTTGAAAATTAGGCTGGGTTTCCAAAGGTAAAATTCCCATTTCCACCGTACCTAAAAGTTTCCCATTCGCAGAAACACACAATAGAGAATCTTTATCCTGACAAGGATTGATTTTCCAACCTGCTGGAAGCGGAGTATCTTGTAATAAATTGTTCCAAATATTATCTTGATTGGATTTTGTCGCAACTACAGTAGGAGTTGGTGTTTTCATCGAAGCTTGTGAGTTTTTATTAGCAGAGAAATAAGATGCTGCTGTTGTAACTCCGATTGGAACTAATATCAAACCGAGCAATACGTGATAAAGTCGTATCATTTTGTTTAAAAATAAAAATATAATGCAGAAAGTAGGTTAAAGGTGGAGGGATTTTAGATTTTAGATTTTAACAACGGATGCTTTTGTTTTGGATTTTGGATTGGAATTAGGTAGTTAGGATTTAGGAGTTAGGAATTGAAAATATACAAATATTACATCTTACACTACTCGCAACAACCGCCTTGGAATTTATTCCAAGGCTGATAAACAAAGTCTGATGAATCAGACTGAGCAAGGTTTTGAAGTGATTATAGTGCGTTTTAACGTACTTTATATATTAGCCTTGAAATTGATTGATACGGCGGTTGTAAATTAATTAGAACTCCTAGCTCTTAAAAATTTGTAGTTCCCAAAACAGTTTCATCTTCCATATCATCATCCAAGTCTAAAGACATAATTGGTTCGCCTTCTGCACTTTCGATTTCCTCTATGGAGGGATTGTCGTTATATGCAATCTCCGTTATTTCACCTTTTTCTGTATCATCTGCTTGTGATTGATACGACAGCAAACGTTTAAGTTCCTCAAATTTATCTAAAGAAAATACGGCACCATTTGCGATCGCAGTTTCTTTTTGAGCTTCCGCAATGATAGCTTGAAATAAACAAGCGTTGGAAAGATTGGCTAGATCGAGATTTACTCCTAAAAGGTTGGCTCCTGTAAGATTAGCACCTGTTAGTTTGGCGTTTGTTAGATTTGCGTTTGTTAAATTAGCACCTGTTAAGTCAGCACCAGTCAGGTTTACATCAGCAAGATTTGCTCCTGTTAAACAAGCGTCTTTTAACTGGACATTTGATAAGTCTGTACTAGTAAAGTTGATTCCAGCTAACATCGCTTGGGTTAAATCGGCTTTGACTAAATTGAGGAATGTTAAAGATTTTTCACTAATTCTTAGTCTGGTAATATCTGGGTGAAAAAATGCTGTTTTCGCAATCAATTTTGTTAGTGCTTGAGGATAAGATTCTGTTAATGAAAATGGATTTGTACAAGGTGAGAAAGTCCGTTTTGTTTGTTTGTAGCAAGCGCTGAGCAATAAAAATACATTTATGCCTACTGCTGCATTTACCTGTTCTACGTTTAAAGGGTTTTGCAGTTGTTTAAAATAAGACCAAGCTTTATGTGCTATTCCTTCATCCAACCATTTACCACCACTGTAAGCGTACCAAAAAGATTGCAGGCGATCGCACAATAGTTGAAAGGAGAATTTATGTTTTTGCTCTTGTCGCAATCCTTCGATAATAAGTTGTTCAATTTCTCGCGTCAGAATGCCGTAACCAAGTAATTGATAAAGATGCTCGGCAACAGATAAGGTCGAATCGTAAGCAAAAATCATTTCTCCGTAAGCGTTGCGGCTGTTTTTAGTTAAAGCTTTTAGTTGATTTACAATCGATGCAGCACAAAGGTATTCGCCGAATTTTGCATGGGAAAATTTTATTTTAGAGGGGGGAATTGGGCATAGGGCATTGGGCATTGGAGATAAAAATTCTTTTTCCCTTTCTATTTCTTTTTTAAAATAAAATGCTGGTAGTTGATTAAACTTACATCTTGTACCATTTTCAAAACCACCTTGGAATAAATTCCCAGGCTCATAAGCAAAGTCTGATAAATCAGACTGGGAAGGGCTTCCAGTACGTTTCAACCTACTTTGATGATTAGCCTTGGAATTGATTTCTCTGCGTTCACGCGGAGCGTGCGGGCTAGAAAGCCTCCGGCTTACAAGGCGAGAATTCGGGCTTAACGAGAATGGTGCAAGATGTGAATTAAAATCGCTTTTTAAATCTATGTTTTTGTTTCTCGAATATAAAATTTGCAATGCTACTGCTTGTATTTGATTAATTAATTCTTGAGGATGCTGATTTTTTATGAGTGAATTAACTGCTTCTGGAGTGCGGTGAATATGGGTATTAATAGATGATGCTAATATTTTTTGACTAACGCTGCGAACTGGATAACCATAAAACCATTGATTGAGACGTTCGTAAATTTTCCACAAGACAACAGCGGTATTTGTAATTTGAGGATTGGTAGCAGATTCTAATATTTCATCATCAATTAGTTCATCGCGATGCAATACCGCTAATAAATACAGCATCAAAGGTTGACGGACTAAATCTGATAGTAAAAAATGAGATTTGCGAGAAAAAGCCTTATTATTTTTCAGAAATGAAAATAAGTTTTGAGAAACCGTTATAGATTGAACTTTTGCCCAATTTGTAAACCACTGCTTCCACTCATCTTGTCCCCAAGGTTGAATTTTGATTCGACGTAATTGTGATGCTGCTTTGTTAACAACATCTTCTAAAGCCCAACTTTGACTGGTTAAAATAATTTTGTGGTTAAATCGCGATTGGAATTCAAGTAACTGTCGTAAAAATATCGCGATCGCCATTTTGTTTTCGGCGCAGTTGGGTAGTTCGTTTAATCCATCAAGGATTAGTAAGTATTTAGTTTGGGATTCTTCGAGCCAACTAGATAAATTTATTTCAGAATTAGAATTATTAATAAAAGCAGATTCCAAAGTTTCTTGAAAACTACCGCCGTACTTTACTTCACCAAGACAAATATTTACGGGCATCCATTCTGGATATAGCTTGTGCGCTATCCGTGCAGCTAATATTTGACAGAAACTAGTTTTCCCGTAGCCAGATTCCGACTCAATTACAGTAATGGTTTCTAAATCATCCAACTGCGAAACCACCCATTTCATTAAATCAACTGGCTGATGATTTCCCTTAAAAGGTAAACCAGCAGGGGGAATATATATATCCTTGAGAGAAAAAGATTCTATTAACAGCGGTTCCCCAAGTTTTCTAATTAAGCTTGCTCGATATTTTTCTCTATAAAAATTAATATCATTGGTAGTTTTGAATTCTACAGAATTTCCCAATCTAAAAAATTTTTGTAACTGAACTAAAGTGGCTGCATTTTTACTTACAACCACAATCAAATGTCCCAAAAGTTTATTTTTTAACCGTTGAATAATTAATTCTGCTTCTGCTTCCAAAACGCTATTAGCAACCAGCCAAGCTACAGCAATACGATTAATTCTTTCTACTGCATAAGAATCAGCAACCGTTAACAGCGCTTCTTCCGCTTGCACGTCACTGAGTTTTTCCTCTCGGACAATTTTTATCAAAGCTTGTAAACGCTTATCCCCCAGAGGTTTCACCGAAGCATTCGCAAATAAATTGAAATTTTCCCCTTGTCCCTTTCTTTCTTCATCTCCCAAATCCACCAATCTTTCCAGCCAAACTCGCCCTCTGCTTTGCTCCTCAATCAAAACTTCTTCTAAAGCTTGTAAATAAGCAACTTGAAAAGCCAACCAAGTAGCTTCATTGCGATTAAAAGGCTTATTTTGTCCTAACAAACTTAAAATACTTTCAGTTAACCGAGCAAATATACCAACTTCATGCCAAACAAACCTTAAAGGAAGTTCCAGAACTTCTGCTAAAGTACATATATCAAAAGGTGAGGGGCTTCTAACTTCCATATCTCGAATGATTCGCAAGGCAACACCTGTCATTTGTCCCTGCGAACACTCTTTTATGTGACTTATTTCGATATAATTTTCCACCAACCAATGCCGAATGCTCAAATTCATTTAGATACTCACTAACGGCTGTATACGGCAATTATTATTCATTTTAAATTAGTGGTTAGTGGTTAGTGGTTAGTGGTCAGGAGTTAGAAGTTAGGAGTTAGTGGTTAGTGGTTAGGAGTTATTAAGGTTACAGGTTAAAGGTTAAAATTCTCCTTGTCCCCTTGTCCCCCATCCCCCCATCTCCCCATCCCCCCCTCTCCCCATCCCTTCCCTAAAAGGTGTATCTACACAAGGAATCATTAGTAAACGAACTATGAGCGATCGCCCTCTAAAATTATTGTTAATTGATTCCGATCCCATTTTTAGATTGGGATTGCGTCAAACTCTGGAGGAATTCCCGGAGTTGCAAGTTGTAGCGGAAGCCGAAACTTACACTAGTGCGTTGCAAATTTTAGCAGAATTGGCGCAGCAAGATCCTCATTTAGTCAATTTAGTAGTTTTGGAACCGGATAATAATCGTTCTGCAAATCGTCAGGAATTTGGTTTACAGCTAATTAGACAGTTGAAAAAGCAGTACCCAAATTTACCTATTTTACTTTTATGCCACATTCTCCAACCGGGAATGCTTGCAGCTTTAAAAGCTGAAGGAGTAAATGGTTATTGTCCCAAAGGTACTCCCGTTTCCGAATTAATTATGGCCATGCAGCAAATCGCGGCAGGAAATTCTTATTGGATTCACCAAACCTCACAATTAAAAGCATGGGAAGGTGAAATAATAGGGGAACCATCGCTGCTAAAACGCAAATCTCAAAACTCTTTAATTAATAAGTTACGCAATAATTTGCGCGGAAGTGGAACTACTTATATCCAACCTAACTTGACAGAAGTTACCAGACAACTGCAAATTCCCGGATTACCAGTGCTAGACAAAGCTATTTTAGCGGGAAGACGACGCGAACTAATTGCTGCACAATGGTTGCTTGATAATTTAATCGATTTACTACCAGAAGAACAACAAACTCCCCCAAACCCTGTTATCTCTTTTGATGAATTACCATTACCTAAACCAGCAAATAGCACTCTCACCATCACAAATCCTACAACAAACCCTCTTTCTCCACCTTTACTTAGTCCAAGAGCTTTACAAGCTACATTATTTGCATCTTGTATTAATAAACTTCAATTTAGCTTACAAAATGTAACAGATATTCCTTTAGAAATAGATATTTTACGAGAAGATAAAAAGCGAGAATTACTTTATTTATTACTACAGAAATTTGCAGATTCTCTCGATGAATTGCGTAATTCTGAAGTAGAAACAAATCGATTAAATGAAGTTAGCTATATATTGTTAGCAGATGTTTGGGAAGCAGCAACTAAAGATTTTTTTGGCAAGTTTTCGCGGATAAAAATAGAAGATATTCAAGTAGAAATTGTCGATATATTGTTGCAAGATGCAGTAATTGTCAAGACACAAATACTTAATAAAATTGTTTTAACAACCGAATTATTATCTTATTTAATATATCAAACAGACTTATATATAGATAATACATCCTATGCAGCCGCTAGCTACGAAGCCAACGAACACGCTGCCATGATTTTAGAAAATATGTTAATCAGTATTGCCAATGCCGTCATGCAGCCGTTGTTAAATAGATTAGCAAATGTAGAAGTTCTCAAAAAAGATTATTACAATCGGCAACTAATTTCCACAAGAGAAATTGAACGCTTTAGAAACAATTTATCGTGGAAATATCGCTGGCAAAATTATGTAGGAGAACCCCAAGAAATATTTGAAAGTCGTCACGAACTATTAGTACTTGCACCTCGCGGCATAGCCAAAGTCTTAGTATACGCATCCCGCAACAACGAATTAGCACAACTCGGAGGAATCCCATTAGTAGTCACATTACTACTAGAACTACGGGATGCAGCCACACCCCGCATACAGTCGCTAGTATCCTTTGTAGGTAACGGCGTAGTTTTCGTGCTTACCCGAGTAGTCGGTAGAGGAGTCGGTTTAATAGTTCGCGGTGTACTCCAAGGAATCGGTAGCGCCTCTTTGCCGGAGAGGAAGAGAGGGGATGGGGAGAGGGGGAGATAGGGGGATGGGGAGATGGGGGGATGGGGGGGGTAGGGTGTTGACTTTCTGCATTTTGAGGGGGTAAAAAATCATGGAAAAAACGTGTTCCCATTTAAAATAGGGCTTGCTGAAAAAGCCTAGAAATCTAAAATAGAACCTACAGAGCTTAAAAATAGTAGGTTTCGCGGCTTGAATTCTAAACTTAAGCAATAATTTTTTTTTTAAGTGCAAGGATTTTGGACTAGTATATGACATAAGCTTGCACAAGAAAGGGAGAAAAAGCTTTGAAAGCCTTATCTCACAAGACTTATAATTTTATTCAGCAAGCCCTAAAATAAAGCCCTCTCCCCCTTCCCCTCTCCCAAGCTTGGGAGAGGGGTGCCCTTCAGGGCGGGGTGAGGGAAAGTTGTATGAACGAAGCACGCGGAAATTCTATCAAAGTCAACAGCCTAGACAAGAAAACAAGGAGATGGGGGGAGAAATTATTATTAATTTACCACTCCTACCAATTACCCATTACCAATTACTCATTACCAATGCCCAATGCCCAATGCCCTATGCCCCATTCCCAATTGATAATTGATAACTGATTTACCTATTTCGCAGAAAGTAAAACACCCCATCCCAAAAATCTTGTAAACGTGTGCTTTCAAATCTTTGCTTGTTCCATTCCCATGCTGTTTGCTCGATGATTTCTGAAAAGCTTGAATAAACTGGTGCTAAATTAGCTAATTTATTAATTTTGATTTTTTCACTAATAGCTAAAGCAATTATATTAATTAACTCTCTGGCTTCTGCTCCTAATAAAGCAGCTCCTAGTATTTCACCATTACGACGAACTATTATTTTACAAATACCTGTGGTTTCGTCTGTGAATTGAGCAGATGCTAATGTTTTAAAATACTGTCGTAAAACTAAAATATCATTTTTCTCGTATCGATTTTTAGCTTGTCTTTCTGTTAAACCAACCTGCGCTAATGTTGGTTGAGTCAAAATTCCCCAGGGAATAGCCCGATAGTTAATTCTATATTTGGCGAAAAACAAAGCATTTTTTATGGCAATTTTCGCTTCATAACTAGCGATATTTGGTAAATTGTAACCGCCAATTACTTCTCCACAAGCGTAAATCCGATGATTGGTTGTTTGGAGTTTTTTATTAACTGATAAACCACGGGAATTATACTTCACTCCCACAGCAGCTAAATTTAATGATTCTATAAAAGGTTGTTCGGCTACAGCGACTAATATTTCATCAGTTTCAATTGCTATATTTCCCGTTTGCAGCCACTTTTTATCTTCAATTAATCGAATTTGAGTTACAGATGATTGCGTAAAAACACGTATTCCTTCTACTTCTAACTGCGCTTGCAACAACCGAGCAATTTCCCAGTCAACAGGAGAAATAAGAAGAGGGCTATTAACTATAAACGTGACGCTATAACCCAATCTCGCTAAAGCCTGAGCGATTTCCACACTTTGCGGCGTACCACCAAGAATTACCCAGCTTTTCGGTGGTGTAGAACTTCTTAAAACCTGCCAAATATTTGATAAAGTCAAAAACCCCGTTTTCTGCAATCCCTCAATATTTGGAATTGCTGGAATTGAACCCGTAGCAAGTAAAAAATTACGTGCTACTAACTTACGATTATTAACAACAAAGCTCAAATCTGGGGAAGCTTGAAAATAACCTTTGCCTACAATTACATCAACACCTTGCCCCGCTAAAAAAGCAGGTGAAAGCTGTTCGTTAAGATTTGCAGCAACAGCGGAACCCCATAACAGCGTTTTTTCTAAAGATACTTGAAATTTTTCTTCCTCATTACCACCATTACAAACACCAAACTGAGTTAGATCGTTAACCTTCCCAACAAGCTTAGCAACCTCCCCTATCCCCTGAAGTTGAATCAAATCGTGACGAAATAGCGGTTCAACCAAAGCCACCTTAGCCCTTTGTTGAACAGCCTTCAAAGCAGCATCTCGCCCAGCAAGACTGCCACCAACAATTACGATATCGTAATCAACAGACATTAATTATTAGTTATTAGTGGTTAGTTGTTAGTTGTTAGGAGTTAGTTGTTAGTTGTTAGTAGGTAATTGGTAATTGGGGATTGGGAAATAAGATTAAACGCAACATACTTCCCTCACCCCGCCTCCGGCACCCCTCTCCCAAGCTTGGGAGAGGGGAGGGGGAGAGGGATTTGTGATGAACTTTTAGACTGAAAAAGGTACAGAGTCAACAGCCTACCCCATCCCCCCAATGGCTTCCACCAAGCGCCGATTATCCGACTCCAATCGCACGGCTACGCGAAAATAGCGATCGCCTAATTCGGGGAAGCTCAAACAGTCGCGGATGAGGATTTGATGGTGTTGAAGCAATTTCTGCTGTAAGTCGGAAGTGGAATGCTTTGATTCTACTAGTAAGAAATTAGCAGCGCCCTTGAGCGGTTGTAAGCCTGGAATGTCGGCTAAACCTTCAAACAAGTCATTTCTGGCTTTTGGTAGCCAATCAAGGGTTTGTTGCTGAAATCTTTTGTCCTCTACGGCGGCAATTGCTGCTGCTGCTGCGAGGGAATTTACCGCCCAAGGATCGCGCCACGATTGCCATTTTTGTAAGCGTTGGGGATGAGCTATAACGTACCCAAAGCGCAAGCCGGGAAGACTGTAAAACTTAGTCAAGGAACGCAATATTACCAAATTAGAATATTCCTGTACCACATCAATTAGGCTTTGTTCCTCACAAGGGTGCAGAAAGTCCATAAAAGCTTCATCCACTACCACCAAAGCAAATTCTTTTAGGTAGGGTAATATCGCATCCCGCGTTAATAATTTTCCCGTCGGATTATGGGGATTATTCAACAATAGTCCTTTATCCTTTGTCGTAAATCCCTTGTCAAGAATCGTTGACAAATCGAGATTTATTGAATTGATTAACGACATAGGAAACTCCAACACTTTAGCGTTGAATGCCCCCAAGGCTCGATAATAATCGCCAAAGGTTGGAGTCACGAGAACTGTCGCGGCAACTTCTGCTAATTCCCTTCCTGCCCAAGTCAGTAATTCTGCCGAGCCGTTACCCGGCATAATCCACTCAGATGGCAGTTTATGAAAGCGACCTAAAGCTTGTTTTAGTTCGCCATAATTTGGGTCTGGATAGTGCCTTATATTACCCAATTGAGAATTGATAGCCGAAGCCGTACTATCGGGAGGCCCCAAGGGGTTAATGCTGGCAGAAAAATCCAAAATAGCATCGGGGGGACAACCAGCTATTGCTGCTGCCCAAGCTAAGTTTCCCCCGTGTCTCGGTTGCCGCATCGAAAAAACTGGTAATTCAAAAAAGCCTACTCTTTTGGGGGAGCAACTCTTTCTCTAAAGAGCTTCCCTGCGGAGAAAGCAGGAACCTTAGTTGCTGGAATCTCCATTTTTTCATTGGTTTTAGGGTTGCGCCCTTCGCGTGCTTTACGTTCGCGAGATTCAAAAGAACCGAATCCTACCAACGTTACTTTATCACCAGAAGAAACTGCTTCAACGATGGTTTCTAAAGCAGCGCTCAAAACTGCATCAGCTTGCTTTTTGGTAACGCTAGCCTTTTCAGATACAGCATCAACTAATTCACCTTTATTCATATCAAACTCCGTGTCGGTTTACTGTTTGTTGGGTGCAGGCACCCTGATGTATCCTTACTTGCATCCTTGGAAAAGGGATTTACAAAAGTCTTGCTTTTTGAGTATTTATGCTTAAAACCGCTACAACTCCCATCCGCTAGACTTTTCAATGAATCATTCTAAGGCGTTGTAGCCATAAGTGGATACATGAAACGATTATTTTATATAGTTTTCAGGTTTTTTCATATCCAAAGCTTGATATTTGCACCCAAAACACTCTTCTCTAAGCAAAAAATACTCAATTGCGAAGCCTTGTCACAAGGGTAATAGTGGAAAAAACATCAACTCGTAATGGGGGGATAAAAGAAGGTAGGATAAATAGCTAAAAAGAAGATTAGAGAGCCAATAGAGGCAATAAATATAATATCAATAAGCTTGGTACAACTATTTTTTTATCCAGACAAATATTTTGTTTTTCCTTTTGATCGCTGTCAAATAAAGGTTTTAAATTCTTTATCTAATTAATGAAAAAACAACAGATTTAGTTATAAGATTTGTAAAGTTTTGAGTTCTTTTAATATGATGCTGTGGATATTGGGCAGCAAATTTGGATTGAAACAATATTTTTTGTTCGGAGAATAATATTAATTAGGTTTGTAGTTGTGCTAAATAAAAACCTAACCCCCAACCCCTTCCCTACAAGGGAAGGGGAGTAAGATTCAATCAAAGCCTCTCTCCTTGTAGGAGAGAGGTTTGGAGAGAGGTAAGAATTCACTGCACCAAACTGACAACCGCCATAACAATAAATTTGCACCATCCAACAAAAAATGTAGAGACGCGATATATCGCGTCTCTACAAAGGTGAAAATAAATTGTCAAATCCCCGTTGATTATCTCTGAGGCAACTTCAACCCGCGATTCTGCAACATTCTGCGTACTTCAGGGCTGGGTTTGTAGTTGTAACCGTAGGAAGAATTTTGCGAATCATCCATAACTTGAGGTGTCAGCAACACGATTACCTCATTACGCTGACTATTCTTATTAGTACTTCTAAATAAAGAACCAATGATGGGAATATCGCCCAAAATGGGTACTTTTGACACATTTACTCGGTCTGTTTCCTGAATAATACCGGAGAGAACCAAAGTTTGACCATCGCGCAAGCGGACTAAACCGGAATTAAGCGATCGCTCGGATACCAAGAAGATTTGTTGACTGCTACCGTTTCCTAAACTAATACTAGCTGGGGCTTGGGGTGCTTTGACAGTAGGAGCCGCAGATAAAGAAACGAAACCGTTGTCGTCAATTCGGTCAACTTTTACAGCTAGAGTTAAACCTACATTTTCTTTGTCAACGGTAATTGTTTCTACGGAAGTTCCATCACCGCGAGTTATTTCTCTGTTGAAATTTCCTACTACTTCCTGAGTTAAGTTGACGTTAGCAGTTTGACCTTCTTGAACAATTAAGGTTGGATCGGTCAAAATCTTAGCGTTACCGTTGGTGACTTGAGTTTGTAAAGAAGCGAGGAAACGTTTGGGATATTGGAATAAAGAAGGAAGACCGAATGTATATGTAGCTGGAGTTGAAGGAGTTGCAGCCGTTCCAGGCGTTATCACTTGCCTAGTTTCAAACCTTGTGGGTTCACCAGTGGTCGGATCGAACTCAACTGGGACAGATTCAAGACTAGTTGTTGCTGGAGTACCTAAAGTACCTGGAGTAGGCGGAGTAAAGTCTGTAATACCTGGGTTTAAAGGATTACCACCTGGATCTAAAGGAGAATTGGCCGATGGTCTGCCTGTAGGATTAAAAAAACCATCTCCCAGAAAAGGCGTTCCGGTATAAGGATTTGGAATAACTGTTGGAGTATTTAAACTATTAGCCGTCTGTGAAGCAGAAGGTGGATTTACACCGCCAGTATTTGCAGCTAACGAACCACCATCAACGCTAAAGAAGTTGTCAGCAACTCCAAAAGAAAAGCTTGTATTAATGTCTTTTGTTTTTAGAAGGTTTACATCAACAATCTTGACGTTAACTGCTACTTGACGGCGGCGAATATCAAGCTGCATTAATTGAGCCATCGCTATCTCTATTGTTCTTGGGTCGCCAATTAAGGTAACAGAATTAGTCCGCTCGTCTCCTAATGCTTGTAAACCTCTAAGTAAAGGTGCGGAGTCTTTAAAGTCAATCCGTTGAGTTTCGACTCTGGTTTCTGTAGTGGTTTGTGTTTGGGTAATAGGAGCGGCTCCTTGACCTACAGGTACAGCGTTAACATTGGTAACTTGGCGTTCCCTACTGACGGCAGTTTCTGCACCCAAACCAACTAAAAAGTTAAGAGCCACACCCACATCAACTTGATTGAGTCGCAAGCTCCGCATTACCGTATCGCGGGTGGAATTCGGTAATTTAGTCCCGACAAAAATAGTTCTGCCGCTGCGGTTCGCTTCTAAACCGCTCAAACGCAAGACATAATTAAACACATCTTGGACTGGCTCGTTTTCAATATCTAAAGAAATTGTTGGGCCATCGCCACCACCAGCCGCAGGAGCAGCACCTCCACCTCCTGCGGTATAAGCCAAGTTTAAATTAGCAGCCCGTGCCAAAAGTGACAAAACTTCGCGTACTGGTGCATCTCTCAAAACCAAGCGAGGTACGCGCTGTTGAGTTCCTAAATCGATGACGCTCGGTGAAGCATCAGTATTAGATATAGAAATATCTCCTACGGGAGGGGCTACGGCTCTTGGTAAGAAAGGTGGAGCCTGATTCATCGATTGTCCGGGGCCAGCAGGTGGTGCGGGGGTAGTTTCAAGGTTAACGTCGGGGTTGGGTGCGGGAGCCGATTGGGCTACTCGATCGTCTGGCTCCGGTTGTTCCATTGCAGCATCCGCACTGCTTCCCATTGAAGGCATCAAAGCAAAGGTAAGTCCGTTTTGCTTTCGCTCTACAGGTTTGGTATCTGGAGCGCTACCGCTCCCGGTTATTATCACCCGAACGCTATTTGCATCAAGTTGACCGATGGAAACCGAAGCAATTCCATCTGTGGGATTATCCTGACGGAAACTATTACCTTGTGGTAAACGTAACTGCGTATTAATAATATCTGCGACTAAAGCATTACCTCTTTTAGTGGTAAAAACCTGGGGACGAGAGCCATCAGAAGTTTTTAATACTAAATTTACTCCACCATCAGCTTGATTTAATTTTACTTCTGTAATTTGTGTTGTTGATTGCGCCCAAGCTGGCTGAGATACCAACAATACAGAAACAGCGGTTCCAAATATAAAACTACTACCGTGAAGTTTCACAGTTCATTCCTCACTTTAAATAATTATTAGTTATTAGTTATTAGTTGTTAGTTGTTAGTTGTTAGTTGTTAGTTGGTAGTTGGTAGTTGATAGTTGGTAGTTGATGTTTTAAAAGTATTCGGCGGTTAAAACCGCTACTACACAGGCGAAGTCCACCTCCGTGGACTAGTAGATTTTTAACCCACGAAGGTGGGTTTTGCTTGTGTAGCCGCGATTTAAATCGCCAGGTTGGTATTAAATATGACTTTAAAAACTTTAAAAACATCCTCTTAGTTGATGGTTGATGAATCTCATATTCCTAACTACTAACCACTAACCACTAACTATTGTTTAGCTTCTTTTTGAGTAGCAGCAACTTCTTGTGGATTCATTGGGACTAACGCTTCTAACTTGAATGATGTAGTTATTGGTGTTGGCCCAACTCTGGCGGGTTTGCCTTCTTCGATGGTTTCGTTTACCAATGTTGATTGATAATCTTTAACTATTAATAAAGGCTGCAAACGCTCTATGTTTCGCAGAATTGATTGTGTTTGTTCGTAGGTACCGCTAACTGTAATATCGGTGCTGCTACGTTTAAGTTTTCCGTTAACTTCTGCACCTAAAGAACCATCGGTAACAGGTTGTGCCCCTTGAGAATCTGGAGCAAATTTCTGTAATTTGGCTTTGACTGCATTGCTACTTAATTGAGCGTTTCCTGCTTCAACTAAGCGGTTTAAATCTATCAACAAGGTATCCAAAGTTTTTTCGTTAGCAAATACAGCCCATACTTGGGATTGCTGTCTTTTGGATTGCGCTAATTTTGCATTGAGTTGATCGATGCTTTGCAGCCTAGCTTGTTTACTCTGAATCTCTGTTTCTAGCTGTGCTTTGGTACCTTGTTTTTCTGTAAAGGTGTCCCAAGCGGGCTTCAGGAAACTTGAGAACATATAAGCTGCTCCTGCAATTCCTAATACCCCAATTAAAATACCGCTGATGGTAGGAGTAAAAGTGATACCAAAGACTACGGGATAAGCCGAAGATTCTTCTTCAAGCTCTGAGCCTTCAAAATTCATCTCATCACTAAAGGTCATTTTTCAAAGACTCCCGTTCTTTGCAGACTGCGAATTCTAGCTACTAATCCCACCGTGCCTTTTTGTTCCAATTCCCGCATTAATTCAGAAGCCGGAACATCATTTAGCTGAGACACAATAGTATATTTAACTATTTTTGGAGGCTCTATTGTTACTCCATCTGGAATGTTTCGAGGTAATGGGCCATCAATTAATTGAGCTGTAACTATTTTTCCTGTTGAGGATTTAAAAAAGGGAGATTGTTGCAAGGAAAGTAAGAAATCGTTGACATCGTTAAAGGAGCGAGCATAACCGCTGATTTCTATACCACCAGCGGAACTTGCTGTTGAGCCATCCTGCCCTCCATTTTCTGGTGGGGTTTGTTTGACGTTCTCAATTCGCACTCTTTGAGGAATGCGATCGCGCAAAACTTGCAACATTGCCGACCAAGGTCGAATTTGGTCAAAAACGCTAACTAAGGCTTGGGTTTCGGTTTTAATTGCGGCAATTTGCGCTTCTTTTTGCTTGATATCGCCCAATTTAGCTTCTAACTGTGCTTTTTCACCTTCTAATTTCGCAATATCCTCATCAATACTGGCATTTTGACCCTGCACGTACAACAAACCTGCTCCTAATAAAGCAGGAAGAATTACAGCTACGGCAGCACCAATATAAATCGGTGTCATACTTCCAAGAGGAATTGGAGGCCTTTTGATTCCGTCTGGTTTACTCGGGCCTGAGCCACCCGGACGATCTTTTAGAAAATTAATATCTAAGCTATACATTTTGCTTAAGCCCTCATTCCTAAACCAAGTACCGTACCCAAACCAGGACGTTGTACAAAGGGATAATCTTCATCATCTACTTGCAGCGATAAAGCCTGTACGGGATCTATTTGGGTAGTAGGTAAGCTTAGACGCTGGGTAAAAAACTCATCTAGCTGTATCAGCCCACCTCCGGAACCTGCAAGCAATATCTGCGCTATCTCCAAATTTTCAGACTGATTCAAATAGAAATCGACGGAACGACGCAGTTCATCGGTAAGTTCTCCTAACACTCTTAACATCGCAGCCATACCGGGATTCACCTCTGTAACACCTGTTTTTCCATTTTCCATCGGGGAAGTTGGAATAGTCATTCCCTCCAATAGTTCCATGTCTCTAGATGTAGGTAAATTCATTGCTCTAGATAAAGCTGCTTGCATTTGCTCTGTACCAATGGGAACGGTACGAGAAAACTGTGGAACTCCGTTAACAACGATGGCAAATTCGGTACTGTCATATTCAATGTTTACCAGCACCGCCGCCTCTTGGGGGCCGAACTGACGTAATTGATCGCGGATTGTGCGAATTAAAGAAAAACTACTAATCTCTAAAACATCAACCTGCAATCCTGCTTGTTCAAAAGTACTTATGAAAGTATCTGTAATGTCTTTACGAGTAGCAACTAAAAGCACTTGTACCTTTTCGATGCCATCTTCATCTACAAAGTATCCTAACTTTTGATAATCCACATCCGCTTCTTCACGGGGATAAGGTAGATATAAACCTGCTTCATGGTTTAGTACCATTTCCCGTAATTCTTTATCGTCTAATTCTGCCGGTACGGGAATGAGACGTACAATAGAGCCTCGTCCGGGTACCGCAGTTACAACACGATTCGCTTTTATTTTGCTTTCTAAAAGCGCCTCTTGGATGATTTGCGCCATGGTTGGCGGATCTACGATTTGCCCATCAACAAAAATCCCCTCTGGAACCGGCACTGATGTTAAAACATCCAATTTCAAACCTTGGCGCTGCTTGCGTAACTGAGCTACATTCACTCGTTGTGGTGCAAGCTCGATGCCAACCCCGCTTTTGGATTTACCAAATAGACTGTTTAAGCCTTTCACCACTGTTTTGCTCGTAGAAATACTAAAAAATCAAAGTCCAAATGTGACTAAAAACTGCTCTTGATATCTGGCGATAAATGATCGTTGTTATTTTTACTGTTTGCTTTAATTGCTTTAAAAATGTTACATAGCGTTTCTCACACCGATTTCCGTTCAAGATTATTTTCTATGGCTATTAAAATTCATTTGTTCAAACAAATAGCTGTTACTTGTATGACAGCTAATTTTGCATAACTAATGTCACTTATCTACAACCATCACCGTAAAAGTCAATCTTTATTTAATCGGTCAAAATGCTTATCTAGAGAACATTTAATCTCAACTTAAGCAATCCTTACTCTCATAAAAGACGTAAAAAACATTATGCTTTTTTCAGCGATAAATATGACATATCCCAATATTTCATCATGCAGTTAATTAGTTATAACATCGATTAATTAAAACAATTATCTATCATGAATGTACTCAGTGCTAACACTGGATTCATAAATATACAGCAAAGTTTGCAGCGGTAACTAGGTCAGTATGTTTGACTATTGAATTTGATAATTATGAAGATTTAAGTATAGATATTGTAAATATGTTAGTAGTTCTGCGGAGTTTTGATTACTAATTCACCACAAACAATTATTTAGCAATTAAATAAAATAAAAATAATTAAGTAACTTATTTACAAATTTTTATCAACTCATCACAGAATAAGTATTTTTGCTAACTAGATAAAATATATTTTTGTTATCTACGTGTTTTCTCTTAAATTAGCTACATAACTAAAACCTCAACCCTTCTCCTCTCCTTAGTAACTTCGGTGTACACACATTCCGATCCCCCTAAATCCCCCTTTTTAAGGGGGACTTTAATTCCAATTCCCCCCTTTTTAAGGGGGGCTAGGGGAAATCAAAACGCTATAAAACATTAGAAAACTCATCTGTACACCTTAGCCATAAATCAGGAGAGGCGGTGCTTTTAGGCGGGGTGAGGTTACGTAAAACTTTCAACTACATTTCTAAGTGTTGATTCTGCAAAAAATGCCCCACTAAATAAAGCGAACCACATAAAACAACCAAATTACGATCCGAACTAAAAGCTGTTGAAAGCGCTGTTGATAAGTCAGGATATGTATCGCACAGACTTAATTCCGGACAAATATTCTTCGCTAATTGCGCTAATTCCTGCTCGTCAGCCGAACTATGATCTGGTACAGGTATCAAATGCAATCGATCATTTGGTCGTAATAAACTTTGGAAAACTCGATCGTGTTCTTTAGTTGAAAGCATTCCCATCACCCAAGTCACCCCAACCTGAGTTCGATCCTCCACATCGACTAACGTATCAACATAATTTCGTAATGCTTCTGCTGCGGCTGGATTATGAGCGCCATCAAGTAGTAATTTGCGTCCATTCCAAGTAGTCCACTGCATTCTTCCCAACCACTGGGTTTTTGCTATACCTTCAACAATAGCTTTCTCAGATATTTGCCAACCCTGCTCCTGGATAATTCCTAAAGCAGCTATAGCCAAAGCAGAATTAATTAACTGTATTTCACCTTTCAGGGGTAAAGAATATTTTATAGTTTTCTCTTCTCTCCCTATCTGCACGCAAGCCCAATTATCATCAAGTTCTGTTGCCGGTTCGGGTTTAATAATCGGACATTGCAATTGCGAGGCATATTCCCGTACTACTTGTTCTGCTTCTAATGGTAATTGTCCAATAATTACCGGACATTCAGCCTTGAGAATACCAGCTTTTTCTTTGGCGATCGCCGATAGAGTAGAACCTAACTGTTGCAAATGGTCGCGGCTAATAGAAGTAATAATAGTTACTATTGGTTTTGCACAAACATTTGTCGCATCTAAACGCCCTCCCAGTCCAACTTCTACCACAGCCACATCAACCGCATAACGAGCAAAATACAGCCAAGCAGCAGCAGTAAATACTTCAAACTGAGTCGGTGATTCTTCTTGAGGATTAATAGCCTCCTGCACCTCAATCAATAAATTACCAAGTTCCGTTTCTGAAATTTGCCGTTCGTTCAAGCAAATTCGTTCCGTCCAATCAATCAAATGAGGAGAAGTATAGCGTCCGGTAGTATATCCAGCCTGCGTTAAAACCGCAGATAAATAAGCACAAACAGAACCCTTCCCATTCGTCCCAGCAACGTGAATAATCGGAACTTGATAGTGTGGATTACCAAGATTCGCCAAAAGCTTCTCAATGCGTTCCAACCCCAAATGAACGCCAAAGCGTTTGCGAGGCTGTAGTAAAGAATCTATATCCATATCCATTTTGATAAGGTCAAAGGTTAAAGGTTAAGAATTAGGAGTTAGGAGTTAGGAGTTAGTAAGGTCAAAGCTTAAGTTCCCCATCTCCCCCATCTCCCCCATCTCCCCATCTCCCCATCTCCCCCGTCCCGAATGCCCAAATTAATCAAACCGACTGTTCCGTAAAGGAAAACAGCCGGTTCCTAGCGCGATAATTATGAAAAATTTACGCTTCTCTATTTAAAAAAGTTTGCAACTGTCGTATTGCAGCAGCGCCGATATTGAATAATGCCCAACCAGCAGCAATAGCTAAAGGTGCTACAACGATCAATATACGAGTATCAATGCCCATATCTAGAACTCCTCTTTTACGTAAAATTTTAAGTTTTATCAACTACTCTCATTTTTATTCTTAGCTGAAGAAGGCAAATTTTTCTACCCCTACGTGTAAAGAATGTTTACAAATTCAGTTATCAATGAACAGTTAGAAGTTGGTAATTGGTAATTGGGCATTGGGCATTGGGCATTGGTAATTGGTAATATTCATTCTTTACTCGCTACTCGCTACTTAAAGAATCGCCCCTTGTCCCCTTGTCCCGTTGTCACCCCATCCCCCCATCCCTCACCCTTAAACAAACCCCAAATCCGTGCCTTTCCCAGCGTGAACTAAAGCTAATTTCTCGTAGCGTTTGGCGTGTTCGATTAGTTCTGCTACTTCTTGGGGGGAATTTTGACGTATTACTTTACCAGGAACTCCAATTACCAAAGATGAGGGAGGTACGTCTTTGGTTACTACCGCACCTGCACCAATTATGCTTCCTGCTCCTACACGGACTCCATCAAGTATTATTGCGCCAATACCGATTAAACTTCCGCGTTCGATGTATGCCGAATGCACTACGGCTCGATGTCCAATGGTAACGTAGTCTTCTAAAATAGTAGGTTGACCGGGGTCGCCGTGGAGAATTGCTCCGTCTTGTATGTTGGTACATTCACCAATTTCAATGCGCTCTACGTCACCTCTGACCACCGCGCCATACCAAATGCTTGCTTTTGTTGCAACGCTAACCGAACCCATTACCACAGCATTCGCTGCAACGAAAGCTGCTGCTGAAATATCGGGAGAAGACCAGTAGGAAGTGCTAGACACGATAGAATATTAATTATGAAATCTTGAACTGCATAGCTTGCTTCGAGACTATAGAAGCTTAAAGTATAACTAGAATATCATTAGGTTTAGGTGATTTTTCAAAATTTCAACGATCGTTGGAATATAAAAACTGAAATATCAATCGCCCTTTTGATGTCCAATTTATGTCCAAAAAAAACTGATTTATTTATCTCACTTATGTTCTACTAATGAATATAGTTTTTAAGTAAAACAAATTTATAAGTCCGAGATAAATCCGATATAAGTCCGATAAATTAAAATTTTGCGCGTTCGTCTACTTAGATGAGTTGTATTGAAAGTGTAAAATTAAACAAAATAATCCCATTCAGAATAAAGATGTTTATATACACTTCATGATGAATCTAAGCTTGCAGTACCCCATGTTTGGGCCAGAAATTCAATGTCCTCATTGTCGTCAAACTATTCCGGCACTGACATTAACTGATACTTATTTATGTCCCCGCCACGGAGCTTTTGAAGCGAATCCGAAAACAAGCGAATTAATTCACCTCCAATCTGGGCGACATTGGCGGAGGTGGAAGGATGAATGGTATCGTCAGCATACTCATCCCGATGGAATCAGGTTTGAAATTCACGAGGCGCTTGATAAACTATATACTCAAGGCTATCGCGCTACTAAAGTGATTATTGCTCGCCGCTATCAGGAATTAATGGGCGGTTATTTGGAACGTAGTTCGCCGTGGCGCGGGGGACAAAATTCAGAAGTTACTTCTGCACGATTGTACGGCTTACCAGTAGATTTTAGTCCCGAAACTAGTGACGATGCTTGCTGGGAAGTAATAAATTTTGATTTAGATAAGGAACCCGGCGTTCCGGTACGCTACCCTTACTTTAGATTGTTTGAATAGTTGTAACTATGATTAATCATTAATTTGTTAGGAGTCTTCTGTGTTATAACTCCTAACCTTTGTTTATAAACATTTGAGTAATATTTAGCAAAAAAAATATAAAAAATGCATCACGCTTCTATTCGTACTGCGGATATCCACCGTGCGATCGCCTTCTACGAACAATTGGGTTTTACGGTATGCGATCGCTTCACGACGGGCTATACTCTGGCTTGTTGGATGGAAGGATTGGGAGGAAGAATTGAGTTAATTCAAATTCCCGAACCGAAATCCGCTCCAGATGCATTCAATGACGAACATTATGTGGGATATTATCATCTATCTTTCGATATCACTGAGGCTGCACCCGATTTACCCAGTTGGTTAAAAAACATAAAAGAAAATTTTGCCGAAGCATCCCACAAGCAACCTGAAATAATCCAACCACTGAAAGTACTTTTAGAACCAACTCAACAGCAAATCGGCAACTGTATCTATGAAGTTGCTTTCATCGCCGATACAGATAATTTACCGTTGGAATTTATTCGTAATTTAACGATTGACTAAATTTAGAATTGCTTTTTTCTATTCCCCGTTCCCTTTTCCCCGTTCCCTACGAGTTACTTAGAAATCGAAACGGATCTATATAGTTGTAATTAATTACTTTTGTCTGTAGAATAAACATTCTCTGTAGTGTTGCCGAGGCGACAGATTCCGATAGCAGATTAGACTATATTCAAAATAAAAATTTGTAATTAAAATTACAGATAGATCAAGCAAATAAATGCCTGTATATTTTACATTTTTGCGTATTTGTCGTTTTCCGTCTTTACTTTTAGGGCTAGTACCGATCCTACTTCTATTTCTTGGTGGTGAATCGGATAGCAGCAAGTTATTAGCTGCTTCAAAATGCGTAAATAATCGCAAGGAATTAGTGACAAAAGAAAATACAATACTGACGGTAGCAGAAAACGTTCGTAAAACCACTTTAAAAAATGGTCTAACAGTAATAACAAAGGAAGTACATACCGCACCAGTGGTAAGCGTACAGGTGTGGTATAAAGTCGGAACCCGCAATGAGAAACAGGGTGTAAATGGTATTGCTCACCAGTTGGAACATATGATGTTCAAGGGCACAAAAAGCCGTCCCGTACAATTTGGCAAACTTTTTAGTGCTTTGGGTAGCGATTCAAATGCTTTCACCAGTCACGATCAAACAGTATATTACGGTACTGCCGAACGGAATAAGTTAAAGGCGCTTTTGACTTTAGAAGCAGACAGAATGCAGAATGCTGTTATTGAGACGAAGCAGTTAAATAGTGAAAAGCGGGTGGTAATTTCTGAGTTGAAGGGTTACGAAAATAGCCCGGAGTATCGTTTGAATCGAGCGGTTATGCGGGCTGCTTTTCCCAATCATCCTTATGGACTACCTGTTGGTGGAACCGAGCAAGATGTCGAGAAGTTTACTCTAGAACAAGTCAAGCAGTATTACCAGAATTTTTACAGCCCTGATAATGCAGTGTTAGTAATTGTCGGTGACATTGAAACTAACAAAACTCTTGAGGCTGTAAAAGAAATATTTGGCAAAATACCAGTAAATAAACATACAAATTTAAAAGATAAAGTTGTCGAGAATGTCGAGAATAATATAAATAAAGACGTTTCTAATTTCTCCGAGCCAATTGTATTAAAACAACCCGGTTCTGCACCATTATTTCAAGCTGTATATCCCCTACCTTCAGCAAAACATCAGGATATACCAGCTTTAGATGTAATGGATTATATTTTGGCAGAAGGACGAAATTCGCGTCTTTATCAAGCTTTAGTAAATTTAGGAATTGCTAGTGATGTGTCGGCAAGTGTCATTAGCTTACAAGATGCAGGTTGGTACGAATTATTAGTCACGGCAAATTCCGCTGATAATTTATCTAAAATTAAATCGATAATCGATCGCGAGATTGCTAATTTAACCTCATCAGAAATTACAGCAGAAGAATTAAGTAGAGCAAAAGCTCAATTAGAAGCTTCAGTAATTTTAAGCAATCGCGATATTACCTCTTTGGCAATGCAGTTAGGTAATGATGAAGCAACTACAGGCGATTACACTTATACAGATCGTTATTTAGCTGCCATCCAAAAAGTCACAGTTGAAGACGTGCAACAGGTAGCTCAAAAATATTTACAACAGCAAAAGCAAACAGTAGGCTTTTTTAAACCAACCGATTTAGCAGCTAAAGAAAAAATCGATAATAAAGAAATTTTCACAGAAAACAGCCAGAATTTTTCTAAAAGCACTCTTAGAAATGCCGATTTAGTTCAGTATCTACCACCAGTAGATTCGACTATCACTTCAACAAGTCGGATAATACCCGAAAAATTTACTTTACCTAATGGCTTAGAAATTCTGCTGTTACCAGATAAAAGCACTTCTACAGTAACTCTGGGTAGCTATATCAAAGCTGGTACAGAATTCGATCCAAATCACAAAGCAGGTTTAGCGTCTTTGGTTGCAGATAATTTAATGAACGGAACTAAAGATAAAGACGTTTTAAGTATCGCTAAAACTTTAGAAGATTGTGGTGCAAGTTTAGATATCAAAACTTATCGCGAAGGCGTGTACTTTGAAGGTAACAGCTTGTCAGACGATTTATCGGTGTTAGTCAAAACTTTAGGAGATGTAATTAAAAATCCGACTTTTCCCCGCAATCAATTGCAGCTAACACGTCAACAAGCTTTAACGGCGCTCAAGCAAGATTTAGACGATCCAGAAGAAGTTGCCCAAAAAACTTTTTCACAAGCAGTTTTTCCCAAAACACATCCGGATTATAGTTTTCCTTCACAAGCAAGTTTGCAGCAAATTACTCGTGGCGATGTAGTTAACTTTCACCAAAAACATTATCGTCCTGATACCACAGTACTAGCTTTAGTTGGTGATTTTCAGCCAGCCCAAGTTAAGAAGCTGATAGAAAAAGAATTTGGAGATTGGCAAGTTTCAGGAGAAACGCCCGAAGCCAAATATCCAGCCGTAGATTTACCCAAGTCAATTGTTCGCTTTAACCCAGTAGTTCCTGGTAAAGTCCAAGCAATCACCTTTATGGGTAGCAAAGCGATTAATCGTCAAGATCCCAGATATTATGCTGCAACAGTTTTAAATCATATCTTAGGTGGCGATACTTTATCGAGCAGACTAGGTTCTCAAATACGCGATCGCTTGGGTTTAACCTATGGTATTTATAGTAACTTCCTCGCTGGTAAAAATTCTGGAACGTTTTTGATTGAAATGCAAACCAGTCCAGAAGACACCACCAAGGCGATCGCCAGCACGCGCCAACTACTAGAAGATTTACATAAAAAGGGTGTAACGGCTGCGGAAGTTGAAAATGCCAAGCGTAATTTAACGGGCAACTATAATGTTTCCCTTGCTTCTCCCGACGAACTAACCTATAGAATCATCAGAAATAACGTATTAGGTTTAAATACAGAAGAATTACGTAGTTATACAGAGAAAATTCAAGTAGTTACCCCCGAACAAGTAAATCAAGCAGCACGCGAATTACTTCATCCAGACAAAATTGTAGTTGTTACCGCAGGCCCTTTCGTATTCGCAAACCAAAAACAGTGAACAGTTGTCAATTATCAGTTATCAATTAATAAATCCTAACTCCTAACTCCTAACTCCTAACTCCCTGTCCCATTCCCCCATCCCCCCCCTCTCCCCATCCCCTGACGGGGCAATTGGTACAAAATAAGTTAACTTTAAATATAGTATTGTTTCTCAATTAACCTCGCCAATCAATTTACATTTAAGCGGCAACACGCGAATAATTTTAATTTTATGAACATCTTAAGTAACCTGCTTTCTCAACCAGCCAAAGAAAGTCGCCCTAAAAGACAGCGTAGGGGAATTGAAATCAAATCAGCGCGTGAAATTGAAATTATGCGTGAATCGGCAAAAATTGTTGCCACTGTATTAAAAGAAATTTCTGAGTTGGTAAAGCCAGGAATGACTACAGCGGATTTGGATGCATATGCTGAGAAACGCATTCGTGAAATGGGTGCAACACCAAGCTTTAAGGGATATCACGGTTTCCCCGGTTCTATTTGTTCAAGCATCAACAATGAAGTGGTACATGGTATTCCCAGTGCGAAGAAAGTGATTCGTTCTGGAGATGTTTTAAAGGTTGATACTGGTGCTTTTTACCAGGGATTTCACGGTGATTCCTGT
This sequence comes from Calothrix sp. CCY 0018, assembly GCF_963920925.1. Lineage (NCBI taxonomy): Bacteria > Bacillati > Cyanobacteriota > Cyanophyceae > Nostocales > Calotrichaceae > Calothrix > Calothrix sp. CCY 0018. Next base: position 96,696 of record NZ_CAWUDI010000005.1, on the reverse strand, counting down.
ATCACAATTGCCGTTGAGCAGGTCAGTGATAAAGATGCTAAATTAATTCGTATCGCTGAAGAATCTCTTTACAAAGGTATTGAGCAAGTCAAAGCTGGCAACTATTTAATGGATATTGCTGGTGCGATTGAAGACCATGTAAAAGCTAATGGTTTTAGCGTAGTTGAAGATTTTACGGGACATGGTGTTGGCAGAAACTTGCATGAAGAACCTTCCGTTTTTAATTACCGCACCCGTGAAATGCCTAATGTCAAATTGCGTAAGGGAATGACATTAGCAATCGAACCAATTTTAAATGCTGGTTCTAAATTCTGTAAAACTTTATCCGATCGTTGGACTGCGGTAACTGTAGATAATTCTTATTCAGCACAGTTTGAGCATACTGTATTAGTTACAGAAACTGGATATGAGATTTTAACTGATAGAACAAAAATCTAACATTTTGGATTTTGCGGAAAGTTACGGTGCGGGGGTTCCCCCCGTTGAGCAAACTTTTCAAGACGGATTTTAGATTTTGGATTTTAGAAAAACAATCATGTAGAGACGTAGCACTGCTACGTCTCCGCTATTTCAGGAAACAATATACAAAATTAACTTTTCTGAATTTCGTCAAATTTTGCCTTAACAGCTTGAATATCTTGCCACATCAGCCATTTGGGACTACCGACTTCGCGAGAAGAATTACGCAGCAAATAGGAAGGATGAAAAATAGGCATACATAAACGGCCTTCCCAATCTATCCACTGTCCGCGAATTTTGGTAATTCCACGTTTTTCTGCGAGTAAACCTTTGAGGGCTGTCGCACCTGTCAAAAGGATGATTTTCGGGTCAACCAGCCTAATTTGTTCTAAAAGGTATGGTTTACAAGCCTTGATTTCTTCAACAGTTGGATTGCGATTGTCAGGAGGACGACATTTATTAATATTGGCTATATATATATCCTGTTCGCTATCAAGTTTTACCGAAGCCAAGATTTTCTCAAGAAGTTGTCCCGCTCTTCCTACAAAAGGTAGTCCGGTTTCATCCTCATTTTGACCGGGTGCTTCTCCAATAATCATGATGGGTGCTTGAAGATTTCCTCTTCCTACCACGGCGTTTTGACGAGTCTTTCCAAGTTCACAACGCTGACAATTATTGCAATGTTCTGCCAATTCCTTCATGGTTTGATAAGTACCTGGAGGAATAGGAACTTTAGCATCTTTTGGAATAGCATCTTTTTGATTAAGAGTTGAGTCCTCAAAAAGACTTAACTGATTTTCGCTGCTCATTTGAATTAAACTTGCTTTTGAGAAAATAATCTTTAAAAAGATCGGTTCGGGTACGCTTTTTTTGCGTAATACTTGTATCTATAACCCTTTATTATATCAGCTAATTCGAGTAGACGATAGCAAAATTCAAGCCAATGCCGTTGTAAAGTGTTTAGTAAATCATGTTATACAACCCACTTTTTCAAAATCGCGAAACTGCTGGTGAGGAGTTAGCGCAAGCAATTCGTTCTCAGTTAAACAAACAACAGGTTGAATCTGGATTAAAACCAATACCAATTGTTTATGCTTTACCTAGAGGGGGATTGCCAGTTGCTTTGCCAGTCGCGCGTTTGCTTGATTGTCCTTTAAAAATAGAAGTCGCGAAAAAAATTAGTCATCCGCAAAATGAGGAATTAGCCATCGGTGCAGTGACTGCTTCAGGAAGTGTAATTTGGGCGGATAATCGGATGTTTCGCTTCAAATTTTACTCGCGAGAAAAACGGCAGGCAAGTTTAAATGCAGCAATAGAATGTGCTAAATCGTTAGAGGCACAGTTAAATCCTGCTTGTTCTCAAGTAACGGTTGAGAAAGCAACTATTATCTTAGTCGATGATGGCATTGCTACGGGTATGACTATAGCAGCAGCAGCCACCGCTCTGAGAAAATTAAATCCCTCACAAATTTGGTTGTGTACTCCGGTTGCACCTCAAAGTTTAATTCCTTGGCTGCATAAATGGGGCGAGCAAGTTATTGCCTTAGCAGCACCAGAATCCTTTTTAAGCGTAAGTAATTTCTATGTAGAATTTCCTCAAATCGAAACCCAAGAAGCTTTGGAATATCTTCAGCAGCAATCGGTTAAGAAGTAAGAGGGAACGGGGAATAGGGCATTGGGTATTGGGCATTGGGAATTGAAAATTAGGGATTAGGAGAATCAATTAATCAAAACTCCTAACTCCTAACTCCTAACTACTCTTTTAATCGTATTTCATTGCTCTAGCGTAGTCGCCAATAGCATAACAAGCAGTTTTCAGACTAGCGCGAGCTTGATCTTGGCTGCGGCGATCTTTGATTTCTTTCGCTATTCGCAAAAGTTCTTCATAATAAGACATCGCCCCTTGGTAATCTCCTAAAGCTTCACAAGCAACTCCCAAGCTACCTAAAGATTGTTCTTGGGCACGTGTATCTTGAGTTTCTTTTGCTAATTGAAAGCGTTCTTGATGGTAAATAATTGTTTTTTTATACTCACCCAAAGCATAACAAGCATTACCAATATTTTTTAATACTTGAATGCTAGTGCGATTGTTTTTTAGTAAGCGAGATACAACTATACAATCTTCGTAGTAATTAATTGCTTTAGAGTAATTCATCAAAGCGTACCAAGCATTACCTAAATTTTTTAATATTTGCTCTTCTCCCCAATTATCCTGAAGTTCTCGCACTAATTCTAAACTTTTTTCTTGATATTCTATTGCCTGAGAAAGATTATTTAAAGCTTTATAAACTAATCCTAAATTATTCAGTGCTGCTATTTCAGAGCGACTATCTTGTATTTCTTGAGCTTTTTCCAAACATTCTTGTAAAAATTCAATAGCTTCAGAGTGTTGTTTTAAATGACGATAAGCGTTGCCTAAATGTGAAAGCGCTTGTATCTGCAACTGTTCCTGTTGAGTCTCTTTAGCCAGAGACAAGCATTGTTGAGCGTAAGATATAACGCTTTTATAATCGCCAGAGCAATAAGCTACTAGCGCTAAATAAAAAAGTGCTTGAGCCTGTGACGCAAAATTTCCATAGGCTTGAAATAATGCACTAGAGTGCTGTAAAGCTTTGATTGCAGCATTGAAGTCTCCAGCTTGTTGCTGTTCAATTCCCTGCTTTAACAAATCGGATGCTTCAAATGACTCTTCTTCATCCTTAAACGGAACTTCTGCCTGTAGAGCTTCATCAACTTCTGGCATAGCGCGATCGCACTCTTCTCGATCTATTTTGATAAATTCAGTGGGTATATGTAAAGGAAGTGTATTTTTTAAACTTGGATTCAATTTATTTTTTTGCATCGACCGCTTGCTCCCTGTAAATAATCTTGGTAAATTTAGTATTCCCGATTTTTTTGCTTAAATTTCATTTTTAAAAGAAAATTTCAATAAATAGAGATTTTATAACATTAATAGTTTAATTTTCAGCCAATTTAGTATTTAGTCAAAATTTAGTCAAAATTTAGTCAAATTAAATTATTTCTATGGTTATTAATAATTTCCAGTTGAACAGAAAATGGTAAATAGTTAGTAAATATTCTATAAAAAATATAAAAAGTAATAGCTAATATTTATCTTGATTCTATTAGGATTTATGCAAAGGTAACGTAAATGCGTCATTATTCGCTGCGCGAAGTAATCTTCCCATGTGCTGGGATTGCTTCCCTACACCGCGTTCCGGTCGCAATGACGATTTATGATTGTGTAAGTCCTATCTATGTAACATTTACTGATAGTGTTAATACGGATTTTATTAAAACAGCATTATATTCCGCAGCAAAAGCAGTCAGCTTTTGATCGAGCTTTTGCTATTTTTGCTATTGTTGCTAATTATCAACTATTGCTCGATCAAAATTAGCACCGAGCAAATTAGCACCTTGAAGTTTTGCATTCCTAAGATTTGCACCTGTAAAGTTAGCGCCTTTAAGGTTTGCCCACCTTAAATCGGCACCTCTCAAATCTGCTTCGCTCAAATCAGCTTGCAATAAATATGCACCACCGAGGTGAGCTTTGGTTAAATTTGCTTTGCTTAAATTAGCTTGATAGAAATAAGCGCCCGTTGCTTCCACCTCGTACAAATTGGCGTTTCTCAGTTCAGCACCAATCAGGTTAGCATCATGTAAAGCTGCTCTCCAAAGATTAGCGCGGTTTAGCTTTGCTCCCCCTAAATCTACACCTTTGAGATTAGCGCCTGTTAAATTAGTGCCAATCAAGTTAGCTTCACTCATAAAAGCATCTTGCAGATTCGCCGAAGTTAAATCAACCCCAATCAAATTAGCAAGACTTAAATTAGCTTTTGTAAGATTTGCATTATTTAGTTTGGCTAAACTAAAATTAGCTTTGATTAAATTAGCTTCTTGAAAATTTGTATTGCTAAGATTAGCGCTATTAAAGTTAGCTTCAATTAAACTTGCTCGTATTAACCAAGCATTTTCCAAATTTACATGGCTTAAATTCACACCTTGGAGATTTGCACCTGCAAGGTTGTATCCATATAAATTTGCCGAACTTAAATCTAATTCAACTTGGGGATTTTTCTTTCTCCATTCATCCCCTTTAAAAGTACCAGTTCTAAGTAAAGTTAGATGCTCTAAATTTGCCATAATTAATCTTTACTGCTGACGCTTACTGTGGGAATTTACCCTACCAGCTACGTTTTCAATTGCTGCTAACGCTCCATCTGCACCTGCAAGTATATCCTGTTCTTGTCCCCCTAAATAAAGTCTGCCAAAACTACCCACAGCGTTAACAGCCAGGATATTTATTGCAGCAGCCTTCTCGGCTTCATTTGCAGCCAATGCAGCAAAAGCAGCAGGTTCAACTTCTAATACATACAAAGTTTGTCCCGCTAATAACATCTGTCCCCGTCGAGTTCGATTGATCAGTTGTGTTTGATAAGCGTCAACATTGCGAATAATTTGACTTGAAACCACCCTGGGTTTAAGCCCTTCGTCTCTTTTAACTCCCAAAGCCGCTAAAATAGCTTGTCCCGCAGTGCGAGTTTCTCCTTGAGAGCTAGAATGTACTTCCAGCAGACCATACAGCCTTTCTACCATCTGTACCCCCGGACGAACCGAAGCAGATTTTAGCGCTACATCGGTAATTCGATTGATTTCGATCCCAGGAGAAATTTCAATCCATAAAGAAGTGTCTCCTGGCAGTGGTAAAAAACCTTGGGCTACCGTTCCCATATACGCTGCGTGTTGAGGTTGCAAATTATCGAGATATACATAACTGCGTAGTTCTACACCCAAGATTTCACTCCAGCCATAAGGATAAGAATTATTTATTGTTTAAATTTAAACTACCATAATGCGGTTAACAGTGAACAGTAATCAGTGAGCAGTTATCAGTAATCAGTTAATTTCTCCTTGTCACCTTGTCCCCCATCTCCTAAATCACTCGGTGATTAAATAAAAATTGCTGAAATTTTCTGATAAAAAATAGTTTTTTTTCTGATATTTATCTGTGACTTCCGAACAATTGATAGGTTCATAAATAATATCGGTTTGGTAAATAGGTTCAAGTTTTTAGTCAAAAACCTTATTAAGCAAACCGATAGTAGTATTTTTAACTTTTATGATTGCTAGTTAAGAACGGTGTTTTCTTCAGAAAATAATCAATTAATCAACTAAATTAATGCTTTTGCGAGAAACACAATATAAATTTCTTGAAATCGGGAATTAACAAGTATCCCTCTTTGCAGGGTTATTAGTTACGCATCAACGCTCCTGCTTCGGTTTGACTATTATCGTCAGTAGTATCTGTAAAAATTGCTTTTGTACCTTCGCTGGGATTTACAATTTCCACATTTGACGAACCCTTAAGATTCTCCGCTACAGCACTTGATATAGCGAAAAATATATCGAAAGTGAAGAAAATAGCTAGTACAACAATAAAAAATGTTCTTTTCATGAATTAAACCTCAAGAAAACAGCAGATGCAGTTAGTAAAATACCAATTGCTATAATTAAAAATTGCGGTAATCGCTCCGGAAGTTATTTTTTGCAGTCTCTTAACTGAAGTAAAACTTTGGAGCCATCGATAAATAGACGTAAATTGCTAAAACTCCCAAACTAAAAATATATGCTTGGTGCAAAGCGATAGCACTAAGGCGTAAAATTAGCGCTGATGGACATGGTGCAATCCATTTAGCAATACCAATCGCCCGCGAGAACTGCATTAATTAACTTCCATGTCAGGTTGGGAGCTTTTATGGGGTTTTACATATCCACAAAACCATTATTGTCATTAAAGCCCAAAGCGGTAAACACTTGTTTGTAGAACTTACACACTCGTAACAAAATTTGACATAAATTGCAGGTTGACATTTAAGAGAAAATAGGAAATCGGGAGTAGGAAACAGGGCTGTTTAAGTTAACTCCTAACTGCGGACTCCCAATTCTATTCCCGAATTGCCGGGACTTTACCATTTGTTTCCACAGATTCCACTGTTTCATCTTCTTTTTTAGAAGGCAATAATTGCTCTCGTAAAGACACAATTACAATATACAAAACTGGAACTACAAACAAACTTAAAAACGTGGCAACAAACATTCCTCCGAAGACAGCAGTACCCAAAGATTGACGGCTACCAGCACCAGCACCTTTCGCTATTAATAAAGGAAAAATTCCTAATAAAGTTGATAAAGCTGTCATCAAAATAGGTCGTAATCTTTCTTCTGCTGCACGTACTGCTGCTTTACTAATCGCAAGTCCTTCTTCTCTTAATTGATTGGCAAATTCTACAATTAAAATGGCGTTTTTAGAAGCCAAACCAATCAACATTACTAAACCAACTTGGCAAAAAACATCATTTTCTAAACCCCTTAAATACTGTGCCGACAGCGCCCCCAAAATAGCTAAAGGAACTGAAAGCATGATAATTAAAGGATCGATATAGTTTTCGTATTGCGCTGCTAATACTAAGAATACAAAAACAAGTCCCAAACCAAAAATTAACGGTGCTTGTCCCCCCGATTCCTTCTCTTCTGCTGAAATTCCGGCCCATTCGTAACCAAAAGTTCTCGGTAAGGTTTGGTTTGCAACTTCTTCCATTGCGTCTAAAGCTTGTCCAGAACTATAACCTGGTGCTGTTTGTCCGTTAATTTCAATCGAACGATATAGGTTGTAATGATTGATAGTTTGCGCTCCAGTGGTTGAAGTAACTGTTACTAAGTTATTCATAGGAATCATTTGATTATTTTGGGAGCGAACGTATAATTTACCGATATCTTCTGGATTGGAACGATATTGAGCATCTGCTTGCACGTAAACTCGATAAGTCCGCTGTTCTAAATTGAAATCGTTGACGTATCTCGAACCTATATAAGTCTGCAAAGTACTAAAAATATCGTCAATATCTACCTGCAATGCTTTGGCTCGATTGCGATCGACTTCAATTAATAATTGCGGCATATTCGCCGAAAAAGTACTGAAAGCAGCTGCTATTTCTTCTCTTTGACTGGCTGCTCCTATTAATTCTCCCATTTCTTGCAGCATTACATTCAAGCTGCTGTTTCCTCTTCTATCTTGCAATTGAAATTGAAAGCCGCTAAAACTACCCAAACCTTGAATCGATGGGGGATTAACTGCTAAAACTCTTGCATCGGTAATGCCACCAAACTTTTGCATTAATCTACCAATAATTTCTAAAGAAGATTGCCCTTTTCCAGTTCTTTCTCCCCAAGGTTTTAAAGTGGTAAAAATTACGCCGTTGTTAGCAGTACTGCCGCTAAAACCAAAACCACCGATCGCAAAAGTACCCACTACTTCCGGTAATTCCAGGATTTGCTGTTCTACCTGTTGCATTACTTTACTCGTATAATTAAGCGAAACCCCTTCCGGTCCTTGAATAATCGTAATAAAATAACCTTGGTCTTCTTCCGGTAAAAATGCTTGAGGAACTATGGTGTAAAGCCAACCAGTAGTTACTAATAGTGCAGCAAATACCACTAATACTAAAAATTTAAGATGCGTCAAACGTTGCAAAATCCATTCGTATCCATCTCGCAACGAATCCAAAAACCAGTTAACAGCATCGAAAATTTTATTTAAAAAACCGCTACTTCTAGTTTTTCTTCTAAATAATAATCCCGATAAAGCAGGAGTCAAAGTTAATGCTAAAAATGTGGAAATCGCGACAGCAAAGGCAATTGTTAAGGCAAATTGACGATAAATCTTACCTGTAGAACCTGGGAAAAATGCTACCGGAATAAATACTGCCATCAATACTAAAGAAGTTGCAATTACCGCTCCAGTTAATTCACGCATTGCTGCTGAAGCAGCTTGTTTTGGTGACATTTCCTTTTGATTAATCAAGCGAGAAATATCTTCAACCACTACAATTGCATCATCAACAACCATCCCCGTTGCTAAAGTTAAACCAAATAAAGTTAAGGTATTAATTGAAAATCCAAAAATTTTCACAAAACCAAAAGTACCAATTAACGTCAAAGGTATTGTGATAACTGGTACTACTGTTGTTCGCCAATCTTGTAAGAAAATAAAGATTACTAAAACAACTAAACCAATAGATAACAACAGCGTTTTGATAACTTCTGAAAGCGATTCTTCCACAAAAGCAGTCGTGTCAAACGCCACCTGATACTGCATTCCCGGCGGAAAATCTTTAGCTAAATTAGCCATTTCCGCTTTAACAGCAGCAGCAACTTCCAAAGCATTACTTCCAGGAGTAGGGAATATTCCCACACCTACCCCTTCATTACCCTTAAATCTTAAAAACGAGTTGTAATTTTCCGCTCCTAACTCCGCCCTTCCTACATCTTTCAACTTGATTAAAACGCCATTTTCCCCACTTCTGATAATAATATCTTCAAACTCCGAGACATTTTGCAGTCTACTAACAGCGCGTAAATCAATTTGATACATCTGGTTTGGCGGTGACGGCTGCTGTCCGAGTTGTCCCGCACCCACCTGTACGTTTTGCTCGTTGAGGGCATTAATTACATCTTGAGCCGTTAAATTGCGACTAGCAAGACGATTGGGATCGAGCCACAAACGCATAGCATAACGACGTTCCCCAAAGATTTGCGCTCGACTCACACCATCGATTTTCTGTAGATTATCTCTGATATAAAGGTCAGCATAATTACTTAAAAATACATTCTCAAACTCTTGGTTTTCGCTATAAAGCCCCATCGCCAAGAGAATGTTACTTGATTCCTTACTAACAATAACTCCCGTTCGCTGTACGGCTTCCGGCAACTGCGGTTCTGCCAAAGAAACTCGATTTTGCACGTCAACTGCGGCAATATCTTTATTACGCGACGAATCAAAAGTCACAGTGATTTGACTGGTGCCGCTGTTACTACTGCTCGAAGACATATACTTCAGCCCTTCCACACCATTTAGCTGCTGTTCCAAAACAGTTGTTACCGTCTTTTCAACAACTTCAGCATTCGCACCAACATAGTTAGCAGTAACATTGATTTGAATCGGACTAATCTCTGGATATCTTGCTGTAGGTAACGTTGGAATGCTAATAGCTCCTACCAACAGAACAATAATCGCGCAGACGCTAGTAAAAACAGGTCGCTTAATAAAAAAGTCGGCAAACATAATAATGAGTTAGGAGTTAGGAGTTAGGAATGGGTAATTGGGCATTGGGCATTGGGAGTTGGGAATTGGGAGTTGGGATTTAAAAGTTATGAGTTAGCAATATAGTTATTTTTAATAAAAAACAGTTAGTAGTGGGAGCATCTTGCTCCCTCGACGCAATGTCCGCAAGATGCCCCCACTACGTAAATCAATTGGAAACAACTATTAATTTATAACTATTAACTCTTCACTCCTAACTACTCACTATGCCCTATCCCCCATGCCCAATTCCCCATATTCATTTAGACTCAGGCATTATCGGCGCTCCATCTCTTAAATTAAGAATGCCGGAAACTATAATTCTTTCCCCTTGTCTCAATCCTTCTAAAACTTGATAGTTATTACCGCGAATATTGCCTAATTTTACGCGCTTTTGTTTAGCTATAAATTCTGGGTTTGCTTGTGAATCATCTGGCTTTTTGGCAACATATACAAAAGTTTCTCCAGCTAAACGTACTACTGATGTTGCTGGAATTAAGACACCAGGACGACGCTGCCAAATTACTCTGGCGCGAACGTATTCGTCTGCTCTTAATTGATTATTAGAGTTTTGAAAAAGTGCTTTAATAAGTATTGACTGAGTATTTTGATTGACGTTAGGAGATATAAAAAATACCTGACTCCTACCCAAAATTTTACCTTGATTGTCAACTAATTCTACAGGCATTCCTTTACGTAATTCTGCTGCACGCTCTTGAGGTATTGAAATCTCAACTTGTAAAGGATTATTTTGGGTAATACTAGTTAGCTGCGAAGAAGTATTAACAACATCGCCCTGCTTAACTAGCAAATCACCAACTTGACCTGGAATCGGAGCAGAAACAGTATAGTACTGAAGCTGGACTTGTTGTTGTTTGGTATTTGCTTGAGCCTGTTGTAATGCTTTTTCGGCTTGATTAATTGAAGCTTGCTGAGCTTGTATTTGAGCATCAATTGCATTCAACCTAGCCTTTGCTGTCGCAAGTCTATTCACATATTGCTGACTGGTTTGTTGCGATACCGCTCCTTGGGCTGCCAAACTTGTATATCTTTCGTATTCCTGCTGATTCAAATTAACATCGGCAACATTAGATAATCTCTCAGCTTGCAAAGACTTTAGGGTGGCGATCGCATTTTGTAATTGAGATCGAGCAGCTTGTGCGGCGGCATCAACACTGTTAACTGCTGCTTGTTGTTCCCTCGAATCAATCTGCATAATTGGATTACCAGTTTGCACGTCATCTCCTGAATTGACGAAAATCTTCGTAATTCTTCCCTGTATTTGAGGTTGAAGAGTTACCGATTGCCGCGATTCTAATCTAGCAATGTATTCATCTCTATCTTCAATTACCCCAGAGTTTACTGTAGCTAATTTTACTGGTACCTTTTGATTTTGAGGATTTTGTCCGGCAGGTTTTTGCTCTCCTCCAGACATCATCCGCCAAGCGAAAAAGCCGCCACCACCTAACAGCAGTGCGGCAAGTAACAACCAAAACCACCACCGCTTTTTACGAGGTGGTTCGGGAGTTTCTTTTGGTTTGTTATCGTCATCTACAATTAGATTTTTTGGCGGTAGAGATTCTGGCGGTAGAGATTCTGGTGGTAGAGATGTCATGATTAACTACGGAATTACACAAAGATAAACAATCCTTAAATAAAGCTTTAATCGTATTCTTATAGTTCAATTTTTTACCTGATTTTTTAAACTAAAAGGATATTTACTACTTCACAGATTCTCTTACGTTTCCCTTCGGAATCAACTTACTTCAGATCGAAAATAAATTAATTTGATTTGTAACTTAACCTATGCAAATACTATAAATCACCTATATTACAATTAGGTTCAGCATTTATCCGTATGTTTATACATTTTAACTAATATACACCCTTATTTTAAATGCTTACTCTACCTAAAGGATAATAGTAGTAACAGTTTACAATACTGTTTTATTAATGTATTTTCAATTTTAAATTGTTGCAGAAAATTTTCTTGTTTTGATTAAATTGAAAGATATTGGTGTGGAAAATGATTATCTATTCTTCAATCTGAAGACAGTTGTAATTATAGCCAATGTATGGTATATGAATTATGTATAATCAAAAAATCTGCATGGTGCCTCAGTAATGTTGACGCATCATGCAGATTTATTCGATTGAGATGTTGCTAATAAAACCTGTTTTTGACAAAGCTTTAAAAAGTTAAAGATTGAGATTAACCCAAATCAAAAAGTAAGATTTCTCCACCTACATTGGTAGTCATTTCCAATTGTGTTTCGCCACTAATTTCAACTCCATCACCCGCTCTTAATTCTTCACCGTTTAGATTTACAATACCTTTAGCTACGTGCAGCCAAGTGTAACGATGGGGTTGAGCGTGATAATTAATCTTGTCTCCAGGTTGCAAAATTGAAGTATATAAATCCACATCTTGATATACTTTTACAGCACCATCTCTGGCATCATGTGCGGCAATTAAACGTAATTGTCCGGTTCTTTCTTCACTAGAAAAAGCTTTCTGTTCGTATCTAGGTTTTAAATTTTTCTTATCTGGAAGAATCCAAATTTGTAGAAGATGAACGGGTTCCGATTGGGAATAATTGAATTCGCTATGCATAATCCCAGTACCAGCACTCATAATTTGTGCTTCACCGGGACGAATTACCGAACCAGTTCCCAAACTATCTTTATGTTCCAACGCTCCTTCTAAAACGTAGGTGAGGATTTCCATATCTCGATGTCCGTGGGTAGGAAAACCAGCCCCAGGTGCAACTCTATCATCGTTTATTACTCGTAAAGAGCGAAATCCTAAACGATTTGGATCGTAAAAACCACCAAAAGAAAAGCTGTGAGAACTATCGAGCCAACCTATTTGAGTTCTACCGCGAGCGTTTCTGTCATGAATAAGATGAGTTTTAGTAGCTTGAGTCATAGATTTACCTCACTTTAATTTTGGATTTTGGATTTTAACAACGGATGCGTTTCTTTTAGATTTTGGATTATAAGTAGATGAGTACAAATAAATGTAATATGCTGTGTCATTGCGAGGAACGAAGCATTCGTGCTGCGCTGCGGCTCATCGCAGTAGTTGTTTAACTGATATCTTGTACCAGTTTCAATTAGCCTTCATAACCGCCTCGGAATCAATTCCGAGTCTAATAGCGAAAGTCTACTTAAGTAGACTGAAACACTTACCCAGTCCTATTTATAGGACTTTTGCTATTAGTTGGGGGTTTGCAACCCCCGGTGGTGTTGACAATGGTGCAAGATGTGAATTAAGGTTGCTTCGTTGCTCGCAATGACCTTTTAGATTTAATTACGCCTACCTACTTATAAAAATTTGCTGTTTTAGTTAACCATTATTTTTTGTCCGTCAAAATAATATTTAAACCACCAAAAATAGCTTTTCTAACTTGCTACTACTTAATAGTAAAGTATGCATCCATAAAATGAAAAGTACGCACTTAAAAGTAGGATACTTACCAAAAAGTTCCTATAAAAATCCTAAATTATTTTGGTTCTTCAGCACTTGGTATGCTAACTAAATAATCGTAAAAAGGCAGAAGGCAGCTTTGCTGTAGGCAGAAGGGAAAAAAAACGATTTTAGGAAGAAATCAAGTAAATAATAGTCAAAGTCTTTGCATAGTAAGTTTTGCAGCGATTTCTTGCTCATAATTTAGCATACTATGTAATGAAGAGCCATTATTTTTAAGATTAAAATATTAATAAACCCGGTTTTTCAAAAAAACCGGGTTTATTATTGATAAAAAATTATTTCAGAACGTTATAACAAACAAAATTCAACAATTAACTAAATTTAGTTAACGCTAGCTTTCTGTTTAATTCCACCATCTGCTTTAACTTCAGAAACCTGGATATGAGCTTCTAAAAACCAAAGTCGCTTGTCAATGGTACGAGAAATTTCAACGTAAAGATCGTTGGTGTCTTGATCGTTGAGTTCGTCAGTTTTGTCAATAGCTTCTCTCAAATGCTTGCCATATGCTGCAAAGCGCTCAACTAAAGCAGTTACGTGTTCCATTCCACTCAAAATATCGGTAGGATATTCTGGCAATATGGAATCAGCAGCAGCCATACGAACTGTACCGCAAGCATATCCAGCCAAAGCGGTAACGCGCTCGGCTACCATATCAACGTATTCTTCTATCTCGGCTGCAATTTCGTCAAACATCTCATGAAGCTGATAGAAGTCAGTTCCCTTCACATTCCAGTGTGCTTGTTTAACTTGACTTTTCAAATCTGCTGTTGCAGCCAAGCTTTGGTTGAGGAGTGTAACAACCTGGCTCCGCACATTCGCAGGAATATCAATATGAGACGGATAAAGACGTGAAGCGAGTTTTCCGTTTGTGTCGCCCATGATAATGCATCTCTCTTTAAGTTCGGTATATTTCTAGTTTAGGGTTATGCATTTAGTTTTAAAACTTTCTATCGACTGAATTATTTAAAAGGTAATACTTTCTATTGATAGAGGGAACAAGAATTTTAAAAGTTATGTGCAAAAGATATAGTGGTTAGTCTTTTTTGATATGTTCTAGTTAATCCAGATCGAGAAATGCGATCCCCCTTAAGCAATTTCTAGTTATATTAGATCGGAAGGTGGTATTGTTTAAAACACTTAAACTAGAAACCTATTAATTTATCTATTTCTATTTAGTTATGACCTACCAAGTTATTTACGACGGCAACTGCAATCTTTGCGTGACATTAGTACAAATTTTAGAGAATTTAGACAAGGGACAATTATTTAATTACATTCCCATGCAGGATGAACAAGCACTGCAAAAGTGGAATATTACATCAACCGATTGCGAATTAGGAATGATTTTGATTGATGCAGATAATCCCCAAAGACGCTGGCAAGGTAGTGCAGCAGCAGAAGAAATTGGACGGTTATTACCAGCAGGTAGTGTATTTGTTGATGCCTATCGCGCTTTACCGGGATTAAAATGGGCTGGAGATAGATTCTACGAACAAATCCGCGACAACCGCTATACAATTTTCGGCAAGCGCGATAGTACATATCAATCTTCTTACTGTAATGATGGAAATTGCAAAACTATTTAGCAGCACCAACTAATTATTTTCTGCTTCCGAATCACTATTAAACACTTCTAGAATTTGACGACAAAAATCTTTTAATTTGTCTCTCTTTTCTTCAGAAGGTTTAAGCTTGCCGACAAAATTCCAATTTTCCACCGTAGAAACCTTCCACTGTTCCCCCCGGTGATCGAATCCAGCGACTTCCACACCAATTGCACGACGCAACCCATTAACAGGATCTTGATAAAAACGAATTTGAGTCAATATACTGCGACTTTGCCAAGATTTACTGACACCGGGAAAATGGAATCCGATATCTATAGAGTCTGGATCTACTAATTCCATTGTTTGTTCGTCACTTCTCCAAGGCTTTAAGTCTGACTTTGCGTCAGGAAATTCAAACTTAAATAAATTAACTACCGCAGCAATTTTACTTGCATATTCCAAATTTGTTGCCATTTCAGATGCGTTCACGAAAATACTCCCCTTTGCAATAAAGCAGCGATATTGTTAAGAAGATTACGATTATTTTGAAAGCCAAAAGGCTGACTTATTAATGGTTCAGCTTATCAAGCCTTTTTCGATCAAAGCAACAATAGATGCAACTTTTTATTTTAAAGTTAGGGGTTAGGAGTGAGGAGTTAAAAAATGATGATGGGGCAATTGTACCTAGAAAACCTCAAAAATAAAATCTTTGTTCTTTTCAAAAAATAGATTACAGTACAAAAATTTATCAAAATCTATCGGTAATCGGTAATGATAAATTACCTTAGCAAGCTAAAATTACTGTGTTAATTGCCAGATAAATAAGTTCGATATGTCGCGTCTACGCCCCGTTTTTTCGTTAATACTAGTATCTTTAGCAACATTACTTATCAGTTGCGGCGGTCCTAATGTCGCTGTAGCACCTCCAACCTATACTCCATCGCAAATAGAGAAAATTCAGGAATACGTTCCCGATATCGTAGCCGTACAAGAACGTGGTTCTGAATTGCAAAAACTTATTCAAAACAATGATTGGGGGGATGTTGATACTTTTATACATGGCCCGATGGCAGAGGCAAGGTTGAATATGAACTTTATTGTTTCTAACCTTTTGCCAGAGCAACAAAAACAAGCACGCAAAATTGTCCGAGATATGTTTAATAATCTCGTGAAAATTGACCAAGCTGCGAAGGAAGCTAATTCCGGAAAAGCTTTAACTGCTTATGATGCGGCTTTCGCTGATATTAACCAATTTTTGGATTTAATCCCAGCAAAGACTGTATCTGATGGGATTAGCGCTTTTCCAGTCATCGGTAAACAATTTAGTTGAGATTTAGCGGTTAAAATCTGATGTTGTACGTTTGAATTGTTGATGTTTGGAGACGTTGCAATGCAACGTCTCTACATTATATGTTTCCACCAATCTATGAATCATATAGTTATTATCGGTTGTGGTATTATTGGAGCAACCTTAGCTTACGA
Source organism: Calothrix sp. CCY 0018 (assembly GCF_963920925.1). NCBI lineage: Bacteria > Bacillati > Cyanobacteriota > Cyanophyceae > Nostocales > Calotrichaceae > Calothrix > Calothrix sp. CCY 0018. Next base: position 80,576 of record NZ_CAWUDI010000005.1, on the reverse strand, counting down.
ACTGAGTTTAATTGAAGGATTAAAAATTACGGTTGTTGACAAGCAAACCCCAGCACAAGCCGCTACAGGTGCTGCTTTAGGCGTTTTAATGGGGATTATCAGCCACAAGGTAAAGGGTAAAGCTTGGCGGATGCGCCAAACCAGCATCCAACGTTATGAAACTTTAATTCCAGAATTAGAAGCGATAACAAATCGACGCATCCCTTTCAACCGCCAAGGAATTTTAATGTTGTTACCATCACCTCAAGTAACAACTGACGATTTAGTTTTCTGGGAAAAACTTCGAGAAACTCGTCAAAATCAAGGTTGGCAATTAGAGATTTTAGATAAGGCTCAACTGGAGAAAATATGTCCCCAGGTAGATGTTAAATCGCAAGAATATATCGGAGCAATTCATTCTCCCCAAGATAGGCAAATCGATCCAACAGCGTTTACATTAGCTTTAGTAGAAGCAGCAAAACACAACGGTGTCGATTTTAAATTTGGTGTAAGTGCTTTGGGGATGAAGTCGAAAAACCTAACCCCCCAGCCCCCTTCCCTATCAGGGAATGGGGAGAATTTAGAAAACCTAACCCCCCAGCCCCCTTCCCTATCAGGGAATGGGGAGAATTTTAAGCCTCTCTCCTTGCAGGAGAGAGGTTTGGAGAGAGGTTTTTCAGCTTATGAATTAGAAACAACAGATGGTGTAATTTCAGCAGACAAGTTTATTATCTCAGCCGGACTTGGTTCATCTCTTCTTACAGAAAAATTAAATCAAAAAGTTGATATTCGTCCGGTATTAGGGCAAGCAATTCATTTTCGTTTGGGGCATCCTTTAGGAAAATCAGAATTTCAACCAGCAATAACCAGTAACGATACCTATATAGTTCCTTGTGGTGCGGGGGTGTATCCAGCTACGGATTATTGGGTAGGTGCGACGGTGGAATTTTCCCAAGATGGTGGTGAAATATTTGCCGACAAAGAACTTTTAGACGCTACTTTGAAGAGCGCGATCGCAACTTGTCCGGAGTTAGCGAAAGCTGAAATAATCCGCACCTGGTCGGGTTTGCGTCCTCGTCCGGAAAATCGTCCGGCACCAGTTATCGAGCAACTTCCAGGATATGACAACGTTATATTAGCTAGCGCTCATTATCGCAATGGGGTTTTGTTGGCTCCTGCAACTGCCCAGATGGTTAAGGAAATGATTTTGTGAATCAGTTATCAATTATCAATTAACAATTATCAGTTGTCTATTGTGGCTTTGAACTGACGCGCTTACTGTAGAAATATTTTTGGATAGCAATTCTAAAGTTGATAACCATTCTATTTTTCTATCTGAATATGCTTTAAAGCGTTGATATTCCGAAATTGCTTGCTCTATTAACTGTTCTTGCGGAATATTATTTAGTAATGCATCCAAATCTATAGATTGGAGTAATTTCTTTGTAATAGGTCTTTTTGCGTCTAAAAAAGTTATTGCTTTAATAAAGTCTAAACATAAATCGCTGTTAAATAAGCAAGCTAAAAGTACTGCTTCTTCCATAGAATTACACGGAATAAAATAACAAGTATCATCCAGCATTACCGGACGATTATTGATTGGATGAACAACTCTAAATCTAGGTTGCTTGTGTAAACCAGAAATAGCCACTTTGTAAAGAGAAAAAGAATAATCACCAATTCCAAATATCGAAAATGGGGGTTTATTTTTGTAAATAGACGATTTTCTTTTATCGAATTGCTTTGAATGACTTTCAAGATATTGCCAAAGTCGCGGCGCTGATTGCTGCAAAATATTTGTATCTTCACCGATTCTTTTCTGAGTTACTATCACACCTCGCTTTGATTCTATTTTTCCATGAAATAAATCGGTAGATTTTAGTAAAGGGTAAATATAACCTGATTCAACATCAACTATTTGCTTAAATTTATTTTGAAAAACACCTTCCGCAATATAAGTAAGTTCGATTACTGATGCTGCATCATGTTTTAATCCTTGTCGCCAGGTTAAAGAACTACTTCCATTCAGAAAAGCTGATTTTTGATAAGCTTTAATATCTGCAACCAATTTGTTATCAATAATTCCAATCGTTGATTCTGGTTGATTTGCAGACAAATTAGAATAAACATCGGCTTGATAACTTGGTTTATCCACACCAATATCTAAACAAAACAAACAAGCACTTACAGAAGCTTTAAACCATTTTTTTGCATCAATTAACCTAATTGATGCATTACTAATTTTAAGTTGAGCGTCGAAAGCGAATTGCAGCACGTTACGCGCTACAGCAGTTTTACAAAGTAATGCAATAGTTGGTTTCTCATAAACAAGTTCTTGAATCAGCTTTATCCAAATATATTCTGTAATATCAAAGTTGGAACTTCCAGTTAAAGCTTCAAGTCCTTTTAAACCTTTAAAATTCGTTTTAATTGGCAGATTATTGCTTCCCAAGCTTCCAAGTTGAGAATTTGTTACCCAAGGAGGATTACCTATAACTAATAAGTTTCCTTTTGCACTCCATTTCAAACTTTGACCTAAATCTAAATCAAATATTTTCGCTTGTTGAATAACAACATGAGTTGAATCAGTCTTTTTATAAATGCTTTTTGCAGCTTGAAAATATTCTGTATCAAATTCAATTGCTTGAATCTCTTTTGGAGGTTGATCGAGTGCTAATAAACCAGAAATAAAATTCCCTCTTCCACAAGTGGGTTCAAATACTCTTTCCCAATATTTGTTATTTTTACTTAAACATTTTAATATTTCAGCTATTAATGCAGGAGGGGTTTGAAAATCACCAAGTTCAGCTTTCAAGTAGGTTTTCTACTCCTATATCTGTTTTTAAATTTGCTATATCAATGATTCGACGATATTGAAGCCGCCATTGCAATGCATTTGATATTGTCAGATATCCAAGTTGGAGATGAAGCTACGCAGGGTTACTGTTTGGTGCTAGAAACAAACTCTGGGAAGTTGAGGAGTAATTGTCAAATTAAACATAAAATCATCTAAGCATTGTTCTGTTAATACTTATGCTCCAAAACTATCATTCAACTGGCTGTTTATCAGTTTTTCGTCAATCTCATTAATAAAAACTTGAATATCGTCGATGACTTCATTAACTATTTTTTTATCAAGCTTCATTTCTTCACCTTTTTTATTCTTTCCATTTCGGTGTACTAAATCATGCCTGATTGAAATATATTTACTAATTTTAGATAATCCAGGAAAGCTTATATTTAGTATGCTTTGATACATCTTGCTCACTTTACTTAAGTTGTGATAAATAACTTCTGACATTGTTTCCTTCGCCTTTTCCTCTATATTTTCGGAATAATCAAAAACCTCTCGCATTTTTATTGTTTGTTTTTGAAAATCTATAAAATTATAAAAAAAACATTTGAGGTATTTTCTATTTGATAAAACAGTATGTATAAATGCATCACAAAGATAAGTTTCAAGGCACGTTATAGCACCAAGATATATTTGTTTTTTAAGCGTTTTTTGTGCATTGTTGTCTGAAACTTCAAGATTATTCAATATTTTTAAACTTGATATTTCCTTACATAAAGTTTTATTAAATTCAGTATTAAAAAGTATTGCATCTATATAGTCATCATAGTCATCATCAAGCAAATCTAAGTCAGCTTCTAGAACTTCATAGCTTAATACTTTATAGTCATCATTCTCTTCATAACCATATGCTTCTTTGTCTTTAAGAAACTTTCCTTGTAATTTTACAAGCATTGAAGTTGCAATAATTCCTGTTTCATCATTTGGAGTACCCGATAAATGTATGTTAACAAAAAAACCAAAATATTCAGCTTTAGTTCTGATTCGCCAAACTTCTAAATCACTATAATAATCATCAAATCCCCAACCTGAACAACCACTATTAGCCATCAAGCCTGTGATTGTTTCATCTTCATTTACTAACTCAAAACAAATATTGGATATAATTTTATCAATAAAATTATATTCTGAGTCTAAGTTTAAAGTTGACACAATTCCTTTTCCTGTTTATGATTGCATACGAATTTTGTATTTTAGTATTTTTACATAAAAAATAATTTTTAAAGATACTAAATGTTATCACCGTTACTCAATGTCTTTAGAAATTTTAATTTAGTATTTTGATCAACCATTAGTAGGTTGGGTTGAGGAACGAAACCCAACATTATGAAGACTTTGTTGGGTTACTCTACGAGAAAGCTTCGCTTACACTCCGTTCAACCCAACCTACGATTTTCTTTAACTTCGATAAAAAAAACTCCTTCCCAACTTATGGAAAAGAGCATTTAAAATTAATTTCTTAACCCGCGCAGGCGGGTTTTGCTATGTGTAGACGCGGTTTCAACCGCCGGATTAAACAATCAACCGCCAAATAATCTTGTGGGGTGGGCATCCCTGCCCGCCCTACCCAATCCTAAAAAAACCACCCATAAGAATGCAAACCCTTACCCAACAAATTCACTCCTAAATAACAAACCCAAACCGCCACAAACCCGGTAGCAGCCAAAATTGCCGGACGACGACCTTGCCAACCCTTAGTAATCCGAGCGTGGAGATAAGCTGCAAATACCAACCAGCAAATCAATGCCCAGGTTTCTTTGGGGTCCCAACTCCAATAAGAACCCCATGCTTCATTCGCCCAAACTGCACCAGCTATGATGCCAATTGTCAAGAGGGGAAAACCCAACCCAATAATGCGATAGCTGATGTTATCTAAGGTTTCGGCAAGACTTAACCGTTGTGGAGAAAGGGTTTCTTCAGAATTTATACTAGATGAAGAAGTTTCTATCCGCTGTGCAACTGCTGTCGCAGTTTTACCGTTACCGTTACTATTAGTTTGAACTGGAGAAAAGCCGTTATTTTCAAAAGCAAATGCATTAGGTTCGGTAACAAGTTCACCAGCCTTATGTAAACGATAACCGTTAGTACGATAGCCACCGTTACCAACGGAACTACCTTGAAGCTGCACTGGTTGCCCTTTTGTAACTATCAGAAATGCTACGGCTATTAAAGAACCTACCATCAAAGCCGAATAACTCAACATCATCACGCTGACGTGCATCATCAACCAGTTTGATTTGAGTGCGGGTACTAATGGTTCGGAAACTTGCATATCTGAAGGAAGCGTTAGAGCCGCAAAAGCTGTAATTCCCATCGCTACGGGGGAAGTTGCAACTCCTACCAAACGACTGCGACTGCTGTATTCAGCAATTAAATGAACCGTGGTGATTCCCCAAGCCAAGAAAAACAAAGACTCATATAAATTGCTCAGAGGGAAATATCCACCTTCCAACCATCTCGCACCAAGCAAAGTTGCCATGCACAAATTAGCGATCGCCATTCCCGCAGTTCCCAAACCAGCCAACATTGGGATATTAGGGAAAGCTGCTCCTACCCAATAAATCAACATGGTGAGAAATAGGACGAGGAAGGAAGCATTATCAAGCCAATTTTGGAGTACAACTAAATCCATAAAAGTGTTATCCCCATTAAAATTACTATAATTTTTTATCTTACTGTTTTTCCAAGTCTTACCCAGAAGAGGCAGTAATGCTTTAAGATTTCCGCCCTCTTCTAGCTTATCTTTATTTGTCTTCGACTCTCCTACTCTTTCTTTTCTTTGGGAGTCGGAAGCACCACTGGTTTCTCGCCTTTCTTGAGCTTCAGTAAAATATCATAACGAGTAGTACGACTATCGGTAACGGCAGTTGTTACACCTACTGAATTTAGTGCATTAAGAAAATTTTGCTGATCGGGAAATAAAGCTGGTAAAGACAAACTTTTCGCCGCGCCTTCCATATCTAAGAAAAACTGAGAATTTATCGGATCGAGTTCTGATGGTACTGCTTTCTGAAATGAAGCAGCCTTAGCTAAAATATTTTTTGGTTTGGGAATAATTTTATCGGTTATGGGAGTTCCCAAGGTTAAAAAAGCAATATCTCCATCTAACCAACCGTGAGTAGCAGTTAATGTTCCTGAAGGCCCAACCCACCTCGTAACGGGTATTTCGCCGACTTTATCGTCTTTAATTTTGAACTGGTACTGAGTTCTCATCGCTTCGTCTAACTGCTTTAAAGATGCTTCCGCTTTAAGGCGATCGCTAGCCTGTACCATAAATACTAAAGCAGCGCGAACATCTTGAGGAAATTCTTTGTTAGGGATTTGAGGAACAACAGATACTGTAAATTCACCTCCCATCCAGCTAAGTAAATCCCGATCTAAATCAAGACTAGTGATGTTCTTAAATCCATCTCTTAAGTTTTCTGGTTTAACAGGCGAAAGGGGATTTTTCTGAGCAGTTAAAACGTAATCAGCCCAGGTTCTACGCAGGTTTCCACCAGAAAACATCATCAGAGTTTCTGCTGGTAAACGAGTTGTCATGGTAGTAGCTTTATTTTCCACCGCCAAAACTTTTCGGCTGCTAGGTTTTAACCAAGATACTCCTTTTAAACGCAATCCTTCTGATTCTAAACTGACAGTTCCCGCTAAACCTTGATTGTTCTTTAATTGTGCTAAAACTTGCGCTGGTAAACGACGTTTGGCAGAAGTTGTACTTGCTATTTGGGCCGCAGAGGGAACGTTAACGTAAAATTGAGCAAGGGGCTGGTAAGTAGCTATTTTGGGTAAGTGTTTGGCAAAACCGTTACTGTTAGCCAGAGTTGCTTTACCTTTGTAAGCTTTAATCGTTCTTTCTGTAGCTTTGGGATTATCTGCAATAACTAAAAAACGTTCTTCTATGATTGCTGTAGATAATTTCTCTCCCGAATTTGTTTGTGCTTCTTTAATTGTAATGCCTTCGTACTCTCGCTCATCCCACTTTCCTTTCAGGGCTTTGGGTTGTGCAAAGGCTGTTTTAATTTTGTTTTGGTCTTTAATTGGAAAAACCATTACCAGCGACTGTTCGACGGTGGCTAATTTTCCATCGCTAGCTACTTGTTTAGATGCAGTTACTGGGGCTTTAGGGGCTAAAATCGCAATAGTTACTTGATCTCCAACCCAAGGGCTGACATCTTTTTTGAAATCAAAACCTTCTTTTGCAAGAAAGCGATCGCGCCACTGAATTAAATTTTTATCTAATGCGGCTTGACTTTCTTTAGTTCCAAAAGAACGCAATTTTTCCCATTGACTAGAATCCGTACTTAAAGAAACCGTAAATAGGGCATCTTGGGGAATAATATTAGCACCTACAGGTAAATCTCTGGACAAAGGTTTTCCCTGAGTTAAAAGCCAGTAAGCTGCTATCCCACCACCTATTAGTAAACCCGCTCCAGAAAGCGTCAAAACTAAAGACGGTTTCTTTTTTTTCTTACCAGAAATAGACACGACAGGCAGTGTCATTGAAACCAATACCTCATAAAACGGAACTTTTCAATTACTTTATTGAGACAGCTAACCTGCATATTCTTCTTGATATTTAGGGTTGCCGATTACACGCTCGAAAATTAATCTTACTAATAGCATTAGTACTTTTACAATCAAACCACTATTGTTCTGTTTGCAGGCTTTATCTGTATTCAACTACAAAAAATGTAGTCAGAAGTACAAATCTCGATTGTTTCCCTTAACTGTAGTAATTCCACGCTTTAAATCGACCTCCGCAGCAAGTTTAACACTATCTATAAAATCAAACACTACCACTATTGAAAAAATGTCAGATAAAATTACTTACCATATGGATTGACTTGCTCGGTTGCTTGATGATTTATTTTGATGCCGAACCATAGTTTAGAATGCCTAGAAAATCATGTTTTCAGTCATATTAAAATTAATTTTTAGATCGAAGTCTTTAAAGCAAGTACAAGACTCCGATGCTGGGGAAAGTCCTTTGCACTACCTTAGATAAGATACTATAAATAACCGAAAACACTGCTACTTAGATATGCTGTTTTGACATACTCCCAGTATTTTCATACCTTTTCTATCTATTTCAGGAATTATACAAGCTTCCGCAAAAAAAGCAGAGTTGCAGGCATTTTAACATTTGGAATAATTAATTTTTGAGCAAATATTTTTCGAGTTTCCCTATCTTAAAGCCATAACCTAGTTTTTGGGAAAAAATCATGCTTGATAAACATTGCCGTTAAGCCTTACCCTAACGGGTCGTGCCGCGCTGAACACGCAGTGAGTCGTTAGACTAAGCTCACGCCTTAGTGCCGCCAAATTACTGCTGACTCGCTACTATTTAATCTGGGGCGACACCCCCTACTAAATTGCCATATTAGCTCAACTTAAAATAACTAATTAGTATTTCGTCAAATCAGAACTTAGTTCTATATTTAAAAATTGAGAACCCGTGCCAACTTTAGTCCTAAATACAAAAACTAAAAAGAATTCAAGTCTGTACCTAGAATAAAAGATGGCAACCGTTAAACTTTAGTACTTCCCAAATACTTAGTTAAATAAGGCGAAAACACTTCATAAATCAACGTTAATGGCTGCCCATGATGCCAAAATAAATAGTGTCGTCCCCAAAAAGGGCCTTTTTGGTTAAACCCTAATTCTAGAGCGGGAGAATAACCGTAGTAAATTCCTTGAACATCCCGATACAACTCAGTACGCAGACGCGCTAAACTTGCCCAAATCGGTAAGGAACGATTTTGTAAATATTCATCCACATGAGACGCTTCCCACCATGAAGTTGCATAAGCCAAAATTTGACCGCTAGGAGTACGCAACCAAACCTGTCTCCGCAGTCTCGGCCCCGGTACTACCTGCATCAAATCGGGAGCGTCATCGGAATCCATGCCAATTAATGACATATCGATCACATCTACTTCCGTTGGTTCGCCTGTCAATAACTTCAAGTGTCGCGTAGGAGAACCATCACCTAACAGCAATAACTGCCAACTCGGAGCTAGCCTATTATGAGGTAAACCTTGTTGAACTACCTCTTCTCCACCCTGCCAAATAGCATCTAATCTATGCCACGAGCAAGGTAAAGTAAAATCTTCTTTCTCTGAAAAAGTTGCAGTCAAAACTCTGCTCTTTACAATACTTTACCTACTTCTATGAAAGCACAAAATATGAAGTAGGGAGTAGGGATGGGGGGACAAGGAGAGGGAAAGAGGGGGTAGAAATAATCTTTAACCTTTGATTTTATACCAATTTTCCCATGAAAAAATGCGGATGGCGAGACTCGAACTCGCAAGGCCAAGGCCACACGCCCCTCAAGCGTGCGCGTATACCAATTCCGCCACATCCGCATGATAGATTTTTATTTATCTAGAAGTGAAGTATAGCACAACAAAAAAAATATAGTAATAACTTACGAAATTCCGCCTTAAAATAATTATCTTAGTTGCATATAATTGCCAGATTGGGATAAGTGGCAGACAGAAATTTAATAAAACACAAGTCATATTAAAAACGGTCACGACTATGGTAACTCAAGTTAAATTTCTCGAATTCGGTCGGGGATGCGTATAATTGTTAACCGGCTGAGTTATTTCTTAATAGTGCTTGCGTCAACTTAGGCAAACAATATATTTACAATGCCTTATGGGTAGTTCATTCTAGCCAAGTGGTTCTACAAACAAAGCGTATAAATATCTTGTCAAATTTTGAAACATAGCGAAAGTGTTTTTCCAAATTTGGTAAGGGTAAATGTCAATAAACAGCAACGATATACAAATTACCAAGATGAATTTTGACAAAATATTAATTGCGAATCGAGGGGAAATAGCACTTCGCGTTCTCCGCGCTTGTGAGGAAATGGGGATTGCTACTGTTGCAGTACATTCAAATATTGACCGTAATGCTCTTCACGTACAGCTTGCTGATGAAGCGGTTTGTATCGGTGATGCTGCAAGCAGTAAATCCTATTTAAATATTCCTAATATTATTGCGGCTGCGTTAACGCGCAATGCCAGCGCGATTCATCCAGGTTATGGGTTTTTGGCTGAAAATGCCCGTTTTGCTGAAATTTGTGCCGACCATCATATTGCTTTTATTGGTGCTTCACCCGAAGCAATTCGCTCTATGGGGGATAAATCCACTGCGAAGGAAACCATGCAAAAAGCGGGTGTTCCTACAGTACCGGGTAGCGATGGTTTGCTGAGTTCTGAGGAAGAAGGATTAAAAAGCGCTGCGGAAATCGGCTATCCGGTGATGATTAAAGCCACTGCTGGCGGTGGTGGAAGAGGTATGCGATTAGTGCGATCGCCTCAAGAATTCACTAAATCTTTTCGAGCCGCACAAGGGGAAGCGGAAGCTGCATTCGGCAATGGTGGGGTTTATTTAGAAAAATTTATCGAACGTCCCCGTCATATCGAGTTTCAAATTTTAGCTGATAATTACGGCAATGTAATTCATTTAGGCGAGCGCGATTGTTCGATTCAGCGACGCAATCAAAAGCTTTTGGAAGAAGCCCCAAGTCCGGCGCTTAATGACGAATTGCGCTCTAAAATGGGAGAAGCTGCTGTAAAAGCCGCTAAGTTCATTAATTATACTGGTGCGGGTACGGTGGAGTTTTTGCTGGACAAATCAGGTGATTTCTACTTTATGGAAATGAATACCCGGATTCAAGTTGAGCATCCCGTCACGGAAATGATTACCGGGATTGATTTGGTTGTCGAACAAATCCGCGTTGCGATGGGAGAAAAACTCAGCGTTACTCAAGACCAAGTTGTTTTGCGGGGTCATGCAATAGAATGTCGCATCAATGCAGAAGATCCCGACCATGATTTTCGCCCTTGTCCCGGACGTATCAGCGGCTATCTTCCCCCTGGAGGCCCCGGCGTTCGGATCGATTCCCACATTTACACCGATTACCAGATACCTCCTTACTACGATTCGTTAATCGCAAAATTAATTGTTTGGGCACCCGACCGTCCTACCGCAATCAAGCGGATGAAACGAGCTTTAAGGGAATGTGCGATTACTGGAGTGACTACCACCGTTGGCTTTCATCAAAAAGTGATGGATATTCCGCAGTTTTTGGAAGGTAATGTCTATACCAATTTCATCGAGGAAATAAAAAATTCACTTTAATTGGTGCGAGCCAACATGGTCAGCAATCCCTGCTGACCTAATAGGATTTCTCGTGCCAAACTGAATATACCCACCCAAATAATTGGCGTAATGTCCACACCACCGATGGGAGGTACTAGCTTTCGCAGCACTACTAAAAACGGTTCTGTTGGAAAAGCAATGGTATTAAAGGGAAAACGATTCAGTTCGGCTTGGGGATACCAAGTCAAAATAATTCGGAAAATAAATAAAAACGTCATTAGCCCTAATACAAGGCTGAGAATCAAATTGGTAACGTTAAGGGTACTCATGGTTTGAATTTACTGTTTATCTGAAGAAAATGTTTAAGATTTGTAAAGTCTTTATCTTATTTTATCGGAAGCCAAGTTAGAGATACTATCTTAATCGTCAAAAATAAGCATCTCTAATACCTACTCCCTCCTTTCTACTCCCGATTCTGCCAAACTACTAGATATAAAATGATAAGCATCCAATTAAAGATTAAGACTTATTGCGATTCGTTTCATGGTATTAAAATATTAGAAAGGACTATGTAAAAAAAAAGGTTGTAACCATGACTCCCTCTTTAGCAAATTTTCTTTGGAGCTTAGCCTGGGGTGCTGCGATTTTTGTTATCCCCGCAACAGTAGCTTTAATTTTCATCAGTCAAAGAGATAAAATCCAACGTTTTTAGGATTGATTAAGAAAACAACGGCAACGCCGGTTTCTTGAAGATAACAACAATTTATGGTCAGCTTATGATTAACTTGACCGGGTTTTAACTATTCCTCCCACAGAGGACAAGTTATACTTAACACAAACGCCCAGTCTTGTGAACTTTAAGCAACAATGTAAAGACGCGGTATTGAATAACTCCGGTTTGGAGTCAGACAATTCGCGTCTTTGCTGTATGTTTGTGTTTGCTTGCTGTAGAGATTTTAATTGCGAGTCGTTAATATAGATTTGATATCGGGATGAAAGAACAATGCTAACTTATGGGCTGAACTCAGCCAGCGTTCTGGCTCAGGTAAATATAGGGACTAACCCGGCTAGTATTTTAGGAATTTTTCTAGCTGTTGCTGGAGCGGGACTATATTTTCTTCGTACTGTACGTCCGGAGCTTTCGCGGGACCAAGATATATTTTTTGCCGCTGTCGGCTTATTGTGCGGTTTTATTTTTATTTTTCAAGGTTGGCGATTAGACCCTATTTTGCAATTCGGTCAGTTGCTTTTGGTGGGAACTACCGTATATTTTGCTTATGAAAGTATTCGTCTGCGCGGTATAGCTACTCAGCAGGCCAAGCGCAGCACTCCGATTGTAGATCGCGAGCGAGATGTCAGTGATCGCTACGACTATGACGATCGCGGTAAGTATGGTGCTGAGGTAGAAGATTATGACCGGGAGCCTTTACCTTACGATCCATATTATGAAGACGAACGTTCCACCTCGCGTCCTCAAATTCGAGGAAGTAGGGACACTCGCCCATCTCGCAGTGAATACTACGAAGATCCAGCCCCCCGTCGTCCGGAACGTCGTAACGATGTAGAAAGAATTGAAGATGACAGACCACCTCGTCGTCGCAGTTCCACTTCCAGCAGACGCACTACCACCCGTAGCACACCAAGACTTGAAGAAAGTGATTGGGGTTCAAATCCTCCACCAGTAGATGATTGGGATAATTCCCGTACTGAAGAAAGAAGAACACCTCGTCGCAGTAACGAAAGACCATCTACTACCCGTAGAAAAAGCGACGAAGATATTATCCAACCTATCCAACCAAGAACTGCAAAAAAACGTCGTCCCAGGAATTCAGATCCCAGAAGAGAACGGGGGGGAATGGATGAGGTGATACCCACCGATTATGAAGAATACAACCCAATTGTTCGTTTAGAAGACGAGAACGAACCACCGGAAGTAAAATTGGATGACGAATAGCTAAAAATTGGTATTGGCAGCAGATAATATTAGTTCAAGGTGAAAAAATTTATCGGTTTATTTCGGCTCCAATCACAAATACGTTGGAGTCTTTGTCTTTGTTTGGTTAGTTTACTTGTATCTTGTAGTTACAACGACGTTCCCATTGGTTCTAATTCCTTAAATACTCGTAACACCGAAGAACAACCAGCTTTAAGTGGAAACGGTCGCTTTTTAGCCTTTGTATCAAATCGTAGCAGTACTCAGCAATTATTACTGTACGATTTAGAGCAGCAAAAGTTGATTCCCACACCGCGTTTGAATCGACGTAATGCGATCGCCGAAAGTCCCAGCCTCAGCTACAGCGGACGTTACATAGTTTACAGCACCAGCGACCGTGGTAGACCAGTCGTTGGGCTTTACGACCGCGCCGTCGGACAGTCCCAAATCCTTACCCCCACTTACAACGGCTGGGTAAGAAACCCTAGCGTCAGCCCTGATGGCAGGTATGTTGTATTTGAAACAACAATTCGCGGTCAGTGGGATATTGAAGTCCTCGATCGCGGAGCAAATGTAGAGTTAGATATTCCCAATGGTGCGCCAGTGAGTACGCCACCGGAGTAGGGAGATGGGGGGACAAGGGGACAAGGGGACAAGGAGAGAGGGGGTAGAGTTAAGAGTTAGGAGTTATAAATTATAAATTATAAATTTCAGATTACTAATTTACAATGCCCTTCGGCCCAATTACCAATGCCCAAAAAGTTAATTTCAATTTGCTTATTTATCAGTTTTAGTTTGCTGGGTGCTTGTAGTTCTCCGCGTATATTAAGTTACCCATTTGATAATAGTGGTAGAGGTCTTAATTCTGGTGCTGCGGAGTTAAATCCACATATTTCTGATAGATATATTGTTTACACGAGCGATCGCCGGGGCAGCCAAGATGTTTATATGTTCGATCGGATGACTCGCAATTTGATTAACTTACCTGGGCTGAATTCATTTGATGCGATCGCCAGTCATCCCTCGGTTTCTCAAGACGCTAGATATATTGTGTTTGCTGCTTCTCGCGAGGGAAGAAGCAATATTTTTCTTTACGATAAGGAAACTCGTCAGTCGCGCAATTTGACGGGTAATTTGCAAGCAGAAGTCCGCAATCCAACAATTAGTGCCGACGGTAACAGGATTGCGTTTGAGTATACTTTGAACGGACAATGGGATGTTTTAGTTTATGACAGATTCGGGAGACGTTTAAATATACCTCAAGAACCGCAGTAAAATTAACAATCAATGTAGGGTGTGTTACGGCTCTAATATATTGGATTAGAAATTACCATGTTGAAAATGCCGTAACGCACCATTTATAGTACATCGAGATTTTTGAAAATGCTGTAAAACAAAATCAAGATTCGCTACGTTGAAATCTTTAATAAAAAGAATAATTATTCCAATCAGCTACAGGTTTATAACCACCATTTTTCTGCAAAAGCTTGTGCTTCAACTACAGGTGCATTTACATTCGTTAATAATTCATATTCCTGCTGCAAATCTTGAATAATAATACCTATTGCTGTTTAATCTTTGATTTTTGACAATAGTAATTTATGAACAGGTGTCATCATCGCAACTGCAATAATCTTTCCATTTTGTTCTACTGCTGCTAAATAAGGTTTAATTTTATATATTTCTGGATTATTAATTAAATTATTGCAAATTCCCAACTGTAAATTATGTAATGCTTCATCATTCAATAAATAATCTTTTGCTTTCGTATAAAATAGACTGATATTTTCAAATCGATGAAGTTTCATAATTTATATCTTGAACTTAGAAGCAAATCAGCAAATAAATAATCAAATAAACAAATACTTCTCTAAGTGCGCCAATAAAGGATTAATTGTTTTTTTCTGAATCCTATGTGGTGGATTCCAATTCATCCATTGATAGCCGCTATGCTCGGTAAGTTTTAAATCAACTTCGTGCTTCAGCCATCCCAAAAATATCACCAATGTTTTCTCGACTTTTTCTCCTTTAAATCGTTTATACCTAGTGTGATAACTTTCGGTATATCGAAAATTAGTATCTAAATCTATATCTTTGAGTGCAATTCCTGTTTCTTCAGATAATTCTCTTAAAGCACAACTAACTTCATCTTCCCCAAACTCAATATGACCTTTTGGGATATCATAGATGTGTTTAGACTTAGGGTTTTTAAGCATTAAGAGAAAGCCTATCTGGGGTTGCTTTCTCATCACAATAACACCACAAGACTTTGTTTTTCGCATGAATTATAGAAACAATTTACTTTCAGAATTTCAACAGTAGTTAAAAGCAAGATTCCGAATAAATTGATTATCTCTGACTTTTGACCTTTAACCTTTAACCTTTGACTTAAACATATTTATGCTTAAATTCATAGATTAAATCGACTCTACCTTTCCGCAACATAGCCGGATCTAATCTTTCTGTAGTATTGCAAGTCATTAATATAACTAAGCGCTGCTGAATTTGAAACCTAGAGTCATCAATCACGCTTTGATATAAGGTTCCATCCAGCAAACTTAAAATATGTTCGGTTTTATTGCCGTATTGTGCAACTTCACTAGCTCGATCTTGCGCTAAGTTATCAGCTTCGTTAATGATGATACAAATCCGTTCTAAATAGCTTGGTGGAACAAAGTTAGAAACAGCATCCCGATCTAAAATGAAAATCACGTATCCAAGAGGTACAAGAATCTCTTTGGCAACTGCTTGAGTCCACACTGTTTTACCAGTACCGGGTTCCCCATGTACCAATACTGCTAATTGAGTTTGATTTAAAACTGCTTGCTGTACGTCATCAGTAAAATTTTGAATATCCGCAGGAAAACTGTTTATAGAAAACTGAGTATTAACTTTCCCTACCCGACTTTGATATCCACTCAGCATTACTGCTAAATCGTAAATCGATTTGTTAATTAATGGCGTTAAATCCTTTGCCATTAAAGTATATTGTCTTCTTCCTCTTTCGTAAGGTTCAATTTGCAGCCAAACATCGTATTTTGACCAGTAACCATAAACCGTATTGATAACTTCCAAACGTTCCCAACTTTTAAATTTTTCGATAGGCAAATAAAAATCTCTTTCCTGATAGTACTGAGTAATTAGATCGGGAACATCTAATAAGCTAAGAACTCGAAAAACGGCAATTTCTTGAAGTCTATTTAAAAGATAATCAATTGGAATGCTGCTGCGGCTAACAAATTGAACTATCGGCGTTTCTGTACTTAAAACGTCTTTATATCGATGGTCTGGTGTCAACGGATCTGGAGTTACATAATTCCAATACTTCTCAACTTCGTAGCGAGTATCTTCAGAAGTAAGACTCATTAAATTTGCCCACCAAGCATAATGATTTCTTCCTAACGTCTCAGTTAAGCTGCTAGTTAAGTTTAATGTTTTTTGAGTTAATTCCTGAGAATCATTAGATAATAATTGCCACAAATATTCCCAATTTAATTCTCTATAAAAAGGTCGCCAACCGCTAGCCAGCAAAGTTTGGCGATTATTGTTACCGCGAGAGTTATCTTGTCCGAAATAGTCAAATTCCATATTTGCAGGTTTAAGGACGTTTTCAGCTTTCTATTTTAGGAAGCTTATACCATTTTAGGATTTTAGATTTTAGATTTTAGATTTTAAACGAAGAAAAACAAAAGGATGGATAATTATAGTTTATAAATTATACCTTTAAAAGTTTAGTTAATAAGATTTAAAATATTGGATATTACAAAGATTCGCAAAGTTGATCAAATTAACACGGGCAGGGATGCCCATCTCACAAAAATGTGCTTAACTCAAATGAAATTTGGGAGATAGCGGTTTTCACTTGGGTAGAATACAGAGTAAATTGGTACAAATCGGACGGACAAGGATGTCCATCCCACTCATATTGTATTCTTCTCAACTGAAAACTGCTATATTAGCCCACCGTAAGGTGGGCTTTGTTTGTGTAGCCCCAGACTTACAGTCTGAGGGTACTATCAATCAAATCAATGCAACTCACTTCCACCTTTACGAAGCAAATATCTATCGCTAATTAATTTCAAAGTCACTCTTCCAAAAAGTGGATGAGTTCTTTCTATAGTGGGTTGAATCACTACACCTTCCATCATGCAATCTGAAGAAAGTGCGCTATCTTTATTATTGAAATTAGAAACTATTTCCTGACTGTAAGCACCAAAGTAAAGCAAAGGTGCTGTTGGTAAATTAAATTCTTGGCAGAAACCAACGAAATCATTGTAATTAAGGAAATCTTTACCGCGACGTACAGCAAATAAAGCAATACCGATTTTGCCGTTTTTTAAGCCATACTTAATATCTTGTACGCCGTATATTTCTCCAAAAACTTGAGTATCTGGTGGAAGTTTCTGCAAAGCTTCGTTTTCGTGATAAGCGCGAATGTAAACTAAATTTTTATTAGTCTCATTATCTTTCCAGAAGTAATTATGGCTGCCAATACGAACTGTAGAATCAGCATCTGCTAAAACAGTAAAGTTAGTTCCATGTATTTTCTCGGTAACTACTACTTCTTCTCCCTCTGCGAACATATCTGGATAGCGTTTGAGGTGCTGTGGAGCCGGGAATTTGTAATGTCCGACATGATTTTCCATATCCCCATTCATTGTTTTAGGAATTGGATATTCATATTTAGTAATTACGAAGTTTTCTGTGTAGTCATCTCCAATATTTCCTGTAAAATCTTCACCAACCGGAATCAACAAACCTTCCGAAAATATTCCTCGTAGTTTTGCCGCACGCAATCTTTTTGAATAATAAGAACCTATGCCGAATTCTTCTACATACTTTTCGGGAATCACGCTATCTATAGGAAAATAAAAAGCTAAATCTCCAGTTTGAAAATTGCCTTTGGCTGAAATTATTTGATATCCCATTCCGCTGATGGAAATAATATCTAATCTATCGGCATTAGGATGAGAATCAACGCTACTAATTTTTACTACTTCGACTTTAAATATGCTCATGTTTCACCTCTCTTGGAAAGTTACGAGGCTATAAATAAATCTATTTATAGGTAATTGATTAATTTTGAATCTGTGTTAGGAGGAGATTATTTATCAATGTAGTTTTTTTGTAGTATATATGTAACCGTGTCAAATCAATAAAAGCAGCGGGAAAGAATAAATTGGTAATCTTGGCTTTCAGGAATATCTTCAGGTAGAATATTCATCATCATTTCCTTAGTGAGTTGAGAAATATTGACTAATCTATTAGCTTGCTTCTCAGCAGTCTTATCAAAGATATTTCTTACTAATCTTCCATTTCCAAAGTTTTTATCTTTCTTAGTATATAAACAAGTAAACTCATTCAATAGTTTTTCTTTTGCTTCATTTGTAATGTTAAAATTATTATCATTACAAACATTTGTAAATATCGTTGTTAATTCTTCTGGTTTATAATCATCGAAATAGAAATACTTATTAAATCTTGACCCCAAACCTGGATTTGCATCAATAAATCTCTTCATCTCGTTGCTATAGCCAGCAACTATTACTACTAATCTGTCTCTAAAATCCTCCATTCTTTTAAGTAAGGTGTCTATAGCTTCTTGTCCAAAATCAGTTCGCGAGCCTTCTGGTTTAAGTGCATAAGCCTCATCAATAAAAAGTACCCCATCTAGGGCTGACTCTACAAGCTTATCTACTTTGATTGCACTTTGACCAACATAACCTGAAACTAAACCCGACCTATCTGTTTCAATTAAATGACCACTAGAAAGTATTCCTAATTCTTTGTATACTTCACCCATCAAACGAGCAACTGTAGTTTTTCCTGTTCCGGGAGAACCACAAAATACAGAATGTAAAGTGACTGAAATACTGCCTAGTCCTTTTTCCTGTCTTAATTTTTGGATTTTCAGAAAGTTGCTAAGAGTTTTCATCTCATCTTTCACATTCTGCATACCCACAAGATTATTTATTTTATCTAGAACAACCTCTAAGCCTTCACCTGCATTTGAGCAAATATTACCTTTGTGGTTTAGTTCTACTTTCATTTGTTTCAGTTCACGTTCAATTTCGATGTCCCAAGAACTCTTTTGATAAGACATTTTTGGCAAGCCCTTTAAAATTGATTTAACAACTATCTATTTTCAAGATACTCTTGGATAATCATAGGGACAATTGTGTTTTTACTGAACATGAAAAATAAGCAATTTGCATGTTAGTTATTCATTTAATCTTAAAAATATCTTTTTTATATTGGTGTGACTAAAATAATAAATAACTCCCTCTCCTTGTTAAGGAGAGGGTTGGGGTGAGGTTAATTCCCTATATCTTCCCCAAGCACAAATCTCACAACCCGACGAACTCGAATACTTTCACCACTCATCATCAATCACTTTAGAAAAACTTTCGCTTCTACTGCTTCCAATTGTTGTTTAATCTCTTCGGCTTCAGCAATTGTAATTCCAGAAACAGCTTGAGGTACGGAATCAACATCTTTTGCTTTCAATCCTAAACCAGTTATCCCTCGTAGTAATTCAAGAATGGCAACCTTTTTATCAAAAGGAAGTTTTTCTAAAATTGCATCAAATTCAGTTTGTTGACTTTCAGCTTCTCCGTCATCTGCAATTGGGTTAATTACAACAGTTAAATTAACTTGAGTACGACAAGCATTCATATTAAAAATATCGTCTATTTTTTTAACTAATTCAGAAGTTTCAGTTAAATTTAACGATTTTAATTGCTCTATCATCTCTAAAATTTGAACGGACATGGTACACTTCCATTTTTAGCCAATTCAGGCTACTTTATAACACAAACTTGTTAAATTTCAAATTTTTGTATTTCGCTTGATTGGTTTATACTACATTTATAATACAGGTTGCGTCAAGAGGTTTTATAAAAAACTTATTTTATAAATTTCGCAATCCAAAATCCAATATCTAAAATCCAAAATAAATAGACAAACCAGACCAGACATAACAGGACTTACGCAACCACAACGGTGCAGGAGCGTGTTTCAGACATTTAAGATCCCCCCAACCCCCCGCTAAATTGGGGGGCGCTATTAAGTCCTATATAAGTAAACTTTTCCTCGTCTAGATTGCCTAATTATCCAGCTTTCAGCTATTAGCTTTTAGCTTTTAGCCGTCTCTGGGTTTAATACCCCACCGTCAATTGGCGTGCAAGCAATTAGTTGGGGTTTAAATCCCCAATGAACATTGCCAGCTAACAGCTAACAGCGGTGGAGCTAATAGCTTTTAATCACGTATTAAAGCGTTCATTCGATTGCAAAGGAGGCGCTTTTACGAGCTTCCAACCAGAGATTGTGGAGGAAGAATTCAGTGTTTTGACTCATAGTAGTAACAAAACCACCGCTCATGCTTTGCCCGTTTGCTGATAGCCAATAACCCCGTAAAGAAACTTCTAAAAATTCTGTATCGCAAGCATATAATTCTATAACTTCGCGGTTATCCAGTTGCTCAACTTGAGTGTGTAATTGTGCCAGCCCTGGTAAATTAACAGGAAGCAAAAATGTTGCCGTGCTGGGTTCGACGCACAAGCTTTGACCGATTCGTAAAGTTAGTATTACTCGGGCTTGTATCCATTCTTCAACGGACTCAGTTAAAAGCTCTAAGTAAAAACTGTTTTCTGTATAAGTTAATTTCAGCATTCTTCATGCTCTCCTGTTATTCCAGGTTTGCTTGCACAATACCTTTCCAAAACTGTTCCGCAAAAGAAACGGTTGGATGTACGGGTGCTTTTGGTTTTGTACGAAGTGGCATCCCAGCTTCTTTGGGACTGCGGTTACTTTTGCGAGAGTTGCACACAGAGCAAGCAGCTACAACGTTGTCCCAGGTATGACGACCACCGCGAGAACGGGGGATTACGTGGTCTAGGGTGAGGTTTTTAGTGGTACCGCAGTATTGGCAGCTATGGCTGTCTCTACGTAAAATTCCCCGGCGATTTACTGGGGGTAATTTCCACATTCGTTCGCGAGAAGCAATTTTTAAGCGGATATGCTTCGGTACGTAAACGACCAAGCTGGGAGAGCTAATATGCCATCCGCTTTCCGTAGTAATATCTAATGGCTCTGCTTTCTCGGTTACTAACAGCACGACTGCCCGCTTAATGTTCACGCGACACAGAGGCAAATAATTTTGCGAAAACACTACTACAGATTTTTCGAGTACTTGCATAATGCTCATAGCAGCTTGGCTCCTCATAAAAAACCCCCGCTTCTTTGTTCAAGGAGGCGGGGGTTAAATGTTGACTTGAAGTCTTTGATTTAATGTGTGGTACGACATCTGTCTTGCCAGTACCTCCCGCTTGTTTTATCTGGTTTCAGTTGATTGAGTAAATAAATGATTCTGATATATTCATAATCTCGATTATTTTGTGCCGATTGCCCGTGACTCCAATTACATCCGCCCATAAATAAATACTCCACTCCCGAGTCAGCCGATTCCAAACTGGCTGGACAGTTGGAAATAGCTAGGGAAGTGGAGTAGAACGCTGTAAATATCACAGAAAATTTCACCTATGTTGGAAGTCAAGAATTGAAATCGATCAAATGCCTTTAATACAAGCTCCTGAATTCATTCTTGGAGTTGAAACGAAACTAAGAACTTTTGACTTGTTGAACATTTCTATAAACATACTACACTTGTATTACTATCCTGTCTACAGTTTTAAGGAGAATTTTCATGCATACAATTGCTCGCACACCTACCACCGAAATGGAAGTAACTAGCATCCGCTTGGAACGGGAGCTAAAAGACAAGTTGAAGGAACTATCAGGCAATCAAGGATATCAAGCGTTAATTCGAGATATTTTATGGAATTATGTCCAGCAAAAATCAGGTGAGTGGAAGCCGCGATTTTCGCGTGCTGATATTCGAGCAAGTATAGCAGCGACATCCCAGCAAGAAGAACGCTGCGTACTTACCGGACAAGTTATTCAAGCCCAGGAACCAATGCTGCTAGGACTTACGAAAACTGGGGATATGGTTCCTCTAAGTATAGAGAGTTTAGCTGGCTAATTATTTCTTTAAACAGCACAGCCCAATGATTCCATTTTCCCCAATCATTGGGCAGCCTTATTTTTATTAAAATAATTATTAAAATTTGTGACATAAAAAGCGATCGCGATATATTTAATGGTTTGCACTTTATTCTTCTAGTCAAGAGGTTTATGTAACTTATAAAGCCGTTGGGAGTTGCATTTTTTGATTTATAGGGGGTATGACAGTACTTGACAGATACAAACCTTGAGCCTAATAAGTAAGTGACCGATAAGAATAGGAGTCAAAAATTAATCAACCATCCCGTCACGCATATTTTTTTCTTAACCTGTCCTCAAGCAAAATTAAATTATCTGACGACCGATAGAAAATTACTTTTAAAGAGCTTCTTTGGGTCAAAATAAATAGTAATATTGTAGTTTTGCACCTAAGTGGTAATGCGGATAATATTCGCCGACTATTTGACTCTACTCTAGAGAAAATACGGTTTGTCTGAGGCTGTAGATGAGGATATTCTGGGTCTGAGAAAAGCAAAAAATACTGACTGGTATCCGAAGTGAATTACTAAAGTATTATAAGCAATTCAGTATACTAATAATATTTCTTTGCTCGCGGAAAGATTTTTTATATACCAGTGACGAAAGTCATTTTTAAATAAAGGGGCTATAACAGGTGAAAGAATTGATTTTTAGAACCCTTTACGGTTCATCAGGGTGCAGTTACAGAAAACAAGGTAAATAAAGTACCAGGAGGTTGGGTAAAACGACAATGAGGTCATTATCCAAGAGTTTGCCACAAATGAAAAAGCGTATAACAACATCGCCGCAGCAGCGCCCGGATGAACAAGAAGACCTAGAAAAATACCAATTTAAGCTGATGCAGCATCCTGTTACACCTGCCCATCGATTGGTATATGAAATCAATCAAATTATCGCTTCCTCTTGCACGCCTCCCGACCGTATGCTGGAAGAAATTGCTCGGTTAGTGGGAAGTGCTTTCGAGGTCGATTACTGCTGTTTAGTAACCTCGCAAGATTTCGGAGAGGTTCTGAGTGCTAGTTGGGGTGCCCAAAAAGATTATCTTGGTTTATCCAACCACCAGCACGAAGCGTTTTCAATAGAACAATTGGAATTACCAGTAGTCGAATGTGCAGCGGAGCCATTTACTATTGAGGATATTTCCACAATTCAGGAAAGTTTGGTCATAGGGTGTCAAAATTTTCCTTTACCAATAAAAGCTGTATTAGCTATTCCGACTCGCTTTGGTGGTGAAAATAACGGCGTAATTAGTCTGATCAAATGCGAGCCTTATGAGTGGAGCGATACAGAGAAAGAACTTTTAAGAACTGTGGAATCTTGCTGCGCCATTGCTTTTGCTCAAGTCGCACAAGCACAGACAATTTCTTTACAAAAACAGCAGGTGCGAAAAAGCGAACAGCACCAAAGCTTGATTCAGCAATTAACTATACTCAACCGCAGCAACTTAGAGTTTAACCAAATGCTCCAGTTGGTTGTTTCCTCTACAGCAGAAGCTTTAGGGGCAGATCGCGGTTTATTAATTTTATTAAAATACTCAGATCCTTTATTCCGGATTCGTGCTAAAACGCAAATTCCCAAAGCTAAAGCTACTGTTGTTAGTGAATGGTGTAGGGAAGAATCTGGGCTTTGCGAGCAATTACAATCTCTAGAACAGTCTTACTCGCTGGCAGATTGCGGTATATCCCAGCGTGCCTTTAAAGCGTCTAAGCCTGTAGCCATAAATGATAATTCAGATCGGCGTAAAGATACTTCTACAATTGCTCCCGTGTTTGTTTTAGACAAATTACCAGCAGCGCTGTTAATGCCTTTGGAAAGCCAAGGTAAAGTCTTAGGATTTTTGGTATTACAGCAGAAGCAACGCCGCAATTGGCAGCAAGCTGAATTAAATATCGTAGAAATGGTTTGCGCTCAAATCAGCAATGCGATTATTCAGACGCAAACTCTCAAGCAAGTACAAACTCTTGTAGACGAACGCACGGCTCAATTACAGCGCAGTTTGGAAGTTCAAGCTAAGCTATACGAAAGAACGCGACAATACGTCGAGCAGTTGCGCGAACTTAACGAACTCAAAGATGAGTTTTTGAGCAACATGAGCGATCGCCTGCGCTATCCTCTAACTAATATGCGTATGGCAATACGTAATTTACGACAACCCCAAATCGACGCAGATCGCCAAGCCAGATATTTGGATATTCTGGAGCAGGAATGTACTAAGGAAATTAATTTGATTAATGACTTACTTACGCTCCAGAAGTTGGAAACTCATCAAGAACGTCCGCAGTTTGAAACAATTGATTTAAATACTAAAATTCAAGATACAGCAGCTGCTTTTGATAAAAAATTAGCAGAAAAAGGATTGAGTATTGCCCTACTCTTACCATCAGAACCGCTCAAACTGCAAACTGAAGTTGAAAGTTTTGACCGCATTCTTCAAGAATTGCTCACAAATACCTGTAAGTATTCCGAACGCGATAGTTGTGTAGAGTTGCTAGTTTCCCAGATTTGCCAAACAGAGACTAAAACTGACCAATTACAAATTCAGGTCATCAACGTTGGACGTGGTATATCTGAAGAAGAAGCGACCTTTATATTTGACAAATTCCGTCGAGGTAAAGGTAGATGGACACCAGGTACTGGCTTAGGTTTAGCTTTGGTTAAGTCTTTAATACAGCATCTGAATGGAGAAATAAGCGTAGAAAGTACTTCTATTGAAGATTCCGAGTTAAGCCTAATAAAATTCACTTTAACTTTCCCACAATTTTCTGATGATAGCGAAGCTTTGGAGACTTCATGATTAAACAACAAAACGTTCCCCAAGAAGATTCAAATTCGACGCTTAACAGCAAAAATCCGAATTTACAAGCCGTAACTGTCGAAGTCGAAAAAATCACAGAACGTCAACGACAAATTACGGCTAAAATTGAAATTCCTCACCCAGTAGAAAAAGTTTGGCAGGTGCTAACCGATTATCAAGCTTTATCTGATTTTGTTCCCAGTCTAGCTTCTTCTAAGAAATTAGAACAT
Source organism: Calothrix sp. CCY 0018 (assembly GCF_963920925.1). NCBI lineage: Bacteria > Bacillati > Cyanobacteriota > Cyanophyceae > Nostocales > Calotrichaceae > Calothrix > Calothrix sp. CCY 0018. The sequence continues at coordinate 55,617 of NZ_CAWUDI010000005.1, read as the reverse complement.
CCTAGTGGAGGTATCCGCTTAGAACAAATTGGTTCGCAACGCTTGCTCAAGCTGAATTTTTCGGCACGAGTAGTTCTAGATTTAGAAGAATCTTTTCCCGATCTGATTAGCTTTCAAATGGTGGAAGGAGATTTCAAAGATTTCTCGGGTAGCTGGCGTTTAAATAACTGTGTCTTAGACGATAAGACGGGTACCTTACTTTGCTATACGGTAAAAGTTTGGCCTAAACTGACTATGCCAATAAGAATTATCGAACCTCGTCTTTCTCAAGATATGCAGTCAAATCTTTTAGCCGTTCGCGAACGTGTGGAAGAATTGACAGGAAAATTGCTAGACAACTAAAAGGGTTAGCCTTATTAAGTGCTACCCTTTTTATTTTCAAAATATCTAAATAATTAATACCCCCAAGGGAATTCGAATCCCTGTCGCCTCCGTGAAAGGGAGGTGTCCTAGGCCTCTAGACGATGGGGGCCTGTGTTCTTAACTTTTATAAATTTAGCGACTTTCGCGAGATTTGTCAATACCTGTGTTCAAAAAAAAATATTCACGCGCGATTGACTCCCCCATATTGCGATCGTTGTTGTTAAAGTGGTGGAAAGTAACATAGATAATGGGCTATTATTTTTCAATAATTTTGCAACAATTCCCGCCCGCAGCACTTGAATAAACGCCTATGCATTTCGCGGCTATTGTACAAATACTAGGAAAATGCTGTAATATAACCACTCTAGGAAAAACTATTAATTCAACAACTTTTAAGGGGCACAAACCCTTGATCAATCAAATTTAATATCGACTATTCTTAACAATAGATTTTGAAATACAAGGCTCAAAATCTCCAATATGGAAGCATCTTTTGACATCACCCTGCAAATGGTGATTGCTGTTGTCGCAGGCATTAGCGCCCAAGTGCTGGCTGCCTACATTAAAGTGCCTAGCATTGTTTTTTTACTGCTGTTTGGTATCTTTTTTGGAGCGGATGGCATTGGGTTATTACATCCCCATTTGTTAGGCATTGGATTAGAAGTAATTGTTGCTCTAGCAACGGCAATAATTCTGTTTGAAGGCGGACTAGACCTAGAATTACGAGAATTAGGCAAGGTTTCTACTAGCCTGCAATTGCTCGTAACGTTAGGAACCTTAATTACATTGGTGGGCGGAAGCATGGCGGCTCATTGGCTGGGAGAGTTTCCTTGGCCAATCGCTTTTCTTTACGCTTCGATTGTGGTGGTAACAGGTCCGACAGTAGTTACTCCACTGCTCAAACAAATAAAAGTAGACCGGCAAGTCTCGACGCTTTTAGAAGGCGAAGGGATTCTAATCGATCCTGTAGGAGCAATTCTTGCGGTTGTTGTTCTCGATACTATTTTGAACGGCGACGCAGATCCTTTAAACGCTATTACAGGTTTGTTTGTGCGTTTGGGTATTGGCGCGTTAATCGGTGGAGTAGGCGGGTGGCTGTTAGCGCTATTTTTCAAGCGAGCCAATATTTTGTCATTTGAACTAAAAAATCTGGTAGTACTTGCCTCTGTATGGGGCTTGTTTACTTTGGCGCAGATGATTCGCAGCGAATCGGGACTAATGACAACTGTAATGGCAGGAGCTGTTTTTGCTAATTCATCGGTACCGGAAGAACGGTTGTTGCGCCATTTTAAAGGTCAGCTAACGATTCTTTGCATATCGGTATTATTTGTTTTGCTCGCGGCGGATTTATCTATCGCCAGTGTATTCGCTTTGGGCTGGGGTAGTTTATTCACCGTTTTAGCGCTAATGTTCGTAGTGCGACCGATTAATATTCTTTTATGTACCTGGAACAGCGACCTCAACTGGAGACAAAAGATATTTTTAAGTTGGGTTGCACCGAGGGGTATTGTTTCAGCCTCAGTTGCTTCATTATTCGGTATCTTGCTAACGCAGCGCGGAATCAACGGTGGTGACGCAATTAAAGCTTTGGTGTTTTTGACAATATTAATGACGGTATTTTGTCAAGGACTTACAGCAGGTTGGGTTGCAAAATTGTTGCAAATTACCTTGAAACAAGCAACTGGAGCGGTAATTGTCGGTTGCAATCCTTTAAGTATTTTGATTGCCCGCTTCTTTCAAGAACGCGGTGAAACTGTAGTCATGATTGATACAGATCCAGAAGCTTCTCAGCAGGCACAAGCGGAAAATCTAAGGGTTTTGACTAGCAGTGCTTTAGATGCCAATGTTTTAGAAGAAGCTGGACTTGATTCGGTGGGTACTTTTCTAGCTATGACTAAAAACGGTGAAGTTAATTTTGTTCTAGCCCAACGAGCCGCAGAAGAATTCGATCCACCTCGTGTTTTAGCAATTTATCCTCGCGATCCTCGAACTCGTACCAAAAACAACAGTAAAGTTCTTCAAGCCTTTCTTGCCGATTTCAAGCTCAAAATTTGGAATCAACATCTCGATGACGAACAAGTCAAACTAGGAACTATGACTTTGAAAGATCCTGGCTTTTCTTTACAAAAAATTCAATTACAAGCATTGATCCGGACTGGCGACTTGCTACCGTTATTTGTAGAAAGAGACGATAAAATCAATCTGATTGCCAGTGGTGAAACTTGGCAAATTGACGATCGCCTAATCTATTTGTTGCACGATCCCAGACCGGATCTGCTGAAACGCTTGTCTGGTGGTAATCAATCTACTCGTCTTTCTTTGGAAAATTTACCAGAAGTAGAAGAAATTCCCATTGCAAAATTATCTCAACTTTCTGCTACTGATGCGCCAACACCTTGAACTAGCTCTTGCGGGCTGCTTACTTGTTTTTCAACCCACAGCACGCTGACTAAATGCACTACGGACAAAATAATCGCAGCAGTAGAGAGAATATAGCTGTGTATCGTATACAGACGCTGAACTGTCAAGGTACTAACGCCACTACCACCAGTCAGAATTTCTCTTAACTGCTGACCGATAAAAGGAATTACTTCAATGGTTCCTAATTCGATATTAAAGCGCCAAAAGCCAACTTGATCCCAGCCCAAAATCATCGATGTCCAGCTTAATCCGATTACGGTTAATGTCAAGAATATTCCACTAACCCAGGCTGTATACCAGCTTTTAGTAAATTTTCTACCCAAAAACATCACTACAATCTGAATCAAAGCAGCAACAATTATTCCATTACCAGCAATGTGGTGAGCTTTACGGAATAACCAGCCGTATTGAATTTCTTCGGTAATCATCTTTAATGACTGATAAGCCCTACCCGAAGCTGGTTCGTAATAAATAGAAAGCAGAATCCCCGTACTAGCAGCAATCAAACTGAAAGTAATAATCACTACTGATAGAATCGTCGCCGTCCGTCGCATCACAATATCAAATCGATTTTCTTGAGCAAGCATAGAATGTTCCTTTCTTAAAAAAGATTTACATTTATTACAATTTTAACTAAGAAATATTAAAATATTCAAAATAAAGTATACATTTATGCTAAGTATTGCGACCAAATTGATAAAGATTGTGGCGAACCATACCAACAAGAGGAACTTCTAGGAGAATGCATCACATTCTCAATAATTAAATTTCTTGCTCCTTCTAGATGAGCGGCTTCGATAGGCGTAATTCCATCTCCCCAAGTGTTACCGTTGCCACAAGTTAATTTATAGCTGCTGTAAGCCAGCCAGTTTCCAAATTTTCTTTTACCAAAAATTGTTTTTCCGGCAACACAAACGTAATCAACATGAAGATGAAATGCACCGGGGTAATTATTATTGACAAAATCCAAATTCCAACGAGTCCAACGTTCCAAGCTAGTATGAGGTGTACCTAAAGTTACAAGAGTGGCAACTTTTGGATGAGCTTTCCACGTCAGTAAATTAAGATTGCTTTTGCCATAAGGTACATCTCCCAAATAAATACGCGATATCCAACCTCCTGCGGAGTGACCGATTAAATTAATTTGAGAAACACCCTTTTGCTGTAAAATATGCTCTACCGTGCAGTCCAACTGTTGCAAAATCGGAGATACAGCCCTTCCTCCTAAAGTAGCTATCCAATCGCGTCGTTGCAGCGGTACCGTAACCGTAGGAAAACCTAAATTTTGTAATGATTTTTCTAATTTATAGTAAGCTTCGGCGCTTTCAAAAAATCCGGGTAAAATAACTATAGGTAAAGGCATAGTGGTACTTTTAGGATCGTAATTTGAGAGTTAATACTTGCCAAAAAAAAACGGTTAGGTATAACTTATACGTAAGTAGATACTTCTCCTACCGTATTATGCGAACATTGCTAATGGATCTAGATAATCTATAATTAATGATTGTCTCAGCCTTACTGCTTGAAAAGTATTTTTTGAGATAGTAGCTTCAACTTCTGTTCTGAAAAAGATAATTTGTCCGGCTTTGGCTATAAATTAGCTAAAGAGTGCCTGTTAGATTATTAATTTTCTTTGACAGACAATAGCTAGAGGTAATCCATGATAAAAATAAAGAAAAAAGTTCCGGAATCTGGTAGATAATTTGTAAAAAAAAGATATATGTAATTCATCAAAACTAGTATATATGCTTAGATTAATTTTACCATCAAACTGAAAGATAGAGTTTTCGCATAGTTTTAAGATGATCCTTTTTTTCATCCTTTAATACCGCAATCACTACTCCTGTGAGGCAATAGGTTTGCATTTTTTTAATACACTTTCGCGGCTTGCATCAATCAACCGTTCCTGCAACTGGCAATATTGCTATTATTAGTCTTGCCACAAAAAGTTATTATTTTTAAAAGGACGCATCTGAAAGGGCTTGCCGCAATCAAATAATTATTGCCTGAAATTACTGCCTGATATATTAAATTGCTAGTCAACCGCAACCTTCGTCTTTGTAAGCGATAACAACCATGTCTTACGTCTCAGTACTCAAAAATATACCCGAATTCCTCAGCCAACCAGCTGGAATAGCAGCCATAGCATCCGTCGGCATACACGGAGCTATTGCTTTCATCCTGCCTTTGATGCCCGTTGACTCCAAACCAAACCAAAAACCAGAGACGGCAAGTGTCGGAATCTTGGAGTTATCTGAGGCAGAACAAAATAGATTACCTCAAACAAAGCGTCCTCAGATTTCAGCTTTACCCCAAGTTCCCTTACAGCCTGGAATTCCTTTACCAAACTTTGCGACTCAACCGACTCCGCTAACAGAACTACCAGTGAGTCCTGACTCTACAAAGGTGATGTTACCACCTTTACCTAAGTCATCAAGTCCGAATGTTTCAGCTTTACCTAGAAGTGGTTCTTTACCGATACTTCAGAGGCCAAATTTCAACTCTTCATTTAACGCTAAAAATCGTCCTTACAATCCAAAAATTAACTTAGGAAACCCGACACCATTGGTTTCTAGAGGAAGCACGCCCGCAAGAATCCCGGCGGCTCCTCCTAACGTACCTGCGATACAGTCGGCACCAGTGCCAGATTTTGCTAATATGCCAGCACCACCACCTCTTCCTCCAATGGAGAATCCCGGCATTAGTACTGGTAATAGCGTGGCGATTAATCCACTAATTAACCCAGGGGTTAATAATGGTGCTGTAAATCAACCGAGGAGAGTTCGTCCCGAAGATTTTATTGCTCCTACTAACAGAAATATTCCTAAACCCGGCGATAACCTAACCTTCGCAGGACAAAACGTGCAGCAATGGGGGCAAAACTCATCTGCCAGCAGAAGAATTGTGCTACCAAACCAACCATCAGGAAATGCAAGTACAACTACAGCGCCTCAAAATAGCCAATTATCACCTAAGAATCCATCAAAGTTAGCTCTGGCAAAACAGTTTTCAGAAGTTAAACAACGTTTTGATAACGTTGAAACCAAACCACCAATTTCTGAGGTAATTAAGACAAAGCCAGGAAAAGAAGGAAAAGTAGAAGGTACTATAGTTGTTGATTCTCGCGGGAAAGTTGACTATTTTCAATATGTCGATCGGTCAGTTGGCTCTAAGCTAGACAACGAAACTAGAAATTATTTCCGAAAGTATATTAAGGAAAATCGCGATAGCATCCGAAAAAATGGTACACCTAAAGCATACGCTTTTGCTCTTGACTTCAAGTCTGACGTAGGTAATACGGTTGAATTTTCCAAGCCTCAAGATAAATTAGTCGATCGCTTGCGGGATGCTAAAGATGAGCCAACGCAGAAAAAGCCGGAAAATTTATCTAGAAGTTCGGCTCCGGTAAAAATTGATGTACAACCGTCTCCCGGTGCCGTAGTTGTTCCTACTCAGAGTTCAGCCCCAGTCAACATCAAGCCGCAAGTTGAAATTAGAACCAAGAAGCCCGAATCTGCATCGGAAAACAACGACAAGCTACCTGTAGAAGTGCGACTGAGAAACAGTCAGGAAATGCCCAAGGTACCATCAACACCAAAGTCCCAGGCGCGAGTTAACGTCAAGGAACCCGCACCACAAGCTACTTCTAAACCATCACTTTCTTCAAGGCTGAGAAATGTTAAAGAAGAATCTTCAGATGATTCTAAGAAGCTAATTGAGCGACTACGTAAAATTCAAGAGCGTAGAGAAAATTCCAATTAAGGAAAATAGCGCTGCGATAAAAAAGTAGAGACGTAGCAATGCTAAGTCTCTACTTTTTTATATCTTTATCGCCACCTAAATTAAAATTTGGGCGCGAGCAATACGCTCAACTTTTCTATTCAACAACAACTTTACCGACCATACCAGCACCACGGTGAGGTTCGCAGTAGAAAGTATACTCACCAGCAGGCGCATCTGCTGGAATAGTGCTTGTAAATTCTTGTCCGGGACTCATTACCAACTGCTTGTGAGAAAGTTGTTTAGCCAAATCAGCGCTCTTTGCAGGGTTTTGAGCAGCATCAAATACAACGTTATGGGGAGGAACTTTGTTGTTCACCCATTTAATGGTGTCGCCCGGTTTAACTGATAACTTAGATGGTTCAAACGCCAGCATACCTTTGTCGCTACCTAACTTTACAGTAAATGTTTCAGCCGCAGCACTAGGGGCAAAAGCCACGAAACTGCTGACAACTAACAGCATAGTCAGAGCAGCTAAGCCGAAACGGCGTAAAGTGGATGCAATCAATTCCATTGAATTCTCCTAACAACAGTTTTTATTATCTTTCTTCTATTTTAAATAAAATTGCGACCAAATACGACAATATGTCATAGATAAAAATTTTTGTAAATAAACAACGCGATTTGTATAAAGTGTGGGAATGGGGAACAGTGTGAAAAAAACTTCAAGGAATCAATTATTTGGTTATAGCCGTATAAGGGATGCTTAAATAAATATTCGCGAAAACTGTTGGGATGAATTTTATACAAGGATTATCGGCAAGAATAATCACAATAATTAATCCACTCTTCTTTCTCTGTTGCCTATTCCCTGTTTCCTATTGCCTGCTCTTTATTAGGTCAGCAAAAATGGAATAATCATTGCTCCATAGTTAGCAAATCATCAGTTTTGATTTACCAACTACAGAACAATGACTAAGTACTGACTACAAAATTACGATGGATTTAGTAGTAAATCTTACCACCACCCCATTTCTTACCGACAATTTTAGGTTGCAAGAGAACATGACCGGCGATCGCTTCTAAATCTTCCTCAGTCAAATTACGCATTTCTTTGTAAATATCCGCACTCTTTAAGCTAGGATGCAATTCAGAAATTTCGATTTCTCCATCATAAGTAGTGGGATTTTTCATATAGTCCACCAAACCCTCGATGTTATCGCGGGGTGGAGTTGCTAATGCCAAAGTTTCAGGATCTAATCCGACGTTTTGGTTTGTCTTAGTAACACCACCGGCATGACACTGGGCACAAGTATCGTTAAATAGGCGTTTACCTTTTTGAACTTCTTTTAAGCTCAGTACATAGTTATCGCCTTGTTCGTTCAAAGGTACCGTGCGAGTAGCTTGATCGAGTTCTACTGCTGAAGCGCTACCGACAAACAACTGAAAACTTAGGAACGCACCAGCAATAAAAATGCTAATTAATCTCGTTATCATGTTTCCCCTCAAAGATTCTAATGCTCAACACAGCTTAAGACAGCGATGCTTAATTTCTTATTGCTGAAAGTCAACACAAAAAGTGTTTTTTGCTATTAACCCGCTTATTATTGGTAACTTCGGTTTAATTCAAAACGAGGCACCGATACGGCGGGAATTTTTCAGACAAAAATTAGAAAATAAATAAATTGCGGTATTCTCAAACGTCATAACGCAGGAACTTATAAATACTTTATAAATATTTGTAAATTATTCCCACCCAGACGTACTTTGAAAGCCTATTTCAGCCTTTTTAAGCTGTAATAAACCGTGATATCCGCGATTCCACCGGCTTGTAAAACCCATAATGGTCGTTAACTCAGACAATAAGATAATCGCTGCTGTAATACAATTATCACTCTAAGCGTGCAATTTGTTCCCCTAACTACTTTTTGAAGTTGCCAGTTGGGGAATGGGGAGAGGGGGAGATGGGGAGAGGGGGAGACAAGGGGAATAAAACCTAACTGGTAACTGGTAACTGTTCACTGCTCACTGTTCACTGTTTACTTCCTGTAAACGAGACGCTTTGAATAAAGTAGCGATTGAAGAAGGCGTAAATGAGCAGGGCTGGTAAGGTAAATACCATTGAGGCAGCCATTATATAGTTCCAATAACTGATATATTGACCTTTGAAGCTGTTTAGTCCGAGGGGTAGGGTAAACATTTCTGGATCGAATAATATAACTACGGGAAGCAAGAAGTTATTCCAGCTGCTCATGAAGATAAATACTGCTTGGGCTGCTAGTGCTGGTTTGGCTAGGGGAAGTACGATATAACGGAAAATTCCCAAGCTAGTTAAACCATCTAAGGCTGCGGCTTCTTCTAATTCTCTGGGAAAGTTAATAAAAAATTGCCGCATCATAAAAATAAATGTGGCGTTTACCATGTTGGGAATAATCATCCCTTGATAGGAGTTTAACCAGCCAAATGTTTTTAAAATTAAAAATGTGGGGATGAGTGTAACTTGTATTGGTACGGCTAAGATTGCCAAAATTAGAAAAAACCAAAAGCGTCTGCCCCGGAATCTCAGTCTTGCTAAAGCGTAACCTGCCATTGAGTTAAATATTAAGTTTAATATGGTGACGCTAATAGCAATTATTACGCTGTTGAAAAACCAACGTAAAAATAATGGTTCTTCTATAAAGATTTGCTTGTAATTATCGAGAGTAAAGTTCTTCGGTAGAAAATTTGGTTCTCCTGCAACTATTTCTGTTAACGGTTTAAACGATGCTGAAAGCGCCCACAGAAAAGGAATTAAAGTAATAATTGCATACAGAGTTAAAACTGAGTAAAGCAGTACCTTTAACCAAGCAATATTGCTGATTTTATTCAACTTCCGCCTCCAAAGAGTCGTCGCTGAATCAAGGTTATAGCTATAATTACTACTGCTAAAAGAAAAGCGATCGCCGCTGCATATCCCATTTGCAAGTTCCGAAATACGGCTTGATATATCAGTAAAACTACGGTTAAAGTGGCATTATTTGGGCCGCCAGTACCTTGGGAAAATATGTAAGATTGGTCAAATAGTTGAAATGTACCGATAATTCCCATTGCTACCACAAAAAAGGTAACTGGATTGAGCATGGGAATGGTGATATGAATAAATTTGTGCCATCCATTTGCACCATCTAATTCTGCTGCTTCGTAAAGATATTTAGGTATGTCTTGCAAACCAGCTAAATAAATCACCATGAAAAACGGTGCAGTTGACCAAATATTCATAATCATAATGGCTTTGAGAGCAACTGCGGGATCTCCGAGCCAGTTATATGTCGGAAACCCAATGGCGCTTAAAAAATCATTCAGCAGCCCGTTGGTGTTGTAAATCCACATAAATATCAGCGTTAAAACCGCAGAAGAAGTAACTGTAGGTAGAAAGAAAAGAACTCGCCACCAAGTTTTACCGCGAATGCCAGAATTAAGAGTAACTGCTAACAATAAAGCCAATATGGTTTGCGAAGGTACGACAATTGCCACGTATTCGGCTGTATTCTTGAGAGCAATCCACACCCGTTCATCTTCAACTAACTGACTAAAATTACGAAAACCAACAAACTCATATTCAATACCACCCAGAAGCTGCACTTTTTGTAGAGAGAGCAATACAGCATAAAGTATGGGTAGCACCACAAAAATTCCCAAAACCAAAATAGCTGGTGCGAGGAAAAGATATCCAGCTAGATTTTCTTGCCGTCTTGTGACTTGCCGCAACTTTAGCCAACCTTTTATTTCTGCATCACAGAAAATTGTAGCGACAAGCGATGCAAATGAATAGTTAGGAGTTAGGAGTTAGGAGTTAATAATTTTAGATTTTGACAACGGATGCGTTTCTTTTAGATTTTGGATTGAAAATGAGGAGTTAGGAATGAAGATAATGGTTTTATTTATTATCCTTGTCTCCTTGTCCCCCCGCATCTCCCCATCTCCCACTTATCGATCTAGCGTTGAATATCTGCTTGGGGTGTAAAACCTTTCTGCTGCAAACAATTTTTGAATTCAATTTCTGACTGACTTAATTTAGGGTTATCTGTAACGTCGTATATCCTTTCTAACTGGTCGTTTTTCATTTCTGACAAGGCATTGGCGATGCGATTGCCCGCGTCTTTTTCTTGAATGGTTAGTTTTGCGGGTAAGCAACTGGCGATCGCCTGAATTCTGCTATTTTCAGTGGTGGGTACTACTGAATTGCCGGAAATAGCTGCTTGGGCTGAAGGTACGCTTCCCAGCCAAATGGTAACTACAAGGGCGCCGCTTAGAACTACTCCTCCTAATTGCTTTAAGAAATTTTTAAAATTTATCATTGAATTTTTGACCTAATGTAGTTACAGATGAATTAATTAACTCAATTTTGAGCAATCAATGTCCAATTCCAGATTACTACATTTCGTTTGTTTTAAACTCCATCGCAGATAAGATTTGTTTCTATGCCTGTAGAAAGAATTATTAAGAGCAGTTTCGGTCAATTAAAATTAAAAATTATAGTTTTTCAATACATTTTACGTTTAAGCTTCCCGAAAATTATTAAAATAAAAAATATAAATAAAAATCTAACTCAGGGTATATTGCGATGTCAGCGCCTATAACTTCTCCAAAAGAAGACGTGGATCGGAACAAGTCTCAAAACTCTACTTTTGAAGTTAAGAAAAAAGGTAAATCGCTGCCTTCGGGGTTAATTATTAAGCTGGGAAAATTTGTCTGGACTACTATGTGGCAGATTATGATGTCCAAGCTGGCACCTAGTAACAATAAAGGAGAATATATCCGCCCTTCAAGTCAGTTTCGCAATGACCTAGGTGTGGAAGAAAATAATCTTTATTATCCTTCTGCGGGACGTTATCGCTTGTATGTTGGTTTAGGATGTCCTTGGGCGCATCGAACTTTAGTAGTTAGAGCTTTGAAAGGACTTGAAGATGCTGTGGAAGTATCGATTGTTTATCCTTCTCCCGATCGAGGAATCTGGGTTTTAAATAATCCAGAAGAAAATTGTCAAACCGTTCCAGAACTATATCAAGTTGCTCAACCGGGCTATCAAGGACGCTCTACGGTTCCAATATTATGGGACAAGCAAACAAACACGATAGTTAATAATGAAAGTGCCGAGATTATCGTAATCTTAAATTCTCAATTAAATCAGTTTGCGAACAATCCCGAATTCAATCTTTACCCAGAGAAGTTAAAAGAAGAAATAGAACTGTGGAATGACAAAATATATCATGCTGTAAATAATGGTGTTTATCGCTGCGGGTTTGCTCAAAGTCAGGAAGCTTACGATAAATGTTGCGATGAATTATTCACTGTTTTAGATGAGATTGACAAAAGTTTAGAAAATAAAAGATATCTATGTGGCGAACAGCTAACTTTGGCTGACGTGCGTTTATTTACTACCTTGTTTCGTTTTGATGTAGTATATTACAGTTTGTTCAAATGTAATCGCCGTAGAATTCAGGATTATGTAAATTTAGGAGCTTATTTACGCGATTTATATCAGCTTAAAGGAGTTGCTCAAACTTGCGATTTGGAAAGCGTCAAACAAGATTATTACGGAAATTTGTTTCCGCTCAATCCGGGAGGTATAATTCCTTTGGGTCCCGATATTTCCAATCTTTTAGAGCCGCATTATCGAGAAAAGGTTGGTGTAGGTAATTGGTAATTGGTAATTGGTAATTGGTAATGGGGAATAATATATTATTTTCGTAGTTTTATAGCAATCAAAGCAGATTTAAAGATTACGTTTATTAACGATTTATAACTGATTAAAGTATTGCCGTACATACAAAAGCAATCAGAATCTAACTGTTGTTTATTATTTGGCTTTTGAACTTTGACCTTTGACCTTTAACCTGCCATTAGTATAAAACTGTAAATACGAAGGGCATTTGTAGGTAAATCAACACACATTATATATAAATATATATTACCTTTATTTAGAGCCTGGGTAGAAATGTAGGGAAGTTTTAAGGGATGGATGGATTATCTTTTTCTTGGGGAAGAAGAATTGTAGCTGTTTGCGTGCGTATATTACTTGCTCTTAGTATTGCTTTTGCAGTAATGTTATTAGTTTATCGATTTGAAAACTGGGAGGCTGTTAATTGTGATAATCCACAATCAGTTTGTTCTCAAGTATTTTCGGTAGTTCAAGTAAAATACGTCCAAGGTTTTAGTATATTATCCGCAGCGTTTTTGTATGTTTTAGAAAGCCCAGAACGCATCAGAACCAGAATATATGAAGCTTGGCAAGTAATTGATCATGCCGCAGCAGCAAAAGTTTCAACAAGCTATGCAAGAATTCGAGCTTTAGAATTTTTAAAAGATTATGGGATTTCTTTAGAAAGATTAAATCTAGAAAACACAGATTTACAACAAATAAATCTGAGTCAAGTTAATTTGAAAAGTGCTAACCTTTGTAGTGCCGATCTTAGAGAAGCTAAATTTAGAGGAGCTAATCTGAGTTACGCTGACCTTAGCGATGCTGATATAAGTAATGCCATTTTTAAAGGCGTTAAATTCAATAATGCTAACCTTGAAGGTGCAAATTTGAATAGTGCAGACCTTAGAGGTGCAAACTTCAGCAGTGCCAACCTTAGAAGTACTAGTCTTAGAGGCGCTCTTTTAGAAAACGCGATTTTTAAAGATGCCGACCTTAAAGGTAGTTTATACAACGAAAATACTAAATTTCCTGAAGATTTTAATCCCGACGATTATAATATGTATCGCATTTCTGCCCATGCCAAGCTTAGGGATGCCAATCTTAGGGATACCAACCTTAGTAATGCAAATCTCAACGGTGCCGATTTAACTAATGCGGATCTGAGAAAGTCAGACCTTAGAGGTGTGGATCTAAAAGATGCTAAACTTGCTGGTGCCAATCTTAGGGGTGCGGATCTTAGAGATGCTAAACTCGCTGGTGCTAATCTTAAAGGTTGTTTATATAACGAAAAAACCAAGTTTTCCAAGAATTTTACACCTGGCAATCATCTGATGTACCTGATTTCTCCTAATGCGAATCTTCAAGATGCTGACTTGGTGAATGCTCATCTAAGCGGTGCCCATTTAACGATCGCCAACCTTAGAGATACTAATTTAGCTCGTGCAAACCTGCGAGGTTCCAACCTTAGCGACGCGGATCTTAGAGGTGCTAATCTTGTTAGTGCCAATCTCAGGGGTACTAATTTGATTCGTGCAGACCTTAGAGGAGCATACATTAAAGGTTGTTTGTACGACGAGAAAACTAAGTTTCCTCAAAATTTCTCTATGACTGGTTTCAAAACTTATTTAATTGCTCCTAATACTGACCTCAAGGATGCTAATCTTAGATACGCAAATCTTAGAGATGCAGACCTTAGTAATGCGGATTTAACCAACGCAAAACTTAATAGTTCCGACCTTAGAAATGCAAACCTTACCAATGCTAACCTCGATGGTGTCAATATTAAGAATGCTAACCTTAGCGGCACTAATTTGACCAACGCTCAAAATTTAACTGAAGAACAAGTTAAATCAGCAGCTAATTGGGATAAGGCAATATACGATGAAGATTTTCTGGTGGTATTGGGTTTACCAGTGGAAGAGTGAACAGTTAACAGTGAACAGTGAACAGTGAGCAGTTAATCTTAAATTTTTATTTTTTGGTTTCTTTTTGCGATCGTAATTAATCATTTATAATTACTAATTCCCTATAATTGCCATTAATGTGTCAAATATTGGCTATGAATTGGAATAAACTTTTGCAGCCCGACTTGATTTTGGAAGGTTCTATCTTAAACCTGACACCAGAAATAATTCAGCAGTATGAACTCAAAGGATTAGTGTTAGACGTAGATGAAACTCTTGTACCCGTTACTGTAGCTTTTGCTTCTAATGAGCTACAAGAATGGATAAATCAAATTCGTCCTCTAGTGAAAATTTGGCTGGTAAGTAACAATATCAGCGAAAACCGAATTGGCTCCATTGCTCGTTCCCTTGACTTACCTTACTATATTAGTGCTGCGAAACCTTCGCGACGCAAGATTAGACAAGCGCTTCAACAGATGGACTTACCCGCAGATCGAGTTGCAATGGTTGGCGATCGCCTTTTTACTGATGTAGTTGTCGGGAATCGTTTGGATATGTTTTCTATTTTAGTTGAACCTATTATTCATCCCGATACTGCTATGCGTATTCACCCCATACGTAATGTTGAAGTTTTGATATCCGAAATTTTGGGAGCCTCTATTACTCCTAAAAAGCGCAGGGTAACAAATGATAGTAAAAAATGAATAAAATAATTGTTGTTAAAATTGGCACTTCTAGCTTGACTCGTCCTGAAACCGGACAGTTAGCGCTTTCTACAATTGCGAGTTTGGCTGAAACTCTTTGCAATTTAAGACGAAATAATTACAAAGTAATTTTGGTTTCTTCTGGTGCTGTGGGTGTAGGCTGTGCGCGACTGGGTTTGAGCGAACGCCCTAAAGTTATTAGCGTTAAACAAGCGGTTGCAGCAGTTGGGCAAGGAAGATTAATCCGGGTTTATGACGATTTATTTACCAGTTTGCAACAACCCATAGCTCAAGTTTTGCTTACCCGTACCGATTTAGTACAGCGCAGTCGCTATCTAAATGTTTACAATACTTTTCAAGAATTACTAAAGCTGGACGTTATTCCAGTAGTCAATGAAAACGATACCGTAGCGGTAGAAGAATTAAAATTCGGCGATAACGATACTCTTTCAGCTTTAGTTGCTAGTTTAGTACGTGCAGATTGGTTATTTTTACTTACGGATGTAGATCGACTTTATTCTGCCGATCCTCGCTCTGTACCTGACGCTAAACCGATAACTTTGGTGAGCAGCATTGAAGAATTGACTAAATTACAGGTAGAAACAGGATCTTCGGGTTCTCAATGGGGTACGGGTGGAATGGCAACCAAGATTTCTGCTGCGAGAATTGCCACTGCTGCCGGGGTGAGAACGGTAATTACCGATGGCAAACAACCCTCAAATATTCCAAAAATAATACAGGGAAAATCGATAGGTACGCAGTTTGAACCGCAACCGGAACCAACTTCAGCCCGCAAACGGTGGATAGCATACGGCTTAGTTCCAGAAGGTAAATTATATTTGGATGCAGGTGCGATAGTAGCAATTTCTGGTGGGGGAAAATCGCTGTTAGCTGCGGGAATTACAGTAGTAGAAGGAGAATTCGAGCAAAACGAAGCCGTACAATTGTGCGATCGCGATGGTAAAGAAATCGCACGAGGATTAGTTAATTACAGTAGCAGCGAACTAGAAAAAATACGCGGAAAACGTTCGAGTGAAATCCCCGTAATTTTGGGTTATCAAGGTGCGGAAACTGTTGTACATCGGGATAATTTAGTTCTGATTTGAAAAGAGAAAGCAGGGAATAGGGAACGGGGAACAGAGGGAAAAGAATGTTTTTTAATTGAAATTACTAAATGTACGGGGAACAAGATTTTTATTTAGGTTAATTAATTTTAAAAATTTTAAAATTTTTTATAGTTAATCAACAGTCAAGTTAAAATATATTATTTTGTGCAATTTAGCAACAGTATTATTGAATAAATATAGAAAAATATTCTGTTAAGTTACTAATTCTATTCTTTAATGTATAGGTACAACTTCCTTGGGGTAGATGTGAGTATAACTCATGAAAGATTAAATTATCTTTTGTAGCTTTTTAATAGCTCTAATGCTTACCCAACAAAGTTTAAAAGAAGTCTTTTATTGCCCGGAAGAATCTGAATTCTACTCTCAATGCATTAAAGAGCTAATACTCAAACAATGCAATAACACTGAAATTCTTGTCGAATTTGGTTCTGGTGATGGTACTCCAGTCATTAATTCTTTACTTGAAACGAACTTCAAAGGTAAAATCTATGGATTTGAATTAAACGAATCAGCTTATGAAGTAGCTAAATCTAACGTTCGCAAACACGAACTAGATAGTAAATACATAGTTAAAAATCAAAGCTTTTTTAGTTCGTTGAATAAGAATGCTGAGTATCTGATATCAAACCCACCATATATTCCTGCAATAGATAATAATATTTATCAGCCATTATTGCATGGTGGTATCGATGGTTCAGAAATTGCCAGAAAGCTTTTATCTTTGAGTTATGAAAATGTATTGCTGATGGTGTCTAGCTATTCTAATCCGCAAAGCTTGATTGAATATGCAATATCCCAGGGTTATTCTACTGGGAATTTTATGATTTCACCCTTGAACTTTGGTTATTACAGTTCCGAACCAAAAGTCAAAAGCACCATTTTGGAAATGCAGAAAAAAGGTTTGGCTTTTTATTCAGAAAACATCTATCTTTTGGCTGGAGTTTTATTCACTCGCAATCAAACGACGGTTGATTTATCTTCTGAACTAATTCAAATCATGACTTCATTGTGAAAGAAAGTGGGGAATGGAGACTTAGGAGTTAGGAGTCATTAAGGTTAAAGGTTATAATTCTCCTTGTCTTCTTGTCTCCCCATCACCCCATCTCCCCATCACCCCATCTCCCCATCTCCCTATTCCCTATCGGCTTCTCTCACTGCTTGAGTTACGGCTTTACGAGAGCGAGAACCTAATAACTTTTGTTGTTCGTAGCCAAGCAGTATTTCCCAAGCATCTTGCGGATACTTATCAATTAAAGGTAAGGCTGCATCATCTAACATCCATTTTCCATGTAGTTCATCTACTTTGATATGGATATCCCAGTAACTCGTTTCTTCTGCTGATAATCCGAGTCGCTTTGCGGCTCCTTGATAGGGACGTAACCCCGACGGTACGGAAAGTTCTCCGTACAAAAGTCCGCCGATGTAGCGTAGAAAATGGCTCTTTCGTTCTGTAACCACAAACATATGATTGATTGTTGCCAATAATTGCCAAGGAACCAAATCAAAGTATGCTTCTGGCTGAGTTTCCATTCCCAATTTTTCCAGCATTGTTATAAAGTAAGAAGAATGCTTGCGAGCAAGACGACCGCCACCGTATTCTTCTAATAACAACCGCGTCAATACAGCGTGGATTTCATTACTTACACCACCTAAAGTCCGAGAAATTTGACTCGCTTCCACTAATCCATCGAGAGAATGAATTGCTACCAAACGACGGTAGCCAGCCATAGTTAATTCGTCGCGATAATACAGATTATCTTCAGATAAAGGTGGTTCGATATCGGCTGCAACTTTTTCGTGCAATGCTTTTTTGACATCTATTCCTTTAAAGGATTTTACATCTAATTGAGCTATTTCCCATCGTTGCCAAACTGATTCAATTCGATACCGTAGCTTTTGCAGGTAAAAGGAATCTTCGTTTACGTAACTTTGCAAATCATCGAACCAAAACAGCTTCAAACGATTGATGCGATAAAGTATCCTTTGCAAAAATAGATGTGCAGCATCATCCCCCGACGCTGTTTGATAAGCTGCTTTTATGGCAAAGTCTGTGGTTTTTTCGACGTTATTTACTACTGAATGCAGTTCCTCTAAACGATTATCTAAATCTTCCGTTGACAATAGTTCGATCAATTGTTTTTCGGTTTTATCGTAGTTAATCGCTGCTTTCGTTTTTATGTCAGTAATTGGAAGTGCAGTACTGCTATGCATTTTAAATCTTTCTCCTTTAATTACAATATCTCTTACATTACTTGAGGAATTAAGAATAAGGATTTACCCCAGCTTGAAGCGAACTGATAAATGTCCAAGCTGCCATGTATGTTCCAACATAGATATTGGCATAGTCAGCATTGCTATCTGCTACAAACCAGTCGGGTGTAGTTTTCTGCTGTCGAACCCTTTCATCTAAGCCGGTAAGCAAAGAAATATTCCCATAAACCATGTTTCCTTGAGCCTTTTCTACCATTGAGTTGACCAATTTTTGCAACAACTCGGCGCGAGCAAATAAAGTATGATTCGGATGATCGCCGTAACAAAAAGGCACGATTATGACTAAGTAGCCTCGATCGCTGACTAACTTTTGTAAGCAAAATTCAATGATTTCTTGGTCGTCTTTTTTTTCTAAAGTATTTTTATCGGTGCTGTGAAATAACAAACCAGCCATAACAATTGCATCAAATTTTTGGTTTTTTTCAACCATTTGAGGCAGTATTACCGATAAATCCGCAGCTAAAAACTTATTTTGAGGAAAAAGCTTTGAACAACGTTCAATTGCTAAATCGCTATGATCGATACCTAAATAATCGCAGCGTTCTGGCAAATATTTACACAAAGCTGCATTACCGCATCCCAAATCTAATAAAGAGAAGGATTCTTGGGGAAAAGCGTCATTTAAAAAACAAACTGTGGGTTTATATCTTGGTGTATTTTCAGGTGACTCTAAATATGAATAATAGTCATCTTCAAAACGTTCTTCTTCGGATGTATTTCTATCTGGTGGTGCTTGTTGCATGAGGATTGTTCTTGATAAACCTGCGTTATTATTAAACATTCCTCAACAAATTTTATCACCCCAGAGGCATTACTAATATTTCGGTAAATTTCGTCGATAACGATCAAGTTTATACTTCCCAAGATGCATGACAATTTGGGAGTTATAGTGAATTGGGTATAAATTAAGATTAAGGGAACAGGGAATAGGGAACAGGGAATAGGGAACAGAAAGTAGAGGTAAGGCTTTGCAGTCAATTGAAATTTTGTAACATATCGTTTATTTGTGCCGACTTCAATAGAATTGCAAGTCCTATTTTTTTAAAATTAATAAATAAGTTTATAGCAATACTTAGTATGCCGAAGTATCGAAGCAAAACGGTTGTAACCCTTAGTAT
Organism: Calothrix sp. CCY 0018; assembly: GCF_963920925.1. NCBI lineage: Bacteria > Bacillati > Cyanobacteriota > Cyanophyceae > Nostocales > Calotrichaceae > Calothrix > Calothrix sp. CCY 0018. Next base: position 36,306 of record NZ_CAWUDI010000005.1, on the reverse strand, counting down.
ACAACGATTGCTATCTTCAATAACGCTCTGACAATTACTAATATCGCCTTTTTTCTCTGTTCCCCGTTCCCTATTGCCTCTTTGACGACTAACCATAAAAATTAAGCAAAAAACGCGGTAATTTGAGATTGCGTGGACTGTAGAACGAATAAATTTTGAGCATAAATTTTTAAATCTACGATCGCACGCAATCACCTGTTGGATTATTCGCCATTAAGTTCTAATAATTTCCAACTATTAAAGAGCTTCTGGTGGAGCAATATCAGAACCAATAGTTATCCCGGCATTACTAGACTTTATACCTGGTTTTGCACTGATTTCTTTGTGCTTGGATGATTCGGAGACTTGGGAAGCAGGAGTTACCTGATTGTCTACTGGTTTCTCAGCCTTGGTTTGTTGTACTAAAGATAATCCTCCAACGGCACCAGCTACAAGTGCTGTATAACCGACATACAAATGCACCGGGCTGATATCTAATCCCAGTTTTGGAGTTTTATTGGACTGAAACAATGAAGGAACCAGAGATTCTTGTGTTTCCGATGATGGTAGAGATGCTGCTATTGCTGTACCGTTAAATCCTAAAGCATTACCCATAACGCGAATGAAACCGCGAACATATACTTCTGCTGGTAAGGATTCCATGTCACCTTTTTCGACAGCTTCCATCTGACGTACCGGAATATGAGTATACATTTGCAGGTCGTTCATACAAAGTCCTCGCGCTTCTCTACCTTTTTTTAACTGTTGACCGATTTCGCGAAACTTTTCTAAGCGCTGCTCAACTCTAGCTTGCTTGGCAATTTCTGCTTGTTTCGGTTTTCCAGATTTGAGCCAATTTAAAGGATTACTCTTTTTCGAGCTAATTTGAGGATTTGCTGCTATTGTGCTTGTTATTGCAGTTTCCTTCGAGAAACAAGCTTCTTGCTTGACAATATCGGTAGCATTCGATGCTGGGACAGTTGTCAAACATTTAGATAAATCGCTACTTGGTGGCTCCGAAGTTATTTCTATTTCAATCTCTTCTTCAACTTCTTCAACTTCTGGAGTTGTATTTGTAACTGTCTGACTGTGTAACGAAAGCTGACGAAAAGCTACACCAATCGCTTCTCTGCCGATTGCTTTAAACAGCAGCTTTGCTTGATCGGATGAAGGACCGAGCAACTTCTGTACTGTCGCGATCGCACGACGATAAACTTTACTATTGTGTAGCTCTGTTTCTATTTCACTTAATAGCGAGCGCAATTCATCTTGAGAAATTTCAATTGTGGATTGTCCGGGAACTGATAGAGAATACATAGATGTCATGACCATAATTACAAAAGTAAATGAAGGGTGCTTAAGCAAGAACGTAATTTTACCTGTGTAATTTATTCTCACTTTTATTGACATTTCCGGATTGTTGCGTATAAACCCTATATACTTTAAAAAAAAATTATAACCTTAAGAGTAGAAGCTTTTTGCTATCATCCGTCATTAATAGTCTAGATTTCATAAGTATTTTTTTGTTCCCAATTTCTGCACAATTATTGCAATTACTACCATTACAAGAAACCCATCTCTACCTTATTAATAGGCTTAATGTATATTTTATTTCTCTATTGTACCTAGGAATCGAAAAACTGATTGATGTAGCCATTGATTATTAATTGAACGTTAAATTATCCTAAGCAGTTAGAAAAAATAACCATCTAAATTGTTTATTCAAGAAAATTGTTTTATATTAGATACAAGTATTACCTCAGAGGGATGACAATTTTTCTTAGAAAATGATCTGGTTTATATTGCTAGCTAGATAATTCAGCTAACATTTCTTACCTGAAATATTAAAAAAATATGTGATTTCTATTGTTGAGATAATTGATTTTAAAAATTAGCCAATAAAAGCTATAATGACATCTACCATTAGGATTAATTTATTCTTATATCTGTTAAGAATTGTATTAGATTTGAGTTATCAAACTACCTATAATCTCTTAGTTAACTGCAACAAGCGTTTCTGAATTTTGGTTGATTATCAATTGAAAATTAAAAATTATTAAAACAGGCGATCGCCATATTAGTGTATTTTAGTCCAAAGTAAAGTGTAGGTTTTTTAATTAAGTTTCTTGGGCACAAAGGCATAGAACTATTTCGAGCAAAAGCGAGCAAAAGCAAGATATGTAAAGTTTGGATGCTGCGATCGCAACCTGCTTTTAGGCAAGCAGCGTGGCGATAAAAATGTATTATTGAAAAATAATTTTTGATAATTTAGAGTGAAAAGTTGTATTAAATACATCTTGTTCAGTAATTTTTCTATTGAATATAAGACATTAAAGACTACTGGGAGAAGACAGTGAATCTGTTAAACGAAGAACAAGGGGAGAAACTGAAAGAGATAACTACAAAATTAAAGCAGTTAAGAGAACAAAAAGGCATAGACATAGAGCAAATAGCAGCCAAAATACTTGTCCGACCTGTTTTTTTAAATGCTTTAGAGGAAGGAAGATTTGAAGAATTACCCGAAGCAGTCTACATTAAAGGATTCATCCGTCGCTATGGAGACGCTATAGGAATTGATGGTACGGCTATAAGTCAAGAATTTGGGGCTATTGCTTGCCCTCCACCAAAACCTCAAGACAACAACGATGTAAGCAATAAATCAAATATATATATACCTTTAGCAGTACCTTACGTTTTATTAATAATTGGTGCTTCTTTGGGGTTATTTTACGTATTAGGTCCCAAACCAGCACAACAAACTGTTAGTCAAAGTCAATATTCATCGAACGCTTCGGAACAAAAAACCCAGTCGAAACCGAAAGCTTCGACAACAGAGGCAGCATTAAAACCCACACCAACATCAAAACCAACACCAACACCAAAACCCATTGAGGGTGTAAAAGTTAGCTTAGACGTAAAAGACGAATCGTGGGTAAGAGTAATAACCGACGGTAAAAAAGTATTTGAAGGAACATTGCAGAAAGGAGATAAAAAAAGCTTTAATGCCAAAGAAAAATTAGAAATACGTTCCGGTAATGCAGGTGCAGTACTTGTTTCCGTAAATCAAAACGAACCAGTCCCCCTCGGTTCCCCGAATAATCCTAAGACAGTTACTTATACACCCAACGGTGGGGAGTGAGGGAGAGGGGGTGATGGGGTGATGGGGAGATGGGGGGACAAGGGGACAAGGGGACAAGGAGAATTTTAACCTTTAACCTTTAACCTTTGACCTTAATTACCCCTAACTCCTAACTGTTCACTGTTCACTGTTCACTGATTAAAGCTGGTGTACGTAAATGCCAGTCTGTAGCTTGTTCGTATGCGTAAGCGACTTGAAATAGCTGATCTTCTCGAAGTACGTTACCGATTAATTGCAGTCCGATTGGTATTCCTTCGTCGTTGAAACCGCAAGGAATGCTTATACCTGGTAAACCAGCTAAGTTTACGGGAATTGTCATTAAGTCGGTTAAGTACATATTGAGGGGATCTGATGTTTTTTCCCCTGTTTTAAATGCTGCGATTGGTGCGGTGGGACAAGCTAATACATCTACTTGTTTAAAAGCATTGTCAAAGTCTTGTTTAATTAATGTACGAACTTTTTGAGCTTTTAAATAATAAGCGTCGTAATAACCCGCACTCAATGTATAAGTACCAATCATAATACGGCGTTTTACTTCTGCACCGAAGCCTGTAGAGCGGGTGCGAGTATACATGGATAAAAGATTATCTGCTTCTTCGGCGCGATAACCATATTTAACACCATCGTAACGAGCCAGGTTTGCTGATGCTTCGGATGGAGCAATTATGTAGTAACTGGGTAAACCGTAGCGGAAGCGAGGACAGGAAATTATGTGAATTTCTGCGCCCAATTCTTGTAAGGTATCTATGGCTTTGGTGACTGCTGCTTCAACTTGTGAGTCTAATCCTTCACCAAATGTCTCTTTTATAATACCGATTCGCAGTTTTCCTCTGGGCTTTAGATCGGGTCTTAAACTTTCCGTATAATTAGGTATAGAAACTTTTAAACTAGTAGAATCTTTGGGGTCATGTCCTGCAATTTCACTTAAAAGTATAGCTGCATCTTCTACAGTGCGAGAAAATGGTCCGATTTGATCTAAGGAAGAAGCAAAGGCTACTAACCCATAACGAGAAACTAGCCCGTAAGTTGGTTTCATTCCTACTACACCGCAGAAAGATGCGGGTAGACGAATTGAACCTCCGGTATCGGAACCTAAAGAAACAGTACATTCTTGAGCCGCTACAGCCGCCGCAGAACCACCAGAGGAACCACCGGGAACCCTGGATAAATCCCACGGGTTCGCTGTAGTTCCATAGGCAGAAGTTTCGCAAGAACTACCCATCGCAAATTCATCTAAGTTGGTTTTACCCACCATGACAGCGCCTGCATCGATGAGTTTTTGAGTAACGGTTGATTCGTAGGGTGGTATAAAATTTTCCAGAAACTTTGAAGCGCAGGTAGTACGAATTCCTTTGGTACACATATTATCCTTGATACCAATGGGAATTCCAGCGAGCAAACCAATTTCTTCCCCTGCGGCGATTTTGGCATCCACGAGTCGCGCTTGCTCCAAGGCTTTTTCTTGGGTTACGTGCAAGAAACTGTGAACTTTCGGCTCCAATTTTTCGATGCGATTCAAAGCAACTTGTGCGATTTCAACCGCAGAGCGTTCTTTATTAACTAACTGATTGTGCAATTCGCGTATGGATGCCATGCATCACTGCTCCCAATTTACTAAATCACTCAAATGTTTGATTTTAGTACATCTTGTTAATAATTGGTAATTGGGCATCGGATTTTAACAACGGATGTTTTTATTTTGGATTTTGGATTGAGAGTTGGTATAGAAAATATTTTTAACTCTTAACTCCTAACTGTTCCCTGTTCCCTACTCCCTGTTCCCTGCTCCCTACCTTTATCAATTTATGTAAAAACAATTTGCACTAAATCAAACTATATAGATTAAACTTACTTAGCTGACTTGCTGGGGTGGAAATTATGGTTAAAATCGTATCTCGAAAAGCTCTAAATACTCAAAATGTATATGATATTGGGTTAGAAAGCGACCATAATTTTTTGATTAAAGATGGTTTAATTGCTTCTAACTGTTTTAATAAATCTCACTCTACAGCCTACGGGTATGTAACATATCAAACTGCTTATTTAAAAGCCAATTATCCTTTGGAGTATATGGCGGCGCTGTTGACTGCTAATAGCGGCGATAAAGATAAGGTGCAAAAATATATTGCAACCTGTATGAATATGAGTATTCAAATAGAATCACCCGATATCAATTCTTCAGAACTTGATTTTACTCCTGCAAATGGGAAAATATTATTTGGTTTGTCAGCAATACGTAATGTGGGAGAAAACGCGAGAAACTGTATTTTAGAAGCAAGAGTTGAAGAAAAATTTAACTCGCTGGCTGATTTTTGCGATCGCGTTGATTTGGGTACGGTAAATCGTCGAGCTTTACAGTCGTTGATATATTGCGGAGCTTTCGACAAAATTAACAATAATCGCAATCAGTTAACTCAAGATTTAGAGTTCGTATACGATTGGGCGCAATCCCGTGCTAGGGATAGAGCAAGCGGGCAAGGAAATTTATTTGACTTATTGGGTGGTGCTTGGAGTGGCGATGCAAATGCAAATAATATAGCTGGAAATGCAATATTAAGTCCTCCTAAAGCTAAAGAAGTTGAAGATTTCCCTCCTCATGAAAAGCTGCGAATGGAGAAAGAACTTTTAGGTTTTTATGTATCGGATCATCCGCTCAAATCCATAGGTAAATCTATGCGGATTCTTTCCCCAGTAAATATGGCACAGTTGAAAAATCAACGAGAAGAAGCAAATGTTTGCGTGGTTGTCATGCTTAATAACGTCAAAAAGGTGATAACCAAAAAAGGCGATCCGATGGCAATATTACAGATAGAGGATTTAACTACAACGGGGGAAGCTGTTGTTTTTCCTAAAACTTATGAGCGAATTAACGAAATTTTGCAAGTAGATGCTAAATTAATTATTTGGGGAAAAGTTGATAAAAAAGATGACCAAGCTCAATTATTAGTTGACGATGCAGAACCAGTAGAAAATATCGAATTAATCGCCATAGAAATGACTCCTCAACAAGCAGGTACCATCGAAGAACATCATCGCTTGAGAACAATTTTAAAAGATTTAAAAGAACAATCGGGGGAAAAAGAAAAAGGGAAAATACCCGTTATCGGAATTATTAAAACTGAAAATTCACGTCAACTAGTTCGCTTTGGTAGACAATACTGGGTGCAAGATTCCAGAAGCGCAATTATGGCTTTGCATAATGGTAGATTCAATGCCCGCATTCAACCGCTTACAGTTACCAGTGAGGAGTAACGAGTTAGGAGTTAGGAGTTAGGAGTAGGGAGTAGGGAGTAGTGAGTAGTGAGCGGGTAATGAAGAATTTAAGAGATTTTAGATTTCTCCCCCCTCTACCCCCTCTACCCCCTCTCCCCATCTCCCCTTGTCCCACCCAAGTATTAATGTATTAATACAGACTTCGCGGTTTAACTGTTTTACTTTGCATGATTCAAATCGTCAACAGTATTTTGGCTTACCGCAATAGGGCATTCATGGTTTTTTGGTTGCTTTTGCTGATGATAGTTCGCTTGAAAAGCTGGTATGTTTTAATGCCATATTCTTTATAGCGGCAAGCAGGGTGAGGAGTAAAAATTTAATGACGCTTGAGGGTTTAGATCAGTTTGTTTCATACTGCAAAATGATTCAACCTCAAAGTCCAGAAGACATAAAAAGGTTTTTCGAGGGTGTGATAGGATTTCCTTATGACAAGGAACTTCTGTTACAGGCTTATTTGCATTTAAATATTAAAAGATTGTTTCCGAATTGTTCGGAGTTGCTATTGTTTGAAAAGTCTCCAATCGCTGATTATACCGATTTGGGTAAGTGCGATTTTGTATATTTAACTGCGGATAGAAAGCTGTTTTTAATTGAAACTAAATTTATTGATACGACAGCATCGGGAGCAACGGAAAGAAAAAGAAGAAATAAGCATCGAAATAAAGTTTTTGAGCAGGTGATAACTTTAAAAAACCGGTTTGGTCAGTATTGGAATATTCAAGTGGAAGAATTAAAATGTGGTGTTTTTACGACAGATCCTGAAATCGACTGGCGCGGAAATAATATAAATGTGACTACTAAATCAGTTTCGATAAGAGATTTGGAAGAATGGAGAATGACAAAAAAAGCGTTTAACCACACCTAATTGATATTGCAAAATTATAATTTGCCGTATTTAGTACAATAGTTCTACTTACTATACTTGTTTCTGGTTTGGATAAAATAAATTTGGCTGCATTAAACAAAATTTGAGACAATTACGCAATTTATACTAAAAATTATTATAAAAATTGGAGTAAAATCCACGCTAATTAATTATTGAAGTTATCCTGTTTTACATAGAGTGTAGTAATTATTAGATAATTGCTTTGGGGTAAATGATCCGCTTCTAAACGGAGAGTCAAAACCCTTTTTAACACCCATTACACACATTCGGAGGTAACAAGTAACGTGTTAAAGACACTTTTGGTAATTACCATTGGTTTTTTACCGTCTCTATTCTCCCTGTGGTTAATGCGTAGAAACAAAGCTAGAACGCGCACGCTTCTGCGACGGGCTGCGGTTACAAGTTATCCCAGACAGGCAAGAAGCCAAAATCATAACCATAGAATAGATAATCCGGCTCTGCTTGGCTGCGGCGAAGGCGAAAACCGCGCCCAAGATGATCGCTACTATTTGGAAGGGGTGGGTTATCTTGTCGGTGACATTACCTGTGAATACAATGCTCGTTCGGGTTATATCAGATGTGCCGTTAATCCTAATGGCCCCTGCGATGGTTGCCGTTTTTATGAAGAAAGAAAGGAAATGATTCGGACAAAGCACCGTATGTAGTTATATTTTTCCAGAAGATTCCTGTGTTCGCTCTTCCCTCTTACCTCTTCCCTCTGTACAATTGTTTGGGGTATAAATTCCCATCTAATTTGTTTTAATTGCCTTCTTGAGAATTGCATTAATGTCTGCAACTTGGACGCAGGAACAAATTTTGGCGCTAGCACCAGATGCAAGTTCGGCCAAAAATGGTAAAACTTTGGCTACTTCCCGTAAGTGGTCATCATTGGGTTGCAATGAAAAAGCTACTTGGGGTGAGTGTCAAGGAAGCGGTAAAAATCCCTATTTAACGGAAATAGATATGACTGAGCCTGCTTTTAAATGCAGTTGTCCCAGTCGTAAGTTTCCGTGCAAACACGGTATTGGTCTGTTTCTTTTATTCACCAACGAAAAACAATTATTTACTCAAAATTCTCCCCCGGAGTGGGTAAATCAATGGCTGGAAGCTCGCAGCCAAAGACAAGTTAAGAAGGAAGAAAAATCAGAAAAAGTAAAAACAGAAGGTACAAAAACAGCGACAAACCCCGACGCACAAGCAAAACGTGCAGCTAAGCGTTTAGATAAAGTTACTGCGGGAATGCAGGATTTAGAAGTGTGGCTGCGGGATTTGGTAAGTAACGGGTTGGCAGCAGCCCAGGAAAAACCTTACAGTTTTTGGGATGATGCTTTCTCGCGGTTAGTAGACGCACAAGCACCAGGTGTAGCACGTTTGGTAAAGGAGATGGCAAGTATTTCTCATTCGGGTGCGGGCGCTCATGAAAGATTATTATCGCAATTAGGGCAGGTATCTCTCTTAACTGAAGCTTTCAAGCGTTTGGAGACTTTACCTAAACAAGTGCAAACAGATATTCGTACTCAAATTGGTTTTTCTCAAAGTCAACAAGAATTGTCAACGCAACAAGGAATTGATGATTGTTGGTTAATTTTAGGGCAAAGTTTAACAGAAGAAGACCGTTTAAAAATACAGCGTACTTGGCTTTGGGGCAAACAAACGCAACAAAAAGCATTAATTCTTAACTTCGCTCATGGTAGTCAGCCATTAGATACCAGTCTTGTACCTGGAAGTTGCATAAATGCAGAATTAGTATTTTTTGAGAGCGCTTATCCTTTGCGAGCAATAGTTAAAACTCGTCAAGAGGCAGTCACTCAAGTAGATGCAATGCCGGGATATAGTAATATCTCAACTATGGTGGGGGAATATTCTCAAGCCCTTGCCAAAAATCCTTGGATAGAACAATTTCCTGCCCCAATACGTGGAGTAATTCCAATTAAACAAAACGATAGCTGGTTTGTACGCGATGAAGAAAAACGTTTACTTCCTTTAAAATCAATATTTAAAAATAACTGGCAGCTATTAGCATTTAGCGGCGGATATCCCATAGATATTTTCGGCGAATGGGATGGAGAATACTTTTTACCTTTGAGTTTATGGATAGACGAAAGCTTTGTTAGTTGTTAGGAGTTATGAATTAGGAGTTAGAAGTTAGTAATTCCGAATTATAAGATTTAAGATTTTAACAACAGATGTATTTATTTTGGATTAAATATTTTCCCAATTTCTAATTCCCAATGCCCAATGCCCAATTCCCAATTCCCTCTTTTTACAAATGAACATTTGGCAATATTTAGTAAAAACGGCGGTTGTCGGTACTCGAAGACAACAATTGAAAATCGTTAAACAAGATAATCAATTAGGTGAGGTTTTAAATTGTCTGGATATTAATGATAAGGAAGGAAGTTTACTTAAGGCTGCTGGGGTGATTTCTCTTTATCAAAAAGCTGGACAATTAACTGCAATTGATAGTAAAAATTTAGAAACTTGCGAATTAGATGATTTACCATATTGCAGCCAAATATCAGAGCAACATTTGGGAATGATGTTTAATAGTGAGTACAGTGCTTTTTTACCGGAGTGGTTAAAATTATTAGCTGAAAATAGAAAAGTTGTTTCGCCAAAGTATTTACCCGAATTGTTGGCGTTAGGAAAAAGGAACAATCATTTACGAAAGGATATTTTACCTGTTTTGGGTAAACGGGGAATTTGGTTAGCAGCCCAAAATCCAGAATGGAATTATGTAAGTGGTGAAGATGAAGATAAAATTTGGAAGAATGGTAGTTTGGAAGTTAGGAAAAATTTGTTAAAAGAATTACGTCAATTTGAACCAGAAAAAGGGCGTATTCAATTACAAAATATTTGGAGTAAGGAAAGAGCGCAAGAAAGAGCAATTTTATTAGAAGCGCTGGAAGTTGGTTTAAGTATTGACGACGAGCCGTTTTTAGAAGATGCGCTTCAAGATAAAAGCAAGCTGGTACGAGATGTTGCTGCGCGATTGCTCGCACAAATTCCCGAATCAAAGCTTGTTCAAAGAATGGTAGAAAGAGTCCGCCCTTTATTAAGTTTGGATAGCAAAGGTATAGAAGTTATATTACCAAATAAGTGTAGTTTAGAAATGATTCAAGACGGGATTGATGAATCTAAATATATCCCTTCTTTGGGAGAAAAAGCCAGTTTACTATTACAAATGCTTGGTTGTATTCCACCGAGTATATGGAGCTATGATTGGAAAAAGACTCCTGGTGAATTAATCAAAATTATAAAAGATAGTAAATGGGAAAAATTATTTTTAGAAGCTTGGGCAACGGCTACAGTTAGAAGTAAAGATATCGTTTGGGCTGAAGCTTTGCTGAAATCATCTGTAAGGCTATATCAAAAATTAAATCATATCGATAATTCGATTGTAAATTTTCTCAAAATATTACCTAAATCTCAGGTTGAAACTTTAACTTTAGACGTTTTGCAACAATCCTCTAATACACCACCTTTTAATTCTGCTAGCCCAGCTTTTCCACTATTAATTCATACTCCATATACCTGGAATGAAGAAATTAGTCAGGCAGTCATAACCAGGATAAAAAGCAGTATTGAAAACAATAATCAAGTTAATAATTGGCAGTTTGGTTCAGCTTTAGGACGTTTTGCTGTAAAAATTGCACCTTCGATATATCATCAAGCCGCCGAGAGTTTAACATTTGAAGAATCTGAAAATATCCATAAATCTGTGATTGAAGCTATTGATAAATTTTTAACACAGTTACAGTTTAGATTTGAAATGAGACAAGCAATATTAATGTAGAGACTCCGCAGTGCTACGTCTCCAGAATTTAGGTTATAAGACAGATTAATTAAATATTCGTGTTTAAATTTTACAGCTAAAACGGGCAAGGATGCCCGTACCACAAGAGAATATAGTAAATCAGTATGAGCAATTTGAAATCATAGGAGAAAAATATGGCTAAAAAGAAAGATAATACAAATAAAAATACAAATTTACTCAGGGAACACGCTGAAAATCAGTTTGCTGAAGAGTTGGAAGAATTAGGCAAAGTTGATAAGCGTCAACGCCCGCCAAATTGGAATTTATCACCTTGGGCTGTAATGACTTATTTGATGGGTGGGAAGTTGGATAGCGGGTTTGAGGTGTCGCCAAAGTATATTGGTGAAAAGAGAATTATAGAGATTGCGATCGCAACTTTGACAACTGACAGAGGTTTGCTGTTAATCGGTGTACCGGGTACTGCAAAATCATGGGTTTCCGAACATTTAGCAGCGGCGATTTCTGGAGATTCTAAATTATTAATTCAAGGTACTGCGGGAACCAGTGAAGAAGCGATTCGCTACGGTTGGAATTACGCGAAATTACTGGCTGATGGCCCCTCGATGGGGGCTTTGGTTGCCAGCCCGTTGATGCGAGCAATGGAAGATGGTAAAGTGGCACGGGTGGAAGAATTAACCCGAATTCCCGCAGACGTACAAGATACATTAATTACAATCCTCTCCGAGAAAACACTGCCGATTCCTGAATTAGGGGAAGAGGTACAGGCTAATAAAGGTTTTAGCGTCATAGCAACTGCTAACAATCGCGATAAAGGAGTTAACGATTTATCCAGCGCTTTGAAAAGGCGTTTTAATACAGTAGTTTTACCTTTACCAAAGACAGTAGAAGAAGAAATCGATATTGTGCAAAGGCGTGTAGAAAGCTTAGGAAGGGCATTAGAATTACCAGCAGAGCCTCCAGCTTTAGAAGAAATTCGTCGCATTGTTACGGTATTTCGGGAATTACGAAGTGGGGTAACTGAAGATGGAAAAACTAAAATTAAATCTCCTACAAGTACCTTAAGTACCGCAGAAGCAATATCGGTAGTTAATAGTGGAATGGCATTAGCAGCGCATTTCGGCGACGGTAGTTTGAGCGCTTCAGATGTTGCATCGGGAATCATTGGAGCAGTGATAAAAGATCCAGTGCAGGATAAAGTTGTTTGGCGAGAGTATTTAGAAACTGTGGTGAAAGAAAGAGATGATTGGAAAGATTTGTATCGGGCTTGTAGGGAAGTTAGTTGATTTTCGCTAAATCGCCCTCACTCTCGAAGAGTGGGGCTACAGAAACAAAGCCCACCTGCGTGGGCTATATTAGGTGCATCTTTTGATTAAAAATATTTTGTAGGGTGTGTTAAGGCGCTCGTAATTTTGATTTTTAATTATCAATTAAATGATGCCGTAACGCACCATCGGATGTTAGGGTTGATTGCGGTAATTTATGAGTTATAACAATCTCGGTAAGCCAAATCATCACCTTGAAATAAATTTCAAGGCTAATATACAAAGTACGTTAAAACGCACTAAAATATTTTCCCAGTCTACTTTAGTAGACTTTGACTATGAGCCTGGGAATTTATTCCAAGGCGGAATTGTGAACGGTGTTAATAATGCTGCCAGATATGACGATTAAATAGATATGAATTCCGAAACTGAAAAACTCCTTCCGATTGAGTCAAAAGTTACGGTTTTCTTATGGGGCTGTACGGATGGTTTTGATATTGATAGTTCAATTTTCTTTAGGGCTTTGGCAACTGAATCATCTCTTTTGGAAGGTTGTTGAATCTTCTGCTGCTGTGGCGTTGAGTTAAATACAGGAATATTGTCTAAATTAATATTTCTTGTTTCATTTAAACTATTTGATTCATCATTAATTTTTACTTCTTGTTTAACAGGCTTTTCTTCAATATCTGATTTAGGATTTTCTGGCTTGACTTCTTCCTGAATCGGCATATCAATAAAAGTTATTTCAATTGGCTTCTCTTCAACTTGATTTTTCTTAGATAGCAAGTTGAAGACAACAGCAGCTATTATCCCAATATGTAGCATTAGAGATAAAACAAATCCGTAAACCAGAAAGGTTTTTAACGCTTTGGCTTCTTTGTTTAGCTGTTTTACAGTGATGTCGGAAAAACTCATAATTTATTGATAATATAGAAATCAAATGGTTTACTTATGTATGTTCAACTGCTGCTCTACCAAAGAATTGAAAAATTACTAATACGCTTAATAAACTTACCGCAGCACTAATAACAAACATTCCAGCATATCCCGTAGCGGTGGCAATTTTACCACTGAGGATTGAAGCAGCAACTCCACCGATATACACTACCGAAACTTGCAGGGTATAATCAGTCGCGGCTGTGTGGCGATCGCATTTATCCATCATGGCGCTTAGTAAAGCGGTATATGCCATACCTTGCAATGCATTAACAGTAATTGTGACTGCGTATAGCACGGGCAAACTACTGACACCAATTGCTGGTATTATATACAAAACTGTTGCAATACTTGCTGCGAAACCAAATAAAATTAACGAATTGATTCTTCCTAATTGACTAATTAAAACTCCCGCAATTAAAGCGCTGATAATACGAACGCTATAGCTCACAATTCCTAACATCACGCCAATCTCTGACAGCGATAAGCCTCTGTCAACAAAAAGCGGACGCAGCATTGTACCTGACATCATTTCTCCTCCCATGTACAGCACTAAAACTAAAAGCCACGGCAATGCTTTTGGACGGGATAGAAAACTAATAAAAGGTCGAAAATAAGATTTAAAAAAGTTTGATTTTTTGGGTTTACGATTGGTTTTCTTATTATTTTCCTGATATAAAATTACTGGAATTAAAGTCAGCAACATCGTGACTGACATGATTATTAAACTGTATTTCCAACCAACTCTATCTAATAAAATTAATACTCCACCACCGCCAATAATAGCTCCAAAAACATTTCCTCCAGATTGAACTGCATTACCAATTCCGCGTTCGTGGGGTTTGAGTAAATTAACTGCTAATGCATCGGTGGCAATATCTTGACTGGAGGAAAATAAAAAAGCGAGGAACATACAAACAACTAAAGTATTGAAATTCTCCCCAATATCAATAAATGCACATCCAAATGTGACAATTGCTAACAATAATTGAAAAACAATAATCCAGCCGCGATAATGTCCTAACTTAGGTAAACGATAACGATCGATAAATGGAGACCAAAGGAATTTTAATGCTGAAGGAAGAATCAGAAAACTTAAGAAACCGATTGCATCTAGCGACATATTTTGCTGTCGCATAAAAATAGGTACGGTTTGAATAAAAAAGGTTGTGGGAATAAATTGAGCGGTGTAAAGTGCAGCGAGAAGGATTAGTTTAGAGAACATGGCAGCACGGAGATAATTATTCGTAATTTAGCTCGAATAGGCTCGTAGTAGCGCTTTAGCGCCTCCGAATTCCGAATCATGAGGCGCTAAAGCGCTACTACAAACAATGAATATTACAATGTCGCTTTAAATTGGACTCCGTATGTAACCGGATCTCCAAATCCTGCGGTTCCGTCTGGTACTGGAAATAAGAAGCCAGAGGTAATATAGCGAGTATCAAATAGGTTATTGGCATATAAATAAATGCCGTATTTTTCGGCTTCGTAACCAATACGAGCATTTACGAGAAGGTAAGGTTCTTGCTTGATTTGATTATCATCATCAAAATAAGTGATACCATAACCGCTCAATCCAGCACGAGCAAATAAGCCTCCTTGACTGCGATATTGTGCGGCTAAATTATAGGTAAATTGCGGTACAAAAGGAACTTGATTGTCGCTTAAATCTACTCCGGTATCTGAGTTTAAATAGTTTTTGTATTTGCTATCTACATAACCAACTGATGCAATTAAATCTAATCCTCTAGCCGGTTTTGCTTTTAATTCAAATTCAACGCCAGTGGCTTTGAGATCGATATTACTCACACTTCCAAAAAATCCACTTTCGTCAAATTGCAATACTTGATAGTCATTTACATCGTTATGAAATACCGATAAGTTGGCAATCAAACGATTATCCAACCAAGAAGATTTTAAACCCGCTTCGTAACTCCAGGTTTTTTCTTCTCCAAATCGCAATTCTGCTTCACTACCAGCACGGTAATTTAATCCACCAGGTCTATAACCTTTGGCAATTGTGGTATAAGCCATTAAGTTGGGATTAAGTTGATATTTCAAACCAAAACGGGGAATCAATTCATCATTACTGACTTTTTCATCTGTAAATTCCGGACGCAATGGAGTTAAACTACCGTTAGCACCTATCGATTCATAGCTACTATCTGAAGATGCATCGGAAGTTTCGTAACGCAAACCGGCAAATACGGTTAATGGTTCGATGGGTTTGTAATCTACCTGCCCAAATACTGCATAGGTTGTCCGAGAATCGTCTCCAAAACGTCGAAATCGTCCAAATTCGGGAAAATCGGTTTGAGCATCATCAACTTTAAAGTCGCGAGATTCGTAGTAACCACCTAATAACCATTGAAAACGCTCGGCTGTTTCCGGAGATTGGAAGCGTAATTCCTGCGTCCATGTTGTTGAGTTAATATCATCAATAATCTGTACCGCTCCCGTGTTTCCAGGAACTACGTTTTCCTGACGGCTATAACGACGTGCTGTAATTGAAGTTGCTCGAAAACCTTCACCGTCATATCCAATTTTCACGGATTGAGTATTAGTACTGAGCTTATTAAAACCTTCAGTCTCTAAATTAACCTCGAATGGATATTCAGGATTAATGGTGTTGTAAGTCGGATTTCCATCATCCGTAAAGCTGTTATAGCTATTAAAAGATACCTTCCAATCCAATGTTGGTGTCCATGAAAGTTGCGCTCTGCCTGCAAATCGCGCTCTTTCACCTATTTTTTCACCCGTAGCCAGATTTTCAATAAATCCATCTTGTCCCTTATAAGCTCCAGCAATTCGCAATGCTAATTTATCCTCAACCAAAGCATCGTTAAGAGAAAATTCTAATTCGCGATAGTTATATTTTCCGTAACCCAAACCAAATGTGACTTCTGGTTCAAAAGTTGCTTGACGAGAAATAACGTTAACTACACCAGCCGAACTATTTTTACCATAAAGAGTACTTTGAGATCCTCTGAGTACTTCTATCCTTTCTAAGTCAGTAAAAGCTAAGTCTAAAAAGCCGTTATAGTCAACTGGAATATCGTCAATATAAAAAGCTACGCTATCCTGAGCGGTAAGAAAATTCGCATTATTTATTCCCCGCATACTGTAGTTACTAAATTCAGTACCACCCGAAGATGTGGGAGCAAAGCTAAAGTTAGGGGTATTTTCAGCAATATCTTGAAAAGAATCAATTTGAGCATCTTCGATTTGCTGTTGACGAATTACAGTCAAACTCAAAGGAATTTCTTGTTCTTCTTCCGGTCGTTTTTGTGCTGTAACGGTAAGTTCGATATCCGCTCTGGGAGAAGAATCTAAGCTGAGAATTAGTCGGCGATCGCCATTTACAAAGTTTGCAGTTGGCGCATTTGTTACTCCAGTTATTCGTATTTGTACTTTATTATCTAACTGCCTCACGGTAATTGAAGCAATCCCTTCTACGGGATTATTTTCCCCAAATCCACCATCGGGAATCAATACCGCATTCGGAATATCTGCAATTAAAGTATTACCTTCTGTTTTTGTCGTCGGTGGTAATAAATCTCCTTGTGGTGTTTCTAAAATAACTTCCAAACCATTGTCTGTTGTTTGTAATCTTACACTCGTTATCTGGACAATTACAGCAGTTGTATTTTCCTGTGTCAGCAGATAAGAAGCGCTGGTTTTTGGAAATTGAATTTCACTTAGAGGAATATTTGAAGAAGCTTTATCTTTAATGTTATCTATCTTAGTCTGCTCTACTTGTGCTAAAGCTGGTTGAGATAGCACTAAAAAAAATATACCTAATATTCCTGCGTACCAAAATTTCAACTTCAAAACATCCTCACACAACACTAAATAAGTAAATATATAAATATAGACAAAAAGAAATTGCAGCATTATTCACAATGCCACAATCTATACTTTAAGTAGTATTATTCACTTCTTAAATACCTGTGTCAAACGACAGCCTGTCAAACAAGGATTTAGGAATTAATATTAGTTTTGATGTTTAAGGGTAGGTAAAAATAAAAGAGTACAAAAATAAAACTAAAATTTTGCTTTAATTTGTATACCATACATCGCGGGGTTGCCAAATTCTGCGGTTCCATCTGGTACGGGGAATATATATCCCGAAGTCAGGTAGCGAGTATCAAATAAGTTATTTGCATATAGATAAATGCCGTATTTTTCAGCTTCATAACCGATACGAGCATTTACCAAAGCGTATGGTTCTTGCTTGATTGTATTATCATCATCAAAGTAAGTCAGACCATAACCGCGCAATTCTGCACGTGCGTATAAACCTCCCGAAGTACGATATTGAGCGGCTAAATTATAGGTAAATTCCGGTAGAAAAGGAACTCGATTACCACTTAAATCTATACCAGTTTCTGTATTTATATAGTTTTCGTATTTACTGTTCGCATAACCAGCTGATGCAATTAAATCAAGTCCAGGTGTTGGTTTTGCTATTAGTTGAAATTGAACTCCAGTCGCTTTTAAATCAATATTATTAATATCACCTAATATTCCGTTTTGATCAAACTGCAATACTTGATAGTCATTTATATCTTTGTGGAAGAATGACAAACCAGCAATCAAATAACCATTCAGCCAAATTGATTGTAAACCAACTACGTAACTCCAAGCTTTTTCTTCTGCAAATTGTAGGGTATCTTCAATATCGGCACCGTAATTTAATCCACCCGGTCTATAACCTTTGGCAATATTAGCGTATCCTATTATGTTAGGACTGAGTTGATATTTCAAACTGAAGCTAGGAATCAATTCCTCATCGCTGACTTTTGCATCTTCAATATCTGAACGAATTGGACTCAAACTACCGTCAGGATTTACTAAATCATAAGTACTATCTAAAGATGCATTGCTAGATTCGTAACGCAAACCAGCAGACAGGGTTAATGGCTCGATAGGTTTGTAATCTAACTGTCCAAATACCGCATAAGTTTGGCGAGAATCTTCTCCGAAACGTCGAACTTTTGGCATTCCTGGAAGGTCAACTCGAGCATCATCAACGATATAATCCTGATATTCGTAGTAAGCACCTAATAACCATTGAAAATTTTTAGCACTTTCGGGAGATTGGAAGCGTAATTCCTGCGTCCATAATTTTAGTGTCAAATCATCAATAGTCTGTGTCGCTCCTGTAGTTCCAGGAAGCAGAAATGCTTGCTGACTAAAACGACGGGCTGTAATTGATGTTGCTCGAAAACCTTTACCTTTGTAACCAACTTTCAAAGCTTGGGTATTTGTACTGTACTTATTGTACCCCTCGGTATTTATATCAACCTCGAATGGTTCGGAAGGATTAAGTTTGTTGAAAGCGGGATGCCCATCGTCTATAAAGGTGTTGTAGCTATTAAAAGATATTTTCCAATCTGATGTAGGTGTCCATAAAAGCTGTCCTCGTGCTGCAAATCGCGCTCTTTCACCTATTTTTTCATCTGTAGCGATGTTTTCAATAAATCCATTTTGCCCTTTATAAACTCCAGCAATTCGCAACGCTAGTTTATCTTCAACCAAAGCATCATTCAGAGAAAATTGCAGTTCGCGGCTATTATATTTACCATAGCTTGCGCCAACTATAACTTCTGGTTCTGAATTCGCTTGACGAGGAATAGCATTAACTACACCCCCAGAACTATTTTTACCAATTATACTACTTTGAGGAGTTCCCAGTACTTGTACTCTGTCTAATTCAGGAGAAGAGAGAAGAAAGAGGTTATTATAGTCAACTGGAATATCATCGATATAAAAAGCTACTCTATCTTGAGGGGTAAGAAATTTGGGGTTATTCAATCCCTGCATAATAATATAGTTACTTAACTCATTACCCCGCTCATACTTTGGCGAATAGTTATATTTAGCAATTTTTTTAGCGATTTCTTCTAAATAATTGATTAAAAACTCTCTGACTTCCTCATCGGAAATCGCGGTTGAACTTAAGGGTAGCTCCTGCTCTTGAGTTAGTTTTTGTGCCGTAACGGTGGGTTCGATGTCTGAAGAGGGGATTAAACCTAAGTTAAAGAAATTACTATCGCTGTTTGCGAACATTTCTGTTAGCGCTGCTTGGACTTTGTTATTATTTAATTGAGAAGTATTTGAAGTTAATTTTTCAGTATTTTTAGAAACCAAATTTTCTTTTTTATCGAGATCGATTTGTTTCTCTGTAAGATTTTCTTGAGCAACACTAGGTTGAGCTAGTACGAAACAAAATACACTTATGAAGAGTGTGTAGAAGAACTGTTTCATATTCAAATTACTAATTTTTATTACTAAAGAGAATATAGTCCTATGTCGGACATTCTTTAGTAGCTAATCATATTCATAAGACTTACGATATTGTTATAATTGTTTGTTGGTGCGTGACGCTAAAATAGTCATTGCTACGTTTGAGCAAGTAATAAAATTTTTGGATTAATCTGCTCTATGTCATCGATATACGTTGGAGTTCCCAAACCTCTAGCTAAAGGAATTCTGTAAAATTATTGTATATTTAGATATAAACGTTTGTATCGGCAAGCAAGATGGCAAAATACGCATTGCTCATCGGAGTTAGCGATTATGAATCAAACAAAATAAATTCCTTACCTGGTGTCCGTAAAGACATTGAAGCAATGCAACGGATTTTACAGCAACCTGAGATAGGTGGCTTTAATGATGTAGAGCTTTTAACCGATCCAAATAGCGGAACTATTCAGTCAGCAATCCAGCGTTTATTTATTGAAAAATGCCAGGAAGATGATATCGCTTTGCTATATTTTTCTGGACATGGCTGGAGAGATGCAAATAGATTTTTATATTTTCTGAGTAACAACAGTAGAGTTTATTCTCAAAATCAAGTATTAGATGCGGTATCTGCTAGATTTATTCAGGAAGAATGCATGAACCGCAGTCAAGCTGGACGACAGGTGTTAATTCTAGATTGTTGTTTTAGCGGTGCTTTTGCGGAAGGGATGAGCGCAAAAGATTTAGAAATTGAAACAGTTGATCTTGCTGGACAATTGGGTGGTGAAGGTAGAGCGATTTTAACTTCTTCTACAGCGACACAAGTTTCCTTTGAAGATGGAATTGGGGGAGGAATTTATACTCGTCATTTAGTAGAGGGAATTGAAAAGGGTGCAGCGGATACAGATAATGATGGTGTAATTACAGTCGCGGAGCTAGATGAATATGCAAAACGCAAGGTCCAAGAAGCAAAACCCGCGATGAAACCGGAAATCTTCGCAGTGCGGGAAGGTTATACAATTAAGTTGGCTCAAGCTCCCGTTGATGATAACAAGTTAAAATATCGTCAGGAAGTAGAGCTTTGCGTTAAAAATGATGCTTTTTTACTCGAAAAAAATCGTTTTAAAAGAATTGCACGTAACCATCTAAATTTTAAACAACAAGAATTTCCATTAAATCCAGAAGAAGCAAAAGCAGTAGAAGAGGAAGTTCTTCAGCCAATTAGAGAATTTCAATTAAGTTTGCAAAAATACGAGCAAAATTTGCTAGAAGCATTAGAAGATGAACCTGTTCTGAGTGATGGAAGTTGGAATATTTTAAAACGCTTTCAGGAAAGTCTTAAACTACGGGATCAAGATGTTCAACCAATACATGAAAAGCTGAATATTATTAACCAAAATAATCCTAACCCTCCTTCTTTAAAACAGAAATATAAGAATAATTATCAGGATGATTTAGTTTCCGAAAAAGGCGTAGATTATACCCCATTGAGAAATTTACTCAAAGCGAAAAACTGGCGAGAAGCAGATCAAGAAACAGAAAGAGTAATGCTTAAAGTCGCTAACCGAGAAGAAGCTGGCTACCTAGATGTTAATTCAATTAATAACTTTCCTTGCGCTGACCTTCGCACTATTGACCAACTATGGGTAAAATACAGCAATGGACACTTTGGATTTAGCGTGCAGAAGCGCATTTATCAGAGCCTCGGTGGAACAAAAAAATACGACAAAAAAATTTGGGAAGCTTTCGGCGATCGCGTAGGTTGGAGAAAGGAGGACAACTGGTTGCACTATAATGATATTACTTTTACACTGACAGCACCAGAAGCCCACCTCCCGGTGCAGATCGAAATGAGAGGGAGTTTATGGGAAGGGGAAGGGTTAGGATTTTTGTATTGGAGGTGGGGAGGATGTGAGAGTTTTTTGAAGAGTATAGAGTTTTTTGGTGGTTGATTTTGTGTTTTTCTTCTCTCGCGTCGAGACTTGTAAAATGTAACATATAAGGGTTACAGATTTTTATTAATATTTGTAAACGAATCATTTTCCACGAAGTCTTGCGGGTTCTGGGTTTCCGATACCTGGCACCGGGAATTAGAATTATCGCCCATCGGTGTTTTTTGTTTTTGTAGTATGTCCCCTGCAACTTTTTGGTTATAGCAATTTGCAAAAATGAATTTGGTTGCGACTTCTTCGACTTCTTCGTTTTTAGCTTCCCAGTTATCCCAAGGTAAGCGCATTTGTCAGGGGGAAGATTTTTTGCGTTTTCCCTTTGTTTTTAATCCTGTTAGTAACTTGCTTCCCCAGGAGTTGCGATTTTCTGCTTTAGGTTTAGGACGATATTTTTTGCAAAAACCGCGATATTTCCTCGCACATTCTTCTAAAGTATTTCCCAAGGATAGAAAAGCTGGATGCCATTGGGTAATGCCATCATCGCTTAATCTGTCATGGGTAAGTAGGTGAGCGTAATTAAACATAACTGTGTTTTGTCATTGCGAGGAGGCACGACGAAGCAATCCCAGCCGTTTCGAGCTTTTTACTTTTCGTTACATACAGCGGTTTCCTCTGTTATGAGGTACAGTCCAATCTTCTTAGTTTTAGACTTCTGCCTTCTGCCTTAAAGTAAGGTGTACCTCATAACACCGGGAAGTGCTGTAGTTGGTTTTATTTCTGCGGACTTACTTACCATAATTACTAAAATCATAAAAAAACCCTTGTTGGACACCCGCAGCTTTTGGGTTTGCATGGATATAACGCAAAGTATTTAAAGCTCTTTTGGTATCTGTATTCGCAAAACCCGTACTGTGATAACGCTTTTCCCAAAAATGACCAGTACGGTTGAGAATGCGGTTAAAACACATTGCCGTATACCAATTATATTTAAACACTGTAAAAGACGTAGCACTGCTACGTCTCTACATGAGCTATTTATTTTTGCAGAAAATTCTAGATTAAATTTAGCCTAAATGATTCTCTAACATCTGAGCGATCGCTTCAGGATTAATCTTTCTATATTCTTTTTTACCTAATTTCAATACGCAATTAGACGAACTGCAACATTTCAAACAGCCAGTATGCTCGATCGCAACTTTGTCATAAAGTCCTTTTTCGCGCAAAATCTTTTCTAATTCTGGTAATACATTTTGACTGTTTCTTTTGCGGCAACCCGACTTTTTACATACTAAAATCTTGGGTTTACTTTTAGTTTCCATGTTTTGTTTGGGACAGGTTTCTATTGGTTTTATTCCATATACTTTTAATTTTGTTTTTCCTGTACGTAAATTTAATTTGTTAACTCCGAAAACATTTATTTGTTTTCCAGGTTGTAAAAATGAAGCTGCTGATTCTCGTAATATTTTCGGAAGTTTAAGCTTGATTTCTCCATTCTGAGTTATCAGTTTTAAATATTTAGGCTTTTTCAGATTATCTCCATCAAAACCAATAAATTCACCTTTCAAATTAAATTCGGATAAAGTTCGGTAATTATCAACCATTTCGATTTTGGATTTTGGATTTTAACAACGGATGCTTTTGTTTTAGATTTTGGATTATGCATTTTCATTTTTTAGGATTTACAACATGAGGGTAGATTTTTGATTTAATTCTAAAATCTACTTAAAAAATAGGAGTGCGGGAATTAGGAATTAATATTAGAAATTAGAAACTCTGATTCCCCTTATCTCCTTATCTCTCATAAAAATTACTTTTAAATAAAATTATGATGAAAGTCTTTTCGCTTCTACAGTTTTAGGTAAGTCTTGCATATCTGGCATATCAGGAAATTCTAATTCCCAACCGTTTGCTAGTGTCAAAACTTTACCACCTTCCCCATCTTCTTGCTTAACAACTTCTTCTTCTAAGTCTTTTTTCGGAACATATACGACTAAAACACCGGCACCGTTTTTACGTAGCATTACTTTCACTTTGATCCCCTCTTTCTATAAGTTCTAATTCTTCTTTTCGACAACCTATGACAATATCCTTATCCATGAAGCGGATTGCATAAATATAAGCTCTCTGTAAATAGGTGCCTATACTTATCACATAACCCTCTTCTCCGACATCAATTAAAACTTCTCCTAATTTTTTACCGGGATAAGTACCGTCGTTTTTAATTAGGCTGGTAATTCTAACTTTATCGGCAAGCTCGTAAATTGGTGGTAAATCAAGTTCTAATTCTTCTTCATCTGATGGCATGGGAATATCTACCGCTTTGTACTAAATCTAATACCTCTTGAGTAGTAAGGCTGCGTTTTTTCTGTACCGACTCTTGACGTACTGCATCTAAAACAGATTTGGTTTCCTCTGAGTTAAGCTTGATTCCATGCTCACCTAAAACTTGAGTTACCGCGTGTCTGCCAGAATGTTTACCTACTACTACACGTCTTTCCCAACCAACTTCTTCGGGGCTGAATGGCTCGTAAGTTGTTGGGTTTTGCAATACACTATGAGCGTGGATACCTGATTCGTGTGCAAAAGTATTTTCGCCGACGATTGCTTTCCAAGGTGGTACGTTAGAACAAGATGCAGTTGCTACCAGCCGAGATAAATCGAGCAATTTTCGAGTATCGATACCTACATCCAAGCCGTAAATGCGTTTTAAAGCCATGACAACTTCTTCTAAAGCTGCATTTCCAGCCCTTTCTCCCAAGCCATTTACCGTGGTATTCGCTGTTAAACACCCTGCTTCGATACCAGCAAGAGCGTTAGCTGTCGCTAAACCAAAATCATTGTGAGTGTGGATTTCCGCAGGAATCGATAGCGATTCTACCAGCTTCTTAACTCGATGATAGGTAGCGAAAGGATCGAGAATTCCTACCGTATCGCAGAAACGGAACCTCGAAGCACCCAATTCCTGAGCAAATAAAGCTACATCTAATAGGAAATTATGATCGGCTCTCGAAGCATCTTCTCCACCGACTGAAACCCAAAGTCCATTATCTAAGGCGAAGTTAACGCTGTCTCTAAGCTGTTGTAGAGTAATGCGCCATTGCCCCTGAAACTTAGTGCTGATTTGAACTCCGGAAACAGGAATGCAAATATGTACCCGCTTCAATCCACAAGCCATAGAAGCCTGTATATCTGAGATTACAGCACGATTCCAAGCTAGGAGTTTTGCTCGCAAATTCAACTCACCAATTGCTCTAATAGCCCGCGTTTCTTCCTTGCCCATTGCTGGAATACCGACTTCTATTTCATGTACTCCAACAGCATCAAGAAACTTAGCGATCGCAACTTTTTCTTCTAAATTGAAAGCAACACCTGCGGCTTGTTCGCCATCGCGCAGTGTTGTGTCATTAATTAAGACAGCTGGTTGATTCATCTGTGAAAAATACCTCTATGGGATTTTTTTTAACTCCCCTGAACGATCTTGGTTTTAACTTAAAATAAATATTAGTAAACGGCAGTGGCAAGGAACGAATCATTTTGATAAATTATGAAATATGATAAATCATGATTATAATTATCATAATTTTCTGGCATTCCACATTCATCCTTGATTATTCTTACTCAATAAACCGAGTCTTTCTGTATGAGAAAGAACTAGAATTTGGTATAAACTAACAATTTTATTCACCCGGAAGATTTTGGATTTATTCGAGTAACATCGAGCTACAGTAATTTGTCGTTAATGTGGTAAAAATTAATAGACTAATTCCATAAATTAAGGTAGTAAACATAATATTTGGTAATGGGTAATGGGGAATGAGTAATTGGTAAATTAATCGAAATACTTAGATTTATGAATAAAATTACAGATAAATGTAACTTTTTTCTAAAACAGATTTTGTAATTACTGAAAAATAATATTCTTTTTTAGTTATTTCTGTTTGCGGTAAATACACGATTAAACGGAGTTATAAGTATTTCAATTTTGTGAATCTAACCAATCAAAAATTTTTTCTAGCTGCTCTATATCAATTAAACCATACTGCCAAAGCAGCATTGGTAACGGTCCTTTATCTAACCTGCTTTTTCGCACTGCTACAGCAATATCACAATTAGTTAGTAAAAGCTCCTTTTTTAAGAAATTGATAAATTTGGTATCGCTGTGAGGTGTTAGCATCATAGAACAACAAACCTCTATAATTAATATATTCACGGCTTAGTTTAACGGACTATTTTTATCGTAAATGGAAACCTTGTTACCTACCTTTTATATCTCAGGAAACCTTCATCGCTAAACTTGGTTTTCCTAGATGGTTTATATTTTTTGTCACAGTATAAACCAGGTAGGTAAAAAGTAATTAATAATGCCAACATCTTTCCAGCCAATTGATTAATGACCGGCGCGATGCTGTAAATTGAATCACGGTAGAATGAAGCAGAATTGCCGCAATCCAATTATTTATTTGTACTTGCAACGAACCATCCTCGCTACAACAGCAGGGAATATTTAACTCTTGCAAGCGATGGTAAATTTGCCAGCGTTGATGATAGGGAACGTGGACTATTTGATGCAGAACATTAAAACCATCGGGCGGTAACATTATCAACCTTCCTTGGTCAAAATTTCTTTTTTTGGTGCATCAATATTCAGGTTTTGATTTAAGTTTTGCAACCCATCCTCTAGTTGTTCTACCCGTTGCACCAACGAGCAAATTACGGTAGCCTCTAAATCTGGAAGCTTTCCATGTTCCAAAGGTGACAGACTAATATCCTGCTCTCTTGAAATTGGATGGCCTGGTATTCCCATAACCGTAGAGCCTGAAGAAACATCTCGCAACACAACCGAACCCGCTCCTACACGAACGCGATCGCCAATGTGAATGTTGCCCAAAACCGAAGCACCAGCACCGACGACAACGTTTTTACCGATAGTCGGATGGCGTTTTCCCGATTGCTTACCAGTACCACCGAGAGTAACACCTTGATAAATCAACGTGTAGTCTCCGACGATAGCAGTTTCACCTATGACTACTCCCATACCGTGATCGATAAATACACCTTTGCCAATTTGTGCGCCGGGGTGAATTTCAATTCCACTGAAAAATCGTCCGAGATGGGAAATCAAACGAGGAATCAAACTAATTTTGCGACGGTATAGCCAACGAGCTAAACGATGCAAACATAAAGCGTGAAATCCTGGATAGCAGAATAAAACCTCTAACCAGTTACGTGCTGCTGGATCGCGCTCGAAAATAATGCGAAAATCATGGCGTAGAAGCGTTATGAAATTTGCTTCAGATTGATTTTCGCTTACAGAGGTGTTTGCACCATCTGCGTTTTCTGCGAATTGATATTTACTGATACGTTCATCCGATTCTGGCATCGGTAATATCTAAATTATTTAAGCTAAGCTGCTATTTTCTGCTTATATCAGATGACATTGTTAATACTAGTTGTGGCAGTCTCGATTGAATTTATTGAATTTTATTAATTTTGTACTCACCAGGCTCTATCCCTTATTCTAAAATGACTTCAATATATTTAAGGGGTATGGGGACTGGTATTTATAGGTAACAGGTTCTAGTATTTATTAGTTAAAGGTACAATTATTTTTGTACTCATAGCAATACCTTTATGCAGCAATAGTTTGAAGCGGTTTTGATTAAAAATATGTAACTATAAAGCAGCAATTAAAATGTACTCAAAAATATCAATTGTCAAGCTACATATTGCAGCTTTTTGTATATGCAGTTACCGTCTTATTATATTGCGAAGAATATAAGAGCAAACCACTTATTTATATTTATTTTAGATTTTGTTTATGCTTAACAATAATAGAACTCGTAGGTTGGGTTAAAGGCACACAAATAATGTATGTTAATGTGAAAAGTTTACAAGCGGCTTCAACCCAACATCAACGTTTTGATTTCAAACGGATTAACTGATATGGATGATTAAAAATTTAAGAGATATTACGAATCACAATCTTACCTTTGGCTCTCTCGCTTTCACTATATATATGAGCTGCTGCTAATTCTTTTAAAAGATAAGTGCAGTCAATAACCACTCGCAGTTTACCCGCATCAATTAATTCGTTGAGATAAAGTAAATCGGCAGTGTTGGGTTGAGCAAGAATGAATTTAGCTTTTTGACTGCCGAAGATTGTTGTTAGGGCGATCGCCACAATATTTTGTAAATTCGGCAAAGTTGTAATATAGATGCCGTTGGATTTAAGGACTTTTTTACAGTTATCAAAAGTCTGCTTACCAACTGCATCGAAAACAATATCGTACTGCACCTGATTTTTGGTAAAGTCATGAGTCGTGTAGTCAATAGTCAAATCGGCTCCAAGTGACTTAACAAAATCTAGGTTTTTACTGCTGCAAACTCCAGTAACTTCTGCTCCCAAAGCTTTAGCGATTTGGACTGCAAAAATACCCACTCCACCGGAAGCTCCATTAATAAGTACGCTTTGCGATGGCTTAAGGTTGCCTTTATCTCGTAGCGACTGTAAAGCGGTAAGGGCTGCGACGGGTAAAGCCGCTGCTTCTTCAAAGCTGATATTTTTTGATTTAGCAGCAGCAACTTTTTGCGGCACTGCTGCAATTTCTGCATAAGCGCCTCCAGGTACGCCAAGCGAGCCATAAATCTCATCTCCCACCTGGAAACCAGTGACTTGAGAACCCACTTGCAAAACAACTCCAGCTAAATCAAAACCCAGAATTATCGGAAATTTATTCCCGGTGATTACTTTGAGCATTCCCTTGCGAATCTTCCAATCAGCTGGATTAACGCCCGCAGCATGAACTTTCACTAACAATTCGTCGGGTTTGATGATTGGTGCTTCTACTTCTTCATACTTCAAGACATCGGCACTACCGTATTCGTAGATGACTACTGCTTTCATAATTGTTCCACCACCCTGAGTGAGCTATATTTCTCTAAATTTAGTTTGACATTTTTTCTTCCCGAACAGCGATTGCAATAACAAGCAAACTATGAGAATATAAGAAGAAATCCCAACTTATAGCAAATAATTCTCACTAACTGCAAAAAAGGGATTCGGCTTTATCTCTTGTGTAGTCTACTTCTGGGGCAATTCAGATGACTTTATGAAGCAAAAGTTAAGAAAATAGTATTTGCGTTTTCTGTTCAAAAAAAAGTGATATGTTAGTTACAGAATTGAGTTTTGCGTTCATCAGCCGAATTTCCAACTTTTAATTCTATATATGTAGAAGCGTTTCAAAAAGTAATTAAAGCGGTTTCGAGTACAGTAAAGTGGATGATGGTACGAATGCTGAAAATAGCTGAAACTCTTGCTAGTATTTGTTTTGAACCGAGTGCAGCAGTACTAGTACCTCGTTACATTAATACCAGAACCCCAGTGGAATAATACCAGTACCCCTACCCGAAAAAAAAAATTAAAACTTCATAACTCTTTGAGAGCAAGGGTTCTAAGATTTGAGTACAAAATTAATCAACTTAATAAATCCAAGGCGACGAGATTTTTAACCGAACGAAAAAGCGCCTGATATAACTTAGACATCGCCAAACACCAAGCGAGTCAAACACACATTCGACACGGTTGGTGAGTGGAGGGATGATGAGATAGCACCATGCCCTGTAAATAGAAGTCGCGGCGGTTAGTAGCTCGAAAAAGGTAATTCCAGTTATCTCAAGCGTTGACACACACCAGCCGAGAAACCGGGATTTTACCCCTCGATTAACTCACGCTCCAAAACGATAGCGAGTTTTTCGGGTAAAGCTCAAACCCGCCGTTACTTCGATTCCTGGGTTCAAGCAGTAGCGATGGCATCTCCCACTAGGCAATTTGTCCAGTGACTGAACGCGAAACCTTCATGACATCACCGTCTACACCAACAGGAATCTTCACCCCTTCCGAAAGCGAATCTACAGCTACACCAGCGAAAGCGAAAAAAGGTGGTTGTGGAACTGGCTGCGACGATAATAGCAGCCCCAGCATCGAAATCGATCAGAGAACAAAAGAGCGGATTGCAAAGCACCCTTGTTATAGCGAAGAGGCGCACCACCACTACGCTCGCATGCATGTAGCAGTAGCTCCTGCCTGCAACATTCAGTGTAATTACTGCAACCGGAAGTACGACTGTGCTAACGAAAGTCGTCCCGGAGTAGTTAGCGAATTACTCTCACCAGAAGAAGCAGCACAAAAAGTTCTGGTAGTTGCAGGTAAGATTCCTCAAATGACAGTGTTAGGAATCGCAGGTCCTGGGGACCCCTTAGCAAATCCGGATAAGACTTTTAGCACGTTTGAGCAGATTCATGCTCAAGCACCAGACATTAAATTGTGTCTATCAACCAACGGTTTGATGCTACCGGACTATGTAGATCGGATCAAGGAATTAAACGTTGACCATGTGACTATTACAATAAACATGGTTGACCCTGAAATCGGAGCAAAGATTTATCCTTGGGTTCACTACAAGCGCAAGCGTTACAGAGGAGTTGAAGGAGCAAGAATTCTGCACGAAAGACAGATGGAAGGTTTAGAACTCCTTCGCGAAGCAGATATTCTCTGTAAAATTAACTCTGTATTGATTCCAGGAGTTAACGACCATCATCTTCCCGAAGTAAACAAAGCTGTACGCGAACGAGGCGCATTTATTCACAATATTATGCCCTTGATTAGCGCTCCAGAACACGGTACTCACTTTGGTTTGACCGGACAACGCGGTCCTACTTCCAAAGAATTAAAAGAAGTACAAGACAAATGTTCTGGTAACATGAAAATGATGCGTCATTGTCGCCAGTGTCGTGCAGACGCAGTAGGATTATTAGGAGAAGACCGCAGCCAAGAATTTAGCAAAGAAAAATTCATGGAAATGACTCCAGAATATAATCTGGAGCAGCGTCAAGAAGTTCATCAAGGCATCGAGAAAAATATACAAGAACTCGAAGCAGCCAAAAAAGGACTTGAAACCTTCGATTTAGAACTTACTGGCGAAAAAATGTTGCTAGCAGTAGCAACCAAAGGTGGTGGTATAGTTAACCAACACTTTGGACACGCTAAAGAGTTTCAAATTTACGAAGTTGATGGTAGAAAAGCAGAATTCATCGGCCATCGCAAAGTTGACCACTTCTGTCAGGATGGATACGGTGAGGAAGCGACTTTAGAAAATATCATTAAAACACTTGCTGATTGTCGAGCAGTATTGGTTTCCAAAATTGGGGATTGTCCCAAAGAAGAACTTCAAAAAGCAGGAATAAAGGCTGTTGAAGCTTACGACGTAATTGATAAAGTTGCTTTAGAGTTTTACAAAAAAGAAGCAATTAATAATTCTTCTGATAATTAATAATTTAAGATTTTGGATTTTGGATTCAATCCAAAATCTTAAATCCAAAATCATTCATTACCCAATGCCATTACCTCAATTCAATTACATTAATAAAGCTGAAAAAAATGGCTTATACAATTACTAACAAATGTATTTCCTGTGATTTGTGTAAAACCATATGTCCCAGCAACGCAATTAAAATAGTTGGCGATCGCCCGTGGATTGACCCCGAACTTTGTACAAACTGCGTTGATAGTATTTATTCAGTACCTCAATGTAAAGCGGGTTGCCCCACATTTGACGGTTGCGTAGAAATAACATCCGATTACTGGGAAAACTGGTTTAAAAATTACAAAAATGTAATATCACAAGTTACTAATAAAACTGATTACTGGGAAAACTGGTTTAAGACTTATTCCCAGAAATACTCCGAACATAAAACAGTTAACAGTTAACAGTGAGCGGTGAGTCAGGTCAAAGGTTAGAGGTCTGCATATCAAAGGTTAGAAATTAATAATTATTTCTCCTTCTTCTATCCCCTCTACCCTTATTAATAAAACAGTAAAAAAAACACCGTTTATTCTGAAGTATTCTTAGAGATATTAAAATTATGCAAAAAGACTGTATTTACTTAGATAATAACGCTACTACTAAAGTAGATCCGCAAGTTGTAGAGGCAATGTTGCCCTACTTAAGCGAAAATTACGGCAATCCTTCGAGTATGCACACCTTTGGAGGAGGAGTCGGTAGAGCAGTAAAGCAAGCTAGAGAAAATGTTGCAGCTTTGCTTGGTGCAGAACCCTCTGAAATTGTCTTTAATAGTGGTGGAACAGAAGGAGATAACGCTGCTATCCGGGCTGCACTCCAAGCACAGCCTGATAAGCGACACATTATTACAACCCAGGTAGAACATCCCGCAGTACTTAACCTTTGCAAACTACTGCAAAAGCAAGGTTATAGAGTCACTTATCTTTCGGTGAATCGTCAGGGACAGCTAGATTTAAATGAATTAGAAGAAGCGCTGACTGATGATACCGTTTTGGTAAGCGTTATGTATGCTAATAACGAAACCGGCGTGATATTCCCGGTAGAAGAAGTTGGCAAGCGAGCTAAAAAATATGGCGCACTCTTTCATGTTGATGGAGTCCAGGCTGTAGGGAAAATTCCCGTTAATATGAAAGACAGCACGATTGATATGCTCACGCTTTCCGGTCATAAAATGCATTCACCCAAAGGAATTGGCGCACTATACGTGCGAAAGGGAGTCAGATTCCGTCCTTTGGTAATTGGCGGAGGGCAAGAGCGCGGCAGACGTGCGGGAACCGAAAACGTACCCGGAATCGTAGCTTTAGGTAAAGCTGCCGAACTCGAACTGTTACATTTAGAATCAGCCGGAAAAAGACAAAAAAGTTTACGCGATCGCCTAGAAAATGCTATAATAGAGTCAATTGGTGAATGTCAAATCAATGGTGGCGGAACGCAGAGATTACCTAACACTTCCAACATTGGTTTTAAGTATATCGAAGGCGAAGCAATCTTACTATTACTAAATCAGCACGGGATTTGTGCCTCAAGCGGTTCTGCTTGTAGTTCCGGTTCTTTAGAACCCTCTCACATCTTAAGATCGATGGGAATACCCTACACAATTTTGCACGGTTCTATTCGCTTTAGCCTTTCTCGTTACAATACAGATGCTGATATTGATGCAGTCTTAGAAGTATTACCCTCCATCGTAAGCCGTCTGCGCGAGCTATCACCCTTCAAAAACGATGATGCGGCTTGGCTCAAAGATCAAGAACAAGCATTGGCTCAACATTAAAAGTTTTGTTTTAGGAGTTAAGAGTGAGGAGTTAAAGAATTGATCCTACTCTCCCTAAAACTCCCACCTCCTCACGATTTATTATTCATAATTCACTACTCCGGAGCGAAAATACAGCTATGTGGGACTACACAGATAAAGTATTAGAATTCTTTTACAATCCAAAAAATCAGGGTGTTCTAGAAGATACAGGCGAAGCAGGAGTTAAACTTGCTGTCGGAGAAGTCGGTAGTATTGCTTGTGGCGACGCTTTGCGATTGCATCTCAAGGTAGACGAAGATACAAACAAAATCCTTGATGCTCGATTTCAAACATTTGGTTGCACAAGTGCGATCGCATCTTCGGAAGCTCTGGTAGAATTAGTAAAGGGCAAGACTGTAGATGAAGCCCTGAATATTTCTAACAAAGACATTGCAGAATTTTTAGGCGGACTACCTCAAGAAAAGATGCACTGCTCGGTAATGGGGCAAGAAGCCTTAGAAGCGGCAATCTCTAACTATAAAGGTATTCCGATTGCGGCTCATGATGAAGATGACGAAGGAGCTATCATCTGTACCTGCTTCGGCATCACCGAGCCTAAAATAAAACGTATTGTAAAAGAAAACAAGCTTACAACCGCAGAAGAAGTTACGAACTTCATTAAAGCTGGTGGCGGATGTGGAACTTGTTTGGCAACCATTGATGACATAATTATCGAAAACCAAAGAAATTCTCATTTTACCGCTCAGGAAACATCCAGCAACGGTAATACAAACGGCAAGATTAGCGAAAAACCGCTAACACCAGTGCAAAAAATAGCACTTATACAAAAAGTATTGGACGAAGAAATAAGACCCATTTTGATCGCCGATGGGGGAGATGTAGAACTTTACGACGTAGAAGGCGATACCGTAAAAGTAACACTTCAAGGCGCTTGCGGTTCCTGTTCTAGCAGCTTGGCAACTCTCAAAAATGCCATCGAAGCTAAATTAAAAGAACGTATCAGCGATAACATTACAGTTGAATCAGTAAGCAGTTAACAGATAGTAGAAAATCGATAAATATCTACTAATAACTAATAACTAATAACTAATAACTAACAAGCAACAACTAAAACATGAATCTACAGCAAATAGTTGTAGAGCGTGCGCCACCCGCGACGTTCTATAAGCAAGTCACCCTCCTCACAGGAGTGACAATTAGCAACAACCACTGCACCCACTCAATAAACCAATTAATCGCAGGAGAAAATAAATGACTGACGAAAATATCAGACAGATAGCCTTTTACGGAAAAGGTGGTATCGGTAAGTCCACCACATCTCAGAATACTCTTGCAGCAATGGCTGAGATGGGTAAAAGAATTATGATCGTAGGTTGCGATCCAAAAGCTGATTCCACTCGTTTGATGCTCCACTCCAAAGCACAAACAACCGTACTTAGCTTGGCTGCTGAGCGCGGTGCAGTAGAAGATTTAGAACTTGAAGAAGTAATGCTCGAAGGATTTCGCGGCGTTCGCTGCGTAGAATCCGGTGGTCCTGAGCCTGGTGTAGGTTGTGCAGGTCGTGGTATTATTACCTCCATTAACTTCTTGGAAGAAAATGGCGCTTACCAGGATTTAGATTTCGTATCTTATGACGTACTTGGTGACGTTGTATGTGGTGGATTCGCTATGCCTATCCGCGAAGGAAAAGCACAAGAAATCTACATCGTTACCTCTGGTGAAATGATGGCGATGTATGCAGCCAACAACATCGCTCGTGGTGTTCTCAAGTATGCCCACAGTGGTGGTGTACGTTTGGGCGGCTTGATTTGTAACAGCCGTAACGTTGATAGAGAAACCGACTTGATCGAAACTTTGGCTGCACGTTTGAACACCCAAATGATTCACTTCGTACCTCGCGACAACATTGTACAGCACGCTGAATTGCGTCGTATGACTGTTAACGAGTACGCTCCTGACAGCAAGCAAGCTAAAGAATACGCTACCTTAGCTGACAAAATCATCAACAACAAAAATCTCACCATTCCTACACCGAAAGAACGAACAACGCTATATATTTATGGTATGCTAGCCCTAGACTTGATTTCAGAGAGTGTGGCGTATGCGTGTTGGCTATGTTCGGGTGTCCACAGGGGAACAAGAGGAGGCGTTGATTCAGCAAACTGAGAGAATCAAAAAAGCAGGTGTTGCTATGATTTTCTCAGATGTTAAGTCTGGGAGATCCGATAACCGCACAGAATTTAACAAACTTTTAGAAGCTTGTCGCAATGGCGATATTTCAGAGATAGTTATTACCCGAATTGACCGATTAGCAAGGGCGATTGTCACAATTAATAAGGCGATCGCATTATTCAATGAAATGGGCATCAAGCTGATAATTCTGGATTCACCCGTTGATGATTTACAAAATCCGTTTGCTAAATTTTCGCTTAACCAGATGGGTGCATTAGCAGAATTTGAACTAGATTTACTTCAAAACCGAGTTAAGCACGGATACAATCACCTTCGCGAACAAGGTAAAGCTTCTCCACACGTACCCTTTGGATATAAGAGAATTGATGAAAAATACGCGCCTGACTTATCTTTGCATAAAGTAGGTAAAACTCATTGGGCGATCGCACATGAGATTATCAAATATTTGTTAGGCAATAAAAGCAGTATTAGAGGTACAATTCAATATTTTTTAAAAGAATACGATGTCAAGTTTTCTACTACGGGATTAACGAATTGGTTGCATAATCCGGTACTCAGAGGTCATACAAGGTATGGCGTGAAGAAGAATCGCAAAAATCCGGAAAATTGGGATATTAGATATAACACCCATGAACCGTTAATAACCAATGAAACTTACGAGCAAATACTTGCACTATTAGCAGAAAATAGTCGGCGCTGGGGAAGGAATTATAAGGGTAACAGTGAAATTGGTAAAGGTTTACTATCTGGTCAAATGTTTTGCGGCGACTGCGGAGGTAAGATGTATGCCCATAACAAGCCCTATATGCCGGTTTACTGTAAGAAGCGTGGAATGTATGGTTCGGATTTTTGCAAGAACAAGAAAACTATCCATCTAATAACCGTTATTGATACTGTAGATAAAGCGCTTACCGACAAGGCGATCGCACTAAAAGATTTTATGATCAGCAGCCAAGAACAAGCAAAACAACCAGAATCAGCGTCCGTTATTGAATTAAAGTCCTCGTTAAAAAACCTACAAAAATTACCTCCTAACGCAGCGATTGAGGAGGCGATTATAAAAATTAAATTACAGATACAGCAGCATCAGATCAATAATATTGACTCAACTACTTTTTTGGTAGAACAGCGAGAAGAATTTGTGCAGTTTTTTTCTGATGCCAGATTCTACAAAACTATGAAAGAGTCAGTAAAAAATAAATTATACAAAAAATTCATTAAGTCAGTGACAATATTAGGCGGCGAGGTTGTCGCTGTTGGTTTTGTTCAATTCCTTTACTGAATCTGGATTATTCATGATCTTTTTTAATGCTTCATCATCAAGATGTTTGAAACGTTTGAACAGCATTAGTTGTTCTAGTAATTCTTCCGCTAAAGTTTTCATTTGCTCCTGTTGCAATATTCACAGCAAAAATTAACTGATAAACTTATCAATACTAAAATAGTGGTTAATTAATTGTTGTGCTGTACTCTATAAACACAAAGAACGTTTTTAAAGTCCGGTCTTGCTAAGACGGTAAGTAAGTTTATAAGTAAGGATGGTGGCGCTTGCATCCTCTATAGAACCCATTTGACATCTTTTGGTATCTTGAAGTACATTTAATCCAAAAGCT
>NZ_CAWUDI010000004.1:0-234892 GCF_963920925.1 Calothrix sp. CCY 0018 | reverse complement strand
ACTAACAACTAACAACTAACAACTAACAACTAACAACTAACAACTAACAACTAATAGAAAATATGCAAACTTTACCAAAAGAGCGTCGGTACGAAACCCTTTCATACTTACCACCTTTAAATGACGCTCAAATTACTCGTCAGATTCAATATATTTTAGATCAAGGTTATTTTCCTGCAATTGAATTTAACGAAATTTCCGAACCAACAGAAATGTATTGGACAATGTGGAAGCTACCTTTGTTCAATGCTAGAAGCCCCCAAGAAGTATTAGCTGAAGTTCAAGGTTGCCGCTCTCAGTTTCCTAACTGCTTCATTCGTGTAGTTGGTTTTGACAATGTTAAGCAATGTCAAATTCTGAGCTTCATCGTACACAAGCCCAATCAAGGTGGCGGTGGTTACAGATACTAAGGTTTGATTTTTGAAATTTAGCTAAAAGGTAGATATTTTCAGCCTTTTAGATATTTGATCAATTTTCCCTTCCTGCTATATGTAGGGAGGGAATTTTGGTTTTAATTGTAATAACCCAACATCATGACTGCGGACAAAAATTATTAATTGAAATAGAATAGCAAAACTGAATAGTTCATATGTCTAAGAAGGTAAAATATTGTATGCATTCCAATTTGAATCAGTTTGCTACTCAAATAAATCAAATTGATTTAGAGCAACCGCGAAATGAACACTTTTTTGCCTTGCCTACCCCATTCAGCAAGTGGCTAATTACAAATTTACTCAAAGGGAAAGAAGATAAGAACATCTTCATCTTGCTGGTGACAATAAATATTCTTTTGACAAGTGTACCTTTAGCTATTAGCTTGTACTTTTTAGAAGGTAGAATAAATAGCTTCTTGGTTTCTATCCTTGGTGCCGCTTATTTATATTTTCACCTATCAACATATGCCAGATCGTTTATTCTCGCCCTCCATTACTCAACTCATACTCCAATTTTCAATAAAAAATGGAGATTTTTAAAACATATAAATATTAGCTTTTTATGTAATTTATTTGGTATTCCACCTTGGATATATTTCTCCCATCATATTGCAATGCACCATTGCGAGAATAATACAACTCCTTACGATCTTAGCTCTACAATGCCTTATCAAAGAGATTCAAAATGGCACCATTTCTTATATATGCTGCGCTTTGCCGTCGCAATTTGGGTTGAATTGCCTTATATTCTCTTCCTCAAGAAACGTTATAAATTAGTGCTGCGATCTATATTGGGTGAGTCAATTTTTTTTGCTGTTATTTCTTTCTTTTTTACACAAAGTCCAATCGCTACTTTCTTTGTTTTCATCCTACCCTTGTTTGTGATTTCTTTTGCTATGATGCAAGGTAATTGGAAACAGCATATCTTTGTCGATCCAGAAGATCCAACGAATAACTATAAATCAACATTTACTTGCATCAATACCCCTACAAACTCACGAAACTTCAATGATGGCTATCACATTGAACATCATAAAAATCCTAGTGTTGCTTGGTATCGTCTTCCTGAATATTTTCAAAGTAATCTTCAGGAATATGTTGAAAATGATGCCTTTATTTTTACGGGAATTGGCTCGATGGAAGTAGGAAGTTTGGTTCTCAACGGACAGTTAGATACTCTAGCAGATTATTATCTTAATGTTGGACAAAAGCAACGAACTAAAACAGAATTAGTTACAGAATTTAAACGGCGGCTAATATGCATTAAATAATTAGTTTGTAGGTTGGGTTAGACACGAAAATAAATTTGATTTGTAACGATAAATGTTATTAACCGTGTCGTAACCCAACATATTTACTATGAACAAAATAAAATTATCTCAAATAAGAATACAAAATATTGTCAAATAACTCCGATAAAATGTTAGGTTACGGCATTATATCAATTCCGGTATTCAAAACCAATATTATAAGTGTGCCGTGAAGCTAACCTACAAACTAATGGGATTACCAAAGAAGGGAACAAGAAAAATAAATGTTGCTGATATTAACTATCGCCCTCATGTTTCATCAGATGGTAGTTACTTATGGCTGACTATTGCACGTGAAGAAGATACGGGACAAAGATTGATTGCTGGTTTTAGTTGTCTTAAATCTTACGTGCGCGATTCAGATGGAAATTGGTGTTGTATTGCTCAAAATCGTGTTATTAATCCTTCCTTAGTTCGCTCTGTAATTCTAACGGGGTTGGAAAAGGGGTGGAAAGCAGTAAAACCGAATACAGGAGTTTTTAATTTATTTGGTAATGTTAAAGATTTTCCAATTAGCGAGCCAGAAAATGTAGAAGGTGTTTTACTTCAGGAAATTGCTCTTGAGATAGTTTGCGATCTTCTATTCGATATCAGTATGGATGGAGAATGGCGCTCGCGATTATTTCATGCTCAAGCAGGAAAAACGTTTCGAGATTCCTTTGAAAAACGAATATGATTTAAAATTCGCCGCTTTTAACGATGGCTGGACATCTAATAGTAAATTTTGGGTAATCGCTATTGAGTCGCAAGATTTCCCAGCAATTGTTGAATATACATACAATGGTGATTGTTAAGATGGTAAGGAAAGATAGTTTGTAGGTTGGGTTAGACACGAGAATCAATTTGTTTTCTAACTAAAATATATTAATCGTGTCGTAACCCAACATCATGACTGAGGGCAATTAAAAATTAGTTTCAAAATAACAACGATAAAATGTTGAGTTACGGCACAAGAACAATTCTGGTATTTAAAATAAATATTATAAACGTGCCGTGAAGCTAACCTACGAATTGATCGTTGATAATTGATAACTGATTCGCCGTTGCGTTAAGATTCAAGCAGCGCAAGCATTCCCCGTAAAATCTACCTCATGCTCGAAACCCTGCAAACTCAACTTTATCAATTAGAACAATTTGCGAATACCCTTGTTTCTAACCAATTAACTCACCTCAGTATCTTGAGCATCGGCATTATTTTTCTGGCTGGATTGCTTACTAGTCTTACTCCTTGTATGCTTTCAATGCTGCCGATTACTATTGGTTATATCGGCGGTTATGAAGCGAAAAGCCGAGTACAAGCAGCCGCACAATCTACTTGGTTTGCTTTGGGATTGGCTACTACTCTTGCAGGACTTGGTATTATAGCAGCAACGGTAGGAAAAGTGTACGGCCAAATTGGTATTGGTTTACCTATTGTTGTTAGCATCATTGCAATTTTGATGGGATTAAATCTACTCGAAGCTTTACCTTTACAGCTTCCTGATTGGGGTGGCACCGAATGGATTTCCCAAGAATTACCCCAGAGCGTGAGAGCATATTGTATAGGTTTGAGTTTTGGTTTGGTGGCTTCTCCTTGCAGCACTCCTGTTTTAGCAAGTTTGTTGGGATGGGTTGCCAGTACAAAGGATTTAATTTTAGGTGCTGCTTTGCTGCTTTCCTATACAGCAGGTTATGTCACACCATTGATTTTGGCGGGCACTTTTACTGCTTCAATTAAAAAGATTATCGAAATACGTCGTTTTTCTGGTTGGATAAATCCCGTAAGCGGCGCGTTATTAGTTGGATTTGGCGTATTTTCATTGATTTCTCGCATCCCCTTGTAGAGACGTAGCAGTGCTACGTCTCAAACAATGTGAAACCACAACTTAATATTTTGATTAAATAGCTTAGATATAAAGTTAATCCAAAATCTAAAATCCAAAATTAATTAAATGTCTTTAGAAGAATCTTCAACAAAATCCCCGTTAACAGCATTTACGAGCTTTATTCGTAAAGAGTTTCTACCAGTACTCACAGATTTACGATTGGCGATTATTTTGCTGTTGGCGATCGCTCTATTTAGTATTGCTGGTACGGTTATTGAGCAAGGGCAATCTGTCGCTTTTTATCAAGAAAATTATCCCGAAAGTCCGGCTTTATTTGGCTTTCTCACCTGGAAAGTGGTGATAATTGCGGGTTTAGATCGGGTTTATCGTACCTGGTGGTTTCTATCTTTACTTATCTTATTCGGCACAAGTTTAACGGCTTGTACTTTTACCCGTCAACTTCCAGCATTAAAAGCTGCTCGTCGTTGGAAGTTTTTCGATCAACCCCGAAGATTTCAAAAGTTAGCTTTAAGTGCCGAATTTGATGTTGAAAAAGACAATTTTACGTCTATTCAAAATCTTACCGAAATTCTGCAACAGCGCCGCTACAAAGTTTTTCAAGAAGATACAGATAAACTTTATGCTCGTAAGGGAATCATCGGTAAAATTGGCCCAATAATAGTTCACATCGGTATCGTAGTTATTTTACTTGGTTCAATTTTGGGCGCGATGACTGGGTTTATGGCTCAAGAAATGGTTGCTAGTGGCGATACTTTCCAAGTTAAAAATATCATAGATGCCGGACCTTGGGCAGCGCCGCAAATTACTAATGATTGGGCTGTGAAGGTAAATCGCTTCTGGATTGACTATAGCTCAAGTGGTGGTATCGATCAGTTTTACTCGGATATGTCGGTATTAGATAAAGAAGGGAAAGAAATTGACAAAGATACAATTTACGTTAACCATCCCTTGCGACATAAAGGAGTTACTCTTTATCAAACAGATTGGGGAATTGCAGCAGTAAAAGTAAGAGTTAATAAAAGTCCGATTTTTCGACTTCCGATGGCTTTACTTGATACCGGAGGAAAAGGAAGACTTTGGGGAACTTGGATTCCCACCAAACCAGATTTAAGTGAAGGTGTTTCTTTATTAGCTAAAGACTTACAGGGAACCGTATTAATTTACGATGCTACAGGTAAGCTAGTTAATACCGTCCGCGAAGGAATGTCCGCTGAAGTAAACGGCGTTACCTTGAAAATATTAGAGGTCGTTGGTTCTACGGGATTGCAAATTAAAGCAGACCCAGGTATACCAGTAGTTTATGCTGGATTTGCCTTGTTAATGATGGGAGTAGTAATGAGTTACTTTTCTCACTCCCAAGTGTGGGTATTGCAGCAAGAAAGTAATTTGTATGTTGGTGGTAAAACCAATCGCGCCCAAGTTGCTTTTGAAGGGGAGATGGTAGAGATTTTTGAACAAGTGAATTCTCAATCAAAAGGTGAATCTACGAAGTCTTTGGTTTCGATATAGATTGGGAATAGACATCTCCGGAAATGAAAAAAACCCCTCTCCATGAACGCGGAGCGTTTTCTCGTAGAGTACCTCTCCCCCACAGGGAGAGAGGCTTTAAAACCCCACTTCCCTTGTAGGGAAGGGGGGTAGGGGGGTTAGGTCTATGTATAAAATTAAACTACCTAAATGTTTTCCGGAGATGTCTAATTGGGCATTGGTAAACTATTTTTTTTGGAACTATAGCTTATGGCATTATCTATTCAGCCAACGTCAGTACTCACCTTAGAAGAATTTTTACAATTACCAGAAACAAAACCGGCAAGTGAGTATATTGATGGGACAATCTACCAAAAACCGATGCCACAGGGAAAACATAGCAGATTACAAACTTGTTTATCTACTAACATCAATCAAGCAGGAGAATCTCAAAAATTAGCATTAGCACTGACTGAGTTACGCTGTACTTTGAATGGCAAAGAATTCCTCTGGATGAAAAGAATCAAATTGCTAATAAATTTGAAATAGCTCCCGATTGGGTAATTGAAATTTTGTCACCAAAACAATCAGCGAGCAAAGTTATTCGTAAAATTACATTTTGCATAAAAAATGGGACTAAATTAGGCTATTTTGTTGATGCTGAGGATGAATCAATTACAGTTTTTCAACCAAATCAATTACCAGAGGTTAAAGATAGTCTTGATATTCTACCCATGTTAGATGTTTTGAAAGATTGGCAACTGACTGTTGAAGATGTATTTAATTGGTTGAATTTTTCTAAATAAATGTTCGACAACTTGTTTTTTGCTAATTATCTTTTTTACGTTCTTTTCTTATCTGAGTACATCTTGGGTTATTATCAAACATATGTCTAGCCCAATGCTCGCAGTTATAGCTTAATTTATTCTACACTCTTGTTTCGTGCGCTCGCCATTCTTTGATACGTTGCTCGACTTGATTAAAAGAAATATTATCGGGTAAATGTTCTTTGACAATCCACTCCATAGAATAGTTTACTTCATGAACATAGCCAAATCCCTTCTCTACAAGAGGATTTCGAGCTTTTACTGTGGCTCCGGTGAAGAAGTGAGCTACTCTAAACCCTTGCTGGCTAGGAATAATAATACCGTAATGTTGGTAAGCCCTATCTTGTTCATCTTTACAATTAACAGCAACAAGACTACCAACTTTTATTGTTTCACCGTTATTATCAGTAACATCGGGCATTTTATCCAAAAGTGCAAAGTAATTTGACAATGCCAGTAATTGAAATTCAGTCGTCTTAAATAATGCTTCTGTCCACTTTGGATCTGATTCTGGAATTAATTCGATAATGCGATCGAAAATCTCCTTTGGCTTTTTCATGTGGTTGACAAGAGTTTTTAAAGAGTGAAAGTGTTGGTTTGTATTGGCTCGATGAAAATCTGTATCAATATCTATATCCAAACAGCCAGCAGCACGGGTACAAGTATCTAAAATTTCTTTATCTCTTGTGTGTCGCGCAATTTGGCTTAACTCATGGTGAATTACTCCGTTATGAAGATGCTCTTGTATTTCTGCGAACAAATGTAGAACTTTCCCTGGATGCGATTTTGATTTTCTTGCCATAAGTTGAAGCTAAATGTTTGTTTATATTTTTATAAGTAAAAAAAGAATGTCAAATCCCCTCAGCGATATTCTGAGAGGATTTACGTTAATTTAGATTATTTATTTTTTTGATTTAAACACGTCTTGAAATCTGTTTTTTTGCTCCTTTTCCATTTCGTCAACTAAAGAAGATGAAATAATCGGAGCTATCTTCCAAAACCTACCGCTAAGGTTGCTACTGGCTTGTTTGTCAGTTTGGCTGCTTTGTGGATTAGACATGGACATAATAAGTTATTTCCTGTTTTGATTAAAAAGTTTTGCTAATTACTTTTTTAATGCAAAACAGAAAACATTTAACACTGGAGAATTACAGAAATTCAGATGAAGATTTTACGATCAGTTTTGCGTGTTAAATAGGCATGGGGCATTGAGAAATTGATATCAACAGAAGTTCTCAGCAATCAATTTTGTGGGTAAATATAGTTTGAAAGTATGGTGTTTAAACTGTAAGAAACCATATTTCTGGTAAAACTTAACTGCATTATCATCTATTGCTTCTACTACTACAGCTAACGATGCAATCTGCGTGGTAGCTTCTAATACTCTTTGTAAAGCGTCAACCAAAATTAATTCGCCTATACCTTTTCCTTGATATGCTTTAGTAACGGCAAGACGACCTAATAAAGTTGCAGGTAGCAAAGGATAGCGAGGTACAGTTTTTGCAAAGCTCTCACTTAAACTAGAAACATCTACCGTATACGCGGAAAGTGTATAGTAAGCGATAATATCGACATTCGGAGAATCAATTAAAACGAAAATAGTAGAAACGTTTTTCTTAAGGTCTTGAGATGCTTGTTTTTTAATATAGTTATCTAAGCTATCGTTTCCACAAACAAATGCCGAACGGTTATGCTTCTTTTTATCGAGCAATTCAATCGTTAATGGCATTATTGTTAATTATTTGCTGGTAACGTAAAGTTGCTTCCTTCAAAGCATCGGAAGGTTGAGGTGGATTTAAAATTGCTTCTACAAAAGATAAAGCATCTTGTTCACTCAGTTTCAACGTTTGATGTTGCTCGATAACTTTATAAGCAGCAGTTTGAACGCTAGCAATAACAAAATCTGTTAAAGTAACTCCCTGTAAATCAGCAGCTTTCTGCCATAAAGCTTTTATTTCTGGATTAACGCGAGCTTCTAAGCGAGCCGTCGTTTTTGGAACATTAGTGCTACTCATAAAATATATAGACAAGAGTTGACTTTTTTATTATATACGGCAAAATGCCGTATTCCTTTAATCAAATTGTAGTATTTTACGGAATTATCGAAACAGCAACAACCCAAATTGAAAGAAGACGTAGCACTGCTACGTCTCTACATTAGTTATATGTATTTTTTTAAGTGTAAAATCAAGACTTTTTATAGCAAGAAATGGAAGGAGACACAAAAAAGAAGATAGATAACTCCTAACTCCTCACTATGCCCTATGCCCTATGCCCAATCCCCAATTCCCTATTTTGTATGACTAACTTCAACAACAGTATGCACGTTACCGCGCGGTGTAAAGTCAGCTTTGACGGTAATTTCTAAAGGGTCACAAGCTGCAACAATATCATCTAAAATTTGATTGGCTGATTCTTCGTGGGAAATATATTTTTCCCTGTAACTATTGATGTAAAGCTTGATTGCCTTCAATTCGACAACTTTTTCATCGGGAACGTAATTTACATAAATAGTTGCAAAATCGGGATAGCCAGAAAACGGACACTTACAGGTAAATTCCGGCAAAGTAATACTAATATTGTATCTTCTTCCCACACGCGGATTTG
Source organism: Calothrix sp. CCY 0018 (assembly GCF_963920925.1). NCBI lineage: Bacteria > Bacillati > Cyanobacteriota > Cyanophyceae > Nostocales > Calotrichaceae > Calothrix > Calothrix sp. CCY 0018. Next base: position 226,421 of record NZ_CAWUDI010000004.1, on the reverse strand, counting down.
GAAAAGTAATTAACTTTCCTTCCGAAATCTCGCGTTCGCCATATTTTACTTCAGTACTTGTATCTGTCATTTATATTTAACAATAATTAATAATTTAAATTGGGCATTGGGCATCGATCCGCAATATCCAATCCTTAAATTTACCTAAATCTCTTATAATTCTCAACTGCTAACTGTTCACTGTTAACTGCTCACTGACTACTTTCCTTCCCAATCGGGACAGTTTTCGTCTTCGTATCCTGAAGGGTGCATACCGCAGACTAGTAAATTACCGTTGTATACTTGTCCGTGATAGTTACTACAACCCATACAGGCTGGGTTTTGTTCTGCTGTGGGTTCAACGGGATAAGGAAAATGACCGCTCATATCATCTCCTAAAACATCTTCAAAATCCCAATAAACTTCTAAAAATGGTTCTGCTAAATCCTGTAAATATTGATCTACCTCAGTAAGTAACGAACTTTGAACCTGTTCGCTAAGTTCTTCAGTCATTTCAATAAAACTATCTACTACTTCCGTCATTCCCACGAAGAAGCGTTCTACTTCCTCCGATACTGATTTTACTGCGTCCGAAAAATCTTTTTGCCACTCATCCATAAAAAATAGTCCTCACTTTCTTCATAATAGGACATTTACTTCAACGTTTTTACTACGTCTTCCGGAGGGTGGCAATTAACAATAACCATTTAGCACTTAAAAAACATTTGGGGAAATGCTTGATATTGCGCGGGTTTAATATACTAAAAGTACACCCCAAGGGATATTCTATAATAATAATTCTAGAATGTCTGTTAATAATTTCTAGGAAATTACTTACTTTTAGTTAATGGTGCGCTACCGCCATTAATTATTTATCGCGCTGCAACCGACGCAATTCTTCTTGCATCCGCTTAACTTGATCGCGTAATTTGTCAACGTCTTGGGGCTGGGCTTCCTTTTCGGTGGGTTCATCCCCATCATCCAAAATTTCTATGCGACGGGGTTCGGTGCGAGTTGTAGTTTCGCCGCTGCCAACATTACCAGTTTGCGCTTGTTTCATCATGTCTTCCACAAACTTACGAGCTTCTTCTGAGTTCATTTCGCCCTTCGCAACCATTTCGTCTGCTAGTTTTTGGGCTTGCGATCGCAACTCGGCTAAAGTTCCACCTGCTTTTTCGCTAGCGTAAGAAGCTAACCCAACACCAAGGTAAAATGCTTTTTTAGCAATATCTCCGAAACCAGGCATTATATGAGAATTCTCTATAAAAACTAGGACAGCCCGGAGACTACGCCTACTGTAAGCATCCCGTATTGCTGCTACCTTCCGGTCCTGACAAAATTTGGGCGTTGCAGTTGCATAGATCCGAGCCTAGAAACTAATATAGCATTGATTTGTTTAAATGTGTAAGGTGCTGGAATGATTTTTTTAGTTAATCAATAGTTAATCAACTAGAAGTCGCCATTCGTATAGCTTATAGTCAACACAATTATTTTCAATCAAAGGGTCGCGCGATACAATAGTTTGGGCTTCATCCATCGAAGCGGCTTCAAATAGCAACATTCCGCCACCATATTGCGCCCAATAGCCCGTTTTTGCGTTGTGTCCCTTGTTTTTCAATTCTTCCACATAAGCTTTGTGAGCGGGGACATATTTATCGAAAGTCGATTTATCAACTTTTCCTTCTTCGATTTTCACAAACCACGGCATTTGATTTTATTTCCTTTTTTTTACCGATTCGAGCCGTAAGGTCCCTGACTTGGCTGCATGGGGATATAAGACTCGGCTAGCATTTGCTAGGTTAATTTATGCTTGTATGGTAGCATAAAATATATGTTAATTTTAGAAGCAAAGATATACGGAAAACAGGCTCAATATGATGCGATGGATGAAGCTATAAGAACGGCACAATTCATACGCAATAAAGCATTGCGCTATTGGATGGACAATAAAAACGTAGGGAAGTATCAGTTAAGCGCATACACAAAAGTATTAGCAGAATCGTTTTCCTTCGCTGATAAGTTAAATTCAATGGCAAGACAAAGTAGTGCAGATAGAGCTTGGGCTGCAATATCTCGTTTTTATCAAAACTGTAAAAAAAACATTTCTGGCAAGAAGGGTTTTCCTAAATTTAAGAAACATTCTCGTTCAGTCGAATATAAGACTTCAGGGTGGAAGTTATCCCAGAACAGAAAGAAAATAACTTTCACTGACAAAAATAATATTGGTCAGGTCAAACTTAAAGGTACTCGCGATTTGAATTGGTACGATATCAAACAAATTAAGCGAGTCCGAATAGTTAAACGTGCCGATGGTTATTATTGTCAGTTCTTAGTCAATGTAGACAATCGTCTTAGAATTGAGCTATCTTATTCAGAAATCGGTTTAGACGTGGGTTTGAACAACTTTTATACTGACGACAAGGGTAATGAAATCGAAAATCCTCGCTTTTATCGAAAAGGAGAAAAAGCTCTCAATCGATTAAACAGAAGTAAGTCCAAAAAGTATAATAAAGTTGCAAAACCGCAGTCAAAAAATTATCATAAAGCTAGAAAAAGATATGCCTTGAAGCATCTTAAGATAAGTAGGCAACGTAAAGATCATGCCGTGAAGTTGGCACGATGCGTAATCACATCTAACGATGTAGTCGCCTATGAAGACTTAAGAATTGCCAATATGGTAAAAAATCACAATTTAGCAAAGTCAATAACTGATGCTGGTTGGTACCAGTTTAGAGTTTGGTTAGAGTATTTTGGGTACAAATTTGGCAAAATTACAGTTGCCGTACCACCCCAATATACTTCTGCTAACTGTTCTGAGTGTGGTGCAAAAGTCAAAAAAGCTTTAAGCACCAGAACTCATAAGTGCAAATGTGGCTGTATTTTGGACAGAGATGAAAACGCAGCTCGAAATATTCTTTCAATCGGATTAAGTACGATAGGGCATATCGGATCTCAAGCTTGGGGAGACGAAACCTCTATCTTGACTGATGAAAATCTGTCAGGGTAAGTTTTTTCTATGAGCCAAGAATCCCCTGCATTCATGGGTGGGGAATGTCAATAGTAGGGTAAATATAGATAAAGTACTTCAACATTACGATGGGGTTTTATATGGCTATTTTACGACTTGAAGACGATACTACATACACTCAACTAAGTGATATTCAACGCGAACTTACTCCTCTAAATATCCAGATTAATACTTGGAAAATAGGAAACGAGCCACAACTTAATGCTTTATTGGCTCAAGATATGCTTAGCGATGGGGAAAAAGTAACCGTACTTAAAGGGCTTGATAAATACTTTGAAGAATTAGCTACAACTGCTGGGTATAAAGAGCGTGACTTAGTTGTGCTGCATTCAAGCGTCCCCAAACTGGATGCTATGCTATCAAAATTTGACAAAACCCATACTCATGCCGACCCCGAAGTACGCTACATTATTGCTGGTGAGGGAATTTTTGGGTTTGTACGTCCCGACGGTAGCCAGGTAGAATTAACAGTGCAACCCGAAGATTATATTAATGTACCTTCCGGTGTCGAACATTGGTTTTATTTGACATCATCACGCTCTATTAAAGCTGTACGCTACTTCACAACTACAGAAGGTTGGGTACCCGATTACACCGATACGGAAATTCGCTTACGTCGCGATCGCGTAGTACAGTAGATTGGCGAACGCCACGGCTTCGCCGAACGCCACGGCTTTTCCGAACGACATTTAGCTAAAATCTAAAATCTAAAATCTAAAATCCTATGAGTATCGATCCATGTCCTACTCTTATTGCTGCTGCTCGTCAATTCTACCAGATGGGTTGGATGATAGGTACTGCTGGCAATCTTTCGGCAAGAATATCAGATAACAACTTCTGGATTACTGGCAGTGGGTGTCCGAAAAACCAGTTGACTGCTGATGACTTTGTTCTTATGACTTTAAATAGTGATAAGGGCGAATTTAATTCAACTCCGACGCAATCTGATTCTCAAAAACGCCCATCAGCTGAGACGAGCATTCACGCAGCAATTTATAGTTTATTTCCAGATACCCAAGTTTGCTACCACGTACATTCGATTGAAAACAACTTGGTTACTCGTTTTACGAAGAGTGATGCTCTACCTTTGCCACCTTTGGAAATGATTAAAGGTTTGGGAATCTGGGAAGAAAATCCACAAGTGACAATGCCAATATTCACAAATCATTCAGAAGTATCCCGGATTGCTTCGGAGATTTATACTCGCTTTAAAGATACAAAACCCCAAGTGCCAGCTTTGCTAATTCGCGATCATGGAGTTACCGTATGGGCTGATTCACTTGAACGTGCAAGCAACTATTTAGAGGTAGTGGAGTATATTTTTCGCTATATGATTGCAAGTCAAAAAGTAGGCATGGAAATTAGTTAAATTTAACAGTTAAATTCAACAAATACAATTCCAAATATGACAATTACTTACCAAGGCAATCAAATAAAAGTTATTCTGACAGACATTGAAGGAACTACAACCGATATTAGTTTTGTACATAACGTTCTTTTTCCTTATTCAGCAAAACATTTATCTAGTTGGGTACGGAATAACTTAGAATTGTCGATTACTCAAGATATACTGCAACAGGTTAGAGAAATTACTGGCAAATCAAATCTTGATATGGAAGGCTGTATTAGTCAATTGATGAGTTGGCAAGCTGAAGACAAGAAAATTACTCCGTTAAAAACTCTACAAGGTTTAATTTGGCAACAAGGATACGATAAAGGTGAGTTAAAAGCTCATGTTTATCCGGATGCTGTTGAATATCTTAAAAACTGGTATGATACAGGTTTGACATTAGCCGTGTATTCTTCCGGTTCAATTGCGGCTCAAAAACTATTGTTTAGAAACACTTCTGACGGAGATTTAACTTCATTCTTTTCTGCTTACTTTGATACTACCAGCGGAAGTAAGGTAGAAAGTCAATCCTATGTTGCGATCGCGCAAGAGTTATCTGTACTCCCACAGGAAATTTTGTTCCTTTCTGACTCTTTGAAAGAATTAGTTGCGGCTAGTGAAGCTAATTTAAACGTTTGTGGATTAAATCGAGAAGCAGCAGGTGTAGATGATAACTTTACCTATGTCAAGAATTTTTCTCAAATTCCGATGAAATTTTAATCGAAAATGCTTGAGAAAACTGTATTATTAAATTGATTTTCAATGCTGTAATTTTTACAAATAAGATTTATATAAAGCCGGCTTTTTCTCAATAAAAATACGGATATTTGCTTTGTTCGGGTGATATGAAATACTTTTAAGATTCAAGAAATTCGTAGGTTGGGTTAGACACCAAAATCAATATTGGTTGTGATGAAAATTTAGCAATGGTGTCGTAACCCAACATCAATATTTTAGATAAATAAAAATATAACTCAGATTTACAATTATTGATTGTGTTGGGTTACGACGCTATATAAATTCTTAACTCAAACCCTAAATGATAAAAGCGTCTAACCCAACCTACAATTCCTCTTTACCTCTTTTCTCTGCGTACTCTGTGTTCTCTGCGGTTTTTTTATCTTAATAATTTCCTGTGACAACCGAATTAATGATTTTCAAACTTTTGCTACGGGTGTTTCATCAACTCCCTGCAATTGTTTTGTTTCAACTTTCTTTTTACCGGAATAATCCCGCAACAATCCCATTAATGCCGGAACTATGGTAGGTGTAAGAATCGTAGAAAATGCCAAACCTCCGGTTAATACAATTCCCAATCCTTGATATAACTCGGCTCCTTTCCCTGGAATTACTGCTAATGGTAACATTCCTAATACACTGGTTCCTGCTGACATGAAAATTGGTCGCAATCGATCTTTTACTGCTAAATAAAGGGAGTCGTCGTAGCTTTTTCCTTCTTGTTGCAGTTGTAATGACCTATCTACTAATAATATTGCGTTGTTAACTACTACTCCGGTTAAAATTACAAATCCTAATCCGGTTATCATGTCTAAGGGAACTAATACACCGGGAATTGAATTGGCGAGGATTAAACTTAATAATGCTCCTGATATTCCTAAAGGTACTGTTGCCATGATTAACATGGGCAAAGAAAAGGAACGATATAAGGCAACTAAGAGTAAATAAGTAATTACCAAAGATAAAACGAAACTGGAACCTAATTGTAGTAAAGTTTCTGATAGGACATCTGCTGAGCCAGCTAATTCTGCTCGAAATCCCGTTGGTAAGTTTTCGCGTAAGGGTTCTAATATTTGCTGTTCGGTTAAGTCGATTAATGCTCCTAATGGTGCAACTCTTGCGACTCTTATAGTAAGAGTTATTGACCGTTCTAAGTCTACATGATTAATGGCATCTGGGCCAGTTGCTTCTACAACTTCGGCTACGTCGGCTAATTGTACTTGTCTGCCGTTACCGATATTTAATGGTAGTTGTCGTAATTGTTCTGGTGTTTCAACTGATGTATTTTGTAATTCTACGGTTACATCTAATTCTCGTTTACCATCTGTAAATTCGGAAGCTCGCAAACCTCCTAAAGCTGCTTCGACAATTGAACCAAGTTCGGCTTCTGATAATCCAACTTCTGCTAATCTGACTCTATTAGGAATAACTTGTAATTCTGGCGCTCCGGTGACAAAATTAGAGCGGACGTTTTCTACTCCTTCTAATCCTCGTAGTTGCTCCATTACCTGTTGTTGGAGTTGATTTAATTGTTCTAAGTCTTGTCCAACAATATTAACTTCAAATTCTTTACCTGGATCTTGGAAGATGGAAACTCTTCGGGGTATTAAAAAACGATATCCGGGAAACTTATTGCTCTGCTCGCGAAATCTATCTACTATTTCATCAAGTTTATTTCCGGTTGCTTCTTCCGACTTTACAAAAGCGGCGATCGCTCTTAATCCACTTCGATGAACGTAAAGGCTACGCATGATTTCGGGTTGTTCGCTAACAAAATCTCTGGCTCCCTGAGAAAGTTTAATTGCTTCGGGAATACTAGTACCGGGGAATGGTTCTGCAAGCCATAATATTAAGTTGCGATTTCCTTCGGGAAGGTAGTCTGCTGGGGGTAATAATTGAACGCTGATAAATAGTAATGTGATGGGAATTGCTAGTACTATTAAACGTCTGCCTTTTCTTCCGGCTCCGATTGACCAATTTACGGTAGCTAGTAAGAAGTTTTCAAATTTTCTTTGGAAGAAGAGGAATAGATGGGATATTTTTGTGATTAGATTTTGTAAAAGATTATTAACCGCAGAGAACCAATTCCGGAAAAACCTCACCCCGTCCTGACGGACACCCCTCTCCTTATTAAGGAGAGGGGAAGGGGGTGAGGTAATAGTTTGCTGATTACCCATTCCTTGAAGAATTCTTTGTGCTTCTGCTTGGTTGAGAAATAACCCGGAGAGCATGGGCACTAAGGTTAATGCTGCAAATAAGGAGAATAATACTGATGCGGAAAGTCCAATTCCAATATCAAAAAATAATTGTCCGGCTTCACCCTTTACTAAAACAATCGGAGCAAATACAGCAACGGTGGTTAAAGTGGAAGCTAACATTGCACCACCAACTTCTTCTGTTCCCTCGATGGCTGCTTTTACTGGTGATTTACCCATTTGCATATGAGTAAAAACATTTTCCAAAACCACGATCGCATTATCAACTACCATCCCCACAGCAAAAGCCAAACTCGCTAAACTAATTACGTTTAAAGAACGTCCTAAAGCTGCAAATACAATAAATACTGTAATTAAAGTTGTAGGAATCGTAATCGCAATAACTGCAACCGTTCGTAAAGAACCAAGAAATAGTAATAAAATGAATGCTGCCAAAACAGCACCCACGATCAAATTCCCCTGTACAAAAGAAATCGATTGATTAATATAGTCATTTTCATCATAGGGAATATCAAAAGTAATACCTTCCCCTTCCCTGTCAAATCGTTTTTCTAAATCTACCAAAGCTTGACGAATACCTTTGGAAATTTCCGGTACGTTGGCATTTGGTTGACGAACAATTCCCACTGCTACCGCTGGTTTATTATCTCGAATTAAAGCTCTATCTTGAATCTTTCTTCCCATTTGTGCTGTAGCGACATCTCGTAAATAAACCGTTCCCGATTCATCTCGACGTAACACAAAATCTTCTAATTGTTTAACATCAGTCGAACGACTTACAGTACGAACTCGATACTCCCTTCTTCCTAAAATTAATGGCCCACCACGAATATCTCTGTTGTTACTTCGCAAGGCATTTACAACATCACCAATAGTTAAATTCCTATCCGCTAAAGCTTTAGGATTAACAACTACCTCAACTTCCCTTTCCCTACCACCAGAAATCAGAAATTGTCCCACACCTTGAACTTGGCGAAACCTGGGAACAATTACATCATCAACCAAATCCCGATAATGTTCGTCATTTGGCGTAAATCCCTCCTTAGCAACCAAAATCGTCCACATCATCGGACTACTGCTGCCGCTGACAATCTCCACATCAGATTCCCCAGCTTCTGGCGGTAAAGCTTCAACCTGCCCTATCTTATTTAAAACATCCACTAACCGTCTATCAATATTGCTATCCCAATTAAATTCGAGATTAATAGTACTGATACCAGAAGCACTACTGCTAGTAACTTCCTGAATTCCCTGCACCTCCTCCAAACGTTCCTCAATCGGACGAGTAATTAATTCTTCTACTTCATTTGGGCTAGCACCAGAATAAGAAGTACTAATTGTGATTTCCGGGCGATCGCCACCAGGGCGCAATTCCAAAGGTAGACTAAATAAAGATAGAACGCCGAATAAAGCTAAAATACAGAATAGAACAAAAGTTCCATGTCGCCAACGGACGGCAGTTTTAATTAAACTCATGATGATTAGTTAGGAGTTAGTTATTAATAAGATTGATAACTGATAACTGTTAACTGCTCACTGCTCGCTGTTAACTGATAACTGTTTTCCCATTTTTACCGTCAAAAATTCATCTTTATCTCGCAATAAAAACAAAGCAATTAATCCACCTAAAGCGGGTACGGCAGCCCAGAATAATGTATTTGGACTTTCATAGGGATTAAATAATTGTTTATAAGTTGATAACACAGAAACAATATGCATTCCTAAGATTGCTCCGTAAGTCCAGGTTTTAAATAAACCCACCAAGAAAGCAATCACAAATAAAGTTTGAATTGCACCTGCAACGTAGGAAAATACAGGAGATACTTCCATCATATAGAACTTAGAAAATATACCTTGAGTTGATTCCGGCTGAATTATTTTTCGTAATGACCAAACTAAAAAAAACATTGCTGTAGAAATGCGGATGATGGCTAAACTGGTTTGAAGTTTTCTTTCGTCTGTCATGGTTTTTCTGTTTTTGAAACGCAAAGGTACGAGTACGGTTTTCGCAAAGGTACGCAAAGGAGGAATAAGGAGAGAAAGATTATAAGAACAATTACCTTTAACCCATTACCTTTACCTTTGCTTTATCTTTCAAACCATCCCCACCACGCAATACAACTTTTTGTCCTGGTTGTAATTCGTTACCGGAAATGGCTACTTGTTGTCCCATATCTGCAACCATTTCTACTTCCATTTGTTTGATGCTACCGTTATCTACAGCAAATACTAACCACTTATCTTCTTTTCTGGTTAATGCATCGCGAGATACTACAAACCCCTCGGTATTCCCTGCCAATTGCAAGTTTGCGGAAATTGCCATTCCGGGTAATAATCCTTGTGGTGGGTTGTCCAATCTTACCCGCACTCGCTGCCTTCTTGATGCTGCTTCTGCTGTCGGTACAACCCCCGATATCGTGGCGTTTCCTTTCCATTGCGGTAATGCGCGAGCGGTTAATTCTACTCTTGTTCCAGGTTTTACCCTACCGCTTAATTGTTCTGGTAATTCTAAGAAAATATCGAGTTTATCTCCGGCAACCAAAGTAATTATCTCGCCACCGTTTTGTAAGTAGTCACCAGGGCTAACTTGTCTTTGTAAAACAACACCACCGGAATTAGCTTTAATACCAGTACGCTGTATTTGTAATTTTGCTTGATTCACCACTGACATTGCTGCTGCAACATTAGCTTTTTGCGCGTCGATTACTTCACGGGTAAAACCAGCTTTTGCTTCTGCTAACTCTGCTTGTGCTTCTAATCTTTCTCCTCGGGCATTGTCTACACCCGCTCTTGCTTCTACCAATAATCGTTGCGCGATCGCACCTTCTCTTACCAATTTCGTGCGTCTGCTCAAATTATCTACCGCTTCTGCTTCTCTGGCTCTTGCAGCACTCACCGCAGCTTCTCTTTGAGCGATAATTTCCGGGCGGGTGCCTACTTCTAATCTTGCTAATTCGCTTCTTTGTTGAGCAAGTCGGGCTTGTGCTTGGGAAAGCGCTAGTTGTTGCTCAGCCGAGTCAAGTACTGCGATCGTCATTCCCGGTGTCACTCTATCACCCGCTTGTACCAGCATTTGCTTGACTACACCAGCAGTTTGAGCGCGGATAGTGGCTTGCTGTGGCGATTCCACTTGTCCTAATAATTGTACTGTCCTAGTGCCATTTCCCCTCGAAAGAGTTGTAACTTCTACAGCACGAGGTGGTGCCGCTTTGACTGCTGCTGTTGCTGGTTTCTCAGCTTCTTGACTGGGATTAAATATTCTAAAAAATGCTATACCGTTGATACCAATCGAAATTAATAATAATAACGCCAACCAAGGCTTCCGTTGATTTTTCTCTACATCTATTGCGGAAGTATTTATATCTTGCTTTTCTAAGCTATGCTGCAAATTATGTTCTAAATTCGCTTTTAATTCTGTCTCTGAAACTGTATTTGGTGGCTGCAATTCACTCATGATTTTTTCGGATATTTGAGTTATGATTTGGCTTAATATTTGAAAACAATATGCATACCAGTTGGTATGTTAATAGTTAATTTTTTTGTTTTTCTTACTGTTTTCCGTTCCCCATTCCCTTTTTTATTCCGATACACCTAATATTTTTAATAATCCTGGTTTCAAATCAGTTTTAATAAACTCCAAATCATTTTTAACTCTACCTATAGTCAAAACACCTTGTACAAATACATACATATATCGAGCAATGTCCGCTGCATCTAAATCCTTGTCTACTATACCCTCTCGTTGAGCATCCACAACAAGGGAAGTAAAATATTTAGTCATGCGCTCAGTAATCTCCACAGAAATGCTTTTAATTTTATCTTCGCTGGTACTTTGCCCAGTAGAGATAAATGGACAGCCAAGCACCCGTCCGGTTTGAGCGTGTTTTTCTGCCTGCATGGATATTATCAGGTCACAGTAATAATCAACTCTTTCTAAAGATGTATTTTGCGGAGAAAACACGCGGTCAAAACTATTTCTAACGTTTAGCCACCGTGCTTCTAATCCTGCTGCTGCTAGATCGGACTTTGATTTAAAGTAGTGATAAAAAGCACCTTTAGTAACTCCTGATTGCGTGCAAATCTGGACAATTCCCACGCAATCGTAATTATTCTCCCAGATTAAATCCAAAGCAGTTTCTAGAAGCTTTTGTTTAGTTTCTCTATGCTCTACAACAGTTGCCATAATTAAACGAATATATATGATTATCTATCATACATACCAGTATGGATGTTGGCAAATTTTGTTAGTGGTTGGTGGTTGCTCGATAAAGAAAAATCAACAACTATCAACTTTCACCCGGAGGGTGTGGATCATCAACTAACTCGACAATAAGTTTTTAGGAACGTTTTCCGGTACTGTCCATTGGTAAATGGTATAGGTGCCACCATTTTTACCTTTTACTTGCTCGACACGTTCGGGTTTCCATTCTCCCATGTCAAAAGCGTGTGAAACGATGCGGGTACCGGGTTTGAGTTCTTGCAATAACTTTGGTCGTAATTTCAAGTTAACTTCGGGTAATAAATAAAGTGTTACAACCGTTGCATCGCTTAAATCTGTTTTAAATAAATCTTGCTGCAAAAAATTTACTCTATCGCTGACACCGGCTTCTTTTGCATTATTTTGGCTTTTTTGGACTAATGCTGGATTGATTTCGACACCAGTGGCTTTTTTAGCGTTGTATTTTTTCACGGCAGTAATGGGAATGCGTCCATCACCGCTACCTAAATCGTAGACAATATCATTACTAGAAACCTTAGCCATTGTCAGCATTTGCTCGACAACTTCAGTCGCCGTCGGTACATAAGGTACATCTGCACGCGGTGTTTCTGAGGTAATTACTGATGGTGTATCGGCTTGTAATGTAGAGTTTGATTCGGCTTGAACATTCTGTTTGCTACAGCCAATCGTCAAGAAAGTAGTAACACCCAAACCAATAACAACTAAAGTTTTGATACGTTCTACAATCATCATATTTTCTCCTTAATTAAAAAACGCCACCAGCAAACCACAGCCCAATTACCACAATCGGATTACCAGCATTTGCTGCAACCAGAGTAGGAGTTTCAAAAATACCCGCTCCGATAACAATCCCCACAATTATTGCAACAGCATCAATTAATCCCAAAGCAACTTGCGGTTGAGAAGCCTGTTTTTGCGATAATTTGAGCGATACGGTTCGTTTATCTCTTGATTTACTCATGTTAGTACCATCCTTTGATGAGAAAATTTATGATACTAACAGCCATATTTCAGTCTCGGGACTGATGAAAAAATTCTTCCTCTTCTTCCATAGCAAGAGTGGATTCATTACTCTGTTACCCTGAATTCAATTGTGTAAACAATCCCATACAAATGTGACACAGAAATGACAATATGAAAAAATTGTTAAGGGAATTGGGGATTGGGCATTGGGGATTGGGAATTGGTAAATAGTTAGGAGTTAAAACTATAATTGTTCGCTGTTAATTGATAACTGCTCACTGCTAACTGAAAATGCTCTACTTCATCGCATTACTACCACCGCAGGATATTCAAGATTATGCTACCCAGATTAAGCAGCATTTTGCTGACAACTACGATAGCAAGCACGCTTTCAAATCGCCACCACATATTACTTTGCAACCTCCTTTTGAATGGGATACGAATAAATTAACCGCCTTGGAAGAATGTTTGCAGAAGTTTGTTATGGGACGAAATTCAATCCCAATCATCCTCGATGGTTATAATGCATTTGTTCCTCGGGTTATATATATTGATGTAGTTAAAACTCCAGAGTTGATAAATTTGCAAATTGATTTAATAAATTATTTAGAAACTAATTTAGGGATAGTTGACAAAATTGGAAAATCTCGCGGTTTTACTCCTCACATGACGGTTGCTTTTAAGGATTTGAAGAAAAGTAATTTTAAAGCAGCTTGGGCGGAGTTTGAAAACCGGGAATTGCATTTCGAGTTCAACGCTGAAAAGTTGACGCTGTTAAAACATGAAAATAAGAAATGGAATATTACAAAAGAGTTGGAATTTGTATAAAAAATACATAGAAACGCCGCTGAATAATCCTTATACTACCACTGCGTAATCCAGTTAAGTTTTTACAAAGAGATAAGTTTCATGCAACCAGAAACAAAGCAAGCGTATCAACAGAAAGTAAAAGCTCAACTTGATAACCTCAATGCTCAAATCGATCGAATGAAGGCAAAAGCTGCTGAAGCTAATGCTGATGCTGCAATTGAGTACAATAAAATGATCGAAGATTTATCTGGCAAGCGCAATGAAGCACAAGCTAAGTTAGATGAAATTGGCAAAGCTTCTGAAGATGCTTGGCAAGATTTGAAAGTAGGCTTTGAAAGTGCTTGGAATGATTTGAATGTTGCTTTTAAGAGTGCAATGGATAAGTTTCAGTAATTTTGTTCTTCTTCAACTCATCATCATAACTAATATAGAGACTGGGTGTATTCCTACGTCTCTCTTTTTTACAAGTACGACTTAATTTTCTTTTAGAGCAGTAAGCAATAAGACGAAATGCTAAAAATACGCACTTCATGAAAACTTTACAAAAAGAAGCTTTGTATAAACTTTTTGTAAATGTAAATAAAATTACTGATGAAGATATTTAAGTTAGTATTATTACTAAGGTAATTGCTCAAATACCGGAACCTATGACTAAGACTTAGTATAAATACTGTTTTATTGTTTGCAAGTAAATTAGAGGAAAATGACCGATCGTGTTGATTACGCTGTCTCGGTAATTATCTTTGTTCATAATGGTGGCACTAGTTTTTGTCACTGTTTATTTAAGCAGCTTGGTGGTGTTCTGTATTTTTAGTAATTGCTTCAGTCTTTAGTCTGCTGCTATTAAGATTTAATCTACTTATTTATCGCTTTTTCTATCAAAAGCATGGTTTTTGGGTTGCTTTAAGAGTTATTTTCTGACATTAATGTTCTTCAATTTATTGTGAATTCGCGTTTATATTAGGGACTAGTAAACACTGTTGGAATGAATTATTTACATCCACAGTTATCGTTCAGTTTACCAGCATGAATCAAAAATAAGTATGACGCTGGAGAAACGAATCTAAATAGATTTTAAGTTATCTTTATTTAATCGGTTAATACTGGGTGTAATCTACCACTGTTGTACTTAATAAAGTTACAAAAACACCTAGATGTCAAAAAAAAAGAAGCCCAATTCTGTTGTAGTTATTAGGGCTGCTCCGCTTGGATTAACTGCTGCTTACGAATTGGTTAAAAAAGGTATTCAACCGATTGTTTTAGAACAAGCAGACAAGGTAGGTGGAATTTCTCGTACCGAAACCTATAAAGCTTATTACTTTGATATTGGCGGACATAGATTGTTTACCAAAGTTGCAGAAGTACAACAATTGTGGAATGAGGTATTGGGAGATAAATTAATTAAAATACCGCGTTTGTCTGGTATCTACTACCAAGGCAAGTTTTTTCAATATCCTCGAAGAGTTTACAACTAAGTAAAAAAAAGACGACCTAATTTTATTGAAATAAATTTTTATCAGGTGCATCTATTAATACAAACTTCATCTTTTTTCTACCAATGGAAATATCAAAATCTCGTAATTTCAAATTTAAAATATTCTTTTTGTTAGCGAGTATTATTCTGTATTTGGTACTATTTATTGTTCAAAATAGGCTGCAATTTACACCTATATGGGATGAAAAACATTATTGGGAAACAAGCTTACTTTTTAGCAATAATTTGATTCCTGACTTGAATCTATTAAGAAATTACGGTGAACTGAATACACCGCTACCATTTATTATTTTTGGGATTTTAGAATATCTTTTTAAAGGTGGAATTTTTGCAGGAAGATTTTTAAATCTAATTATTTCGTTTTTTATCACCTGTACTATCGGACTTTCTCAACCGGGTAATCAGAAAAAATCACTGCTTGCAGTTATTGGTTTATTGTTATGTCCTTACTATATTTGGTTGAGCAGTCATTTATATACCGATATTATTGCTACTTTCTTCGTACTATTAGGCTTTATTCTCTACATTCGGGCTTTAAATATTCTTAGTGGTATTGCTTTCATTTTGGCAATTGCATCTCGTCAATATATGTTGGTTTTTCCTGTATCTCTACTTGCCTTTGAACTATTTAATGTCTTGAAAAGTCAGGTAAATATATCGCGTACAAAATCACAAAATAAAAATGCAATGTCAACTCGATTATTAATGCCATTGATTGCTTCATTCTCAATTTTAGGATGGTTTTTATTCTTTAATGGTATTGCGCCTCAAAGCGGACTTGCTCAGTCACCTACACCAGAAGTACAGCAAAGTTTATTTGCTGTTGCACCTGACAGTAGCTTGTACTTTCTGGCTTGTGTCGGATTGTATTTTGTAATTCCGGAATTATGTTTGTTTCATACGCGCAGTCTCTTTTCTCCTCTTATTGAGAGTCGAAAACTACTTACCCTAAAAAATTGTTTATTCGCTTTTGTTTTACTCATACTTTTTGCAATATTTCCACCGTTACAAACCCACGGAATATTAACTAATGTCGCCGAAAAATTACCAAATGATTTTTCAAAACTGACTTTATATTATGTTCTAGCACTTATAGCAGCTTTACGATTTTATCGTCGGATTGATATTACTTTTTGGATTTTATTAGTCAACTGCGGTTTGATGATGAAAGCATTTCCTTGGGATAAATATGTTTTACCATTACTTGTTGTCTTTTGGTATTTAAAATCGATTAATTCTTTACATTTAGAAACCTTTGAAAATCTCACCTTTAAGAAACAAAGTAAAGGGCAGATGTTAGAAAGAAGCGAGAAGGAAAAAGTATTTTTAGATTTAGTAGTAGATTTATAACTACTCTGAGATTCTAACCACTTAAAGTAATAAATAAAACTATAAACATAGTACTTTAAACAGCAATAAAATTTAAGAAGCGTAAATACACTTAAGAGTATAGTCAGATAAGTACTTCTATTCTTATGTAAAACTAATCAAATAACCATTGATTGAGGCAAATAAATGTATGAAGTACGTAAAAACAAGTATTTTTTGTAACTCTTGTTTTTTGTCGATTATAATTTGATTGATGTATTCTTTTTATTGTGTGTTATCTATTTATGGGTTTATTCGGTGGGTGCAAGATAGGAGTAAAAGTTTGCAAATATAGGAAGGCAAATGAGAATCCAAAGTTTAACAAGAAATGAAAAGTATTATCGGTTAGCTACGCTAACTAATTTAACTCCTTTAGTTTCAGTAATTATTCCGGCATACAATGCAGAAAAATTTATGTTGAAAACATTAGAATCAGTTTTATCTCAAACTTATAAAAATATCGAAGTTTTAGTCATAGACGATGGTTCGCAAGATAAAACAGCAGAAATTGTAAAATCAATTGCTCAAAAAGATAGTCGAGTAATTTTACTACAACAGCAGAATGTCAGGGTAAGATATTGGCTTACGGGGAACCAAAAGTAGTAGCTTTGCAATATGTGAGCGAAATGCAAACGCAAACTCAACAGCGCACCCCACACAAACCAACGCAAATGACTGCATCGGGTGTAGAGTTGCGAATGAATGAAAACCGCTTTGGTTCTTTAGAAGTTGAAATTACTGATGTTATTTTCCTACCAGACGATGAAATAAATAGTGGCGATTCTCTCAGTTTGATAATTGAATATTTCTCGAATAAAGCTATTGATTCGCCAATTTTTAGTATAACTATAAATACTTTTGATAATCAAAAATGCCTTGATATAAATACTATTGACATGGGAGTATTATTACCTAATACTCAGGGTAAAGGACAAATAAAATTGGATTTTGACAGATTAGATTTAACCAGTGGTGAATATTTGCTCGATATTGGAATTTACGAACAAAATTGGGCTTATGCTTATGATTATCATTTGCAAGCCTATTCTTTTAAAGTCCGTTCACTTCAAAATAATAAAGGTATTTTAAATCCACCTTTGCGCTGGAATTTTATCCAGTAATAATTTTTCAGGAAATAATTAATTACCTAGAAAATCTCTGTATATTTCCGGAAACCTCAAAAGGTGTATGTAGTCATAGGAGCAAAACAAATACAACTACCCAAAGTACGATGACTACTAGCTTTATTGTTCTCAAAGACAACGCAACTGGATTAAAAGTTACTAAGTTACAATCCGCTTTAAAACAGCTTAATTTCTATTTTGGTGCTGTTGATGGCGTTTTTGGTGCAAAAACCAAAGCTGGATTAATTAAGTTTCAACAGCCTTACAGTCATCTTCCGTCAAATGGAATTGTTGATGCGGAAACAATTTTGCAACTAGATGAAGATGTGTGGTTGTCTGGAAAAGAAGTTTTACGGGAAGGTAGTACGGGTGAAGAAGTCAAAGCACTTCAAGAGATGTTTACCGCTTATGATTTACAAAGCTTAACCGCTGACGGATATTTTGGTAGAAAAACCAAGGAAGCTGTAATCTGGTTTCAACAAAATTGGAGTTTGACAGCAGATGGTATTGTCGGAAAACAAACTTGGGCTGCTTTATATCGTCATCAAATTCATGATGTACCTTACGAAGATAGAGTTAATGCTTTTTTTGGTGAATTAAATACAGATACATTTATCAAATTACCGCTTAATAAAGGTGAGAAAGGACGTGATGTTTTAATTTTACAAAAATTCTTAAATTACGTTTCGGGAAGTACCCGTGGGATTTTAGAAGATGGTAATTTTGGACAAGCAACGGAACAAGCTCTAAAAAACTTTCAGCAACGTCGGGGTTTAACTACTGATGGATGTGTGGGAATGCAAACTTATCAAGCGATGGTTTCTGAAGGTTTAAATCAGCAGTTAATAGACGAACTTTTAAGTTACCGTTACGGTAAGTTATTCAACTTTACTCAAGGAAAAGAGTTTGAAGTTGTAGAAGATGCAGCAGTCAGAGGTGAAACAGTTATTTATAGATTAGAAGTTGAACCCGAACAAGATTTTAGAATCGTAATTACTTCTGTGGAAAACAATGCGGTATTTGAATTAGTTCGATATGGCGATGGCAAAGTTTATGTACAAGAAGCAACCAATTCTCAGGTTTTCTTGGAAGCCGGTAAATATTCTATCAATGTAGGTGGAACTCGCGGTAATGCTACCTATAAATTAAAAGTAGAGTCGATAGTTGGTTGTTAATTTGGTAATTTCCCTTCATACTTTTCCGTGGAGGGAAACAAATTAAATAATAGGGAACAGGGAACAGTAAGAATAAGTCATATCGATCAAAAAATAATATTAGTAAATCAAGGATGAATTATTATATGAAAAAATTAGCTATTGCATCGATTTTGATCGCAAGTCCATTATTATGGTTGGTAAATAATCAAGTCTCGGCAACACCCAAACAAACTATTTCTCAATCAATACATTCTCAAGCTGCTCAACCGAAAGATAAATGGCGGCGAATGAATGAGAAAGAAAGTGTCGATCAAATCAAATCGTTAATTGATAGTCGCATGGGTGTAGCTGCACTAAATCAGTTAGCGTTAGAAGGTTTTATTGGTTTTGGTTGTAATCGCAGCTTTTATATTAACGAGCGCTACGGTGGTTTTCAAACTTTGATGCGGGTGAAGTGTAATCAGCCTAAAGGTGCTTCTAGTGCAATCGGTTATGACGAAATTAGAGTTGTTTTCAATCGGTTTGAAGACAATATTGAAGGCTTTCAAATTGAAAGGGTTTCCAAAGAAACTGGTTCCCCGAAGATTAAATTACCAGATTAATTTTTTATCTCAATCCGTAAATAAGCTTAGTAGCTTGTAGTTAAAAATAACATTTATAATCAAGAGTAAAATATCATGACTATTGCTTTCGTAACTCTCAAACAAGGTTCTCCTGAAACAGGAAGAGTAAAACATTTGCAAGAACGTTTAAAAACTTTAGGATTCTATTCTGCTACTATTGATGGCGATTTTGGTTCGCAAACTAAAGCTGCTGTAGTTGAATTTCAAAAGAATAATGCTCTGGTTGCTGATGGTATTTTAGGATATGAAACAGAAGTAGGTATACAGCAAAGTCTCTGGGTATCGCAAAGACCTACTTTAAGACAAGGTTCAAAGGGTGAAGAAGTTAAAAGATTACAAAATTTATTAGTCGATGCTGTAGGGAAACCAGCACGAACAGGAGAGACAATCAGTTTAGATGTTGGTGCTGTTGATGGTGATTTTGGTCCAAAAACCAAAGCTGCTGTAATTAAATTCCAAAATTATGACAAACTTACGGCTGATGGAATTGTTGGGGCTAAAACTTGGAATGAATTGGCTGGAGTACTTGCTTTTGATTTAGCACCTGAAGTAATTTACGCTAATAATGTTTTTGAGGTGGCTTAGTTAATAGTTTCTAACATCTAAATGGCGGTTGATTGTTGGAATATCATATATTTAATACAGATTATGGAGACGTAGCAGTGCTACGTCTCTACATTTTTTGGGGGAATCAACTATTATCTTGCGACAATTTGACCACCAGGGCGCTGAATCATTATTTCTGATAACCGTCGCTTGGCTTGAGGATCGATGCCGAAAATGCGTATGTAGTCATTGTTATGTTCTACTAAACACGCTTCCAACGCTGCGATCGCCTCTGCCATATCTTCTATTTGATGCCCTGCATAACTGTTCCAGGAACCCGTGCGGAATCTACGCTGGTCTACGTATTCTATACCTATGTGGCTTCCCGATGCTAAAATTTCGCGCATTTGTTCTAATACTTCTAGCGCTAGGTGGGCTGAAGGTATCTGTGCGTTGTTAAGATTACCATGTTGGTAGGATTGATAACTATTCCCTAATGCTTGGTTTGGATTGCTGGTTGCTGTTGGGCTATGAGCGGCTGTATGGGGATGAGGGAATTTGTCAGATTCTGGATACTGGAAGGTTGAATCGCTACTTTGTTGGTTGTTATAGGTTTTAGCTTCCGGTGGATAATGGAAAGTTGAACCACCTATTTGATCGTTGGCAGTAGTTGTTTCTGGATAACGGTAAGTTGAACCACCTATTTGTTTGGATGTTTCCGGATAATGGAAAGTGGAATCGCTACTTTGTTCGCTGTAATGTGGGGCAGCTGTATCTGGATAACGGAAAGTGGAACCACCTATTCCTTCGTTTCTAGGTGGATAATGGAAAGTGGAATCGCTACTTTGTTCGCTGTAATGTGGGGCAGCTGTATCTGGATAATGGAAAGTCGCACCACCTATTTGTTTGGATGTTTCTGGATAATGGAAAGTCGAATCGCTACTTTGTTCGCTGTAATGTGGGGTAGATGTTTCTGGATATTTGAAAGTCGAACCACCTATTTGTTTGGTTGAATCTACTCTCTTATTTTCTGGATATTTGAAACTCGAATCGCTACTTTGTTCTTTGTAGTTTGGAGTCGCTGTTTCTGGATAGCGGAAAGTTGAATTCCCGCTTATTTGTTGGCTGGGATATAAAGTTTGTGTCGGTGGATAATGGAAAGTTGAACCGCTGGTTTCGTTGGGATCTTGAATTATGGTTTCCATGACTGGCTGCTTGGTTTTGTAATCGATTCCAGCTACACGCACGTAGTCGTGATTGTGCTGAACTAAACATCTTTCCAAATCTCCAATTGCATCCGCCATATCATCTATTTCGTGAGTCGAAAATGCAACCCAATTACTCTTACCAAGTTTTTCTTTGGGTGAATATTCTATGCTCAGATGGTTCCCCGATGCCAATATTTTCTGCATATAGCTGAGGATTTCTGGGCCGACATGAGTAGATGCGATTTCCGTATTGCGATGACTGCTGTTAGGATTTTGACCTAAACTCCGGTTTCTACCAGTTGTTAATTTACCCGAAGATGGTATATTAGGTATATGTACGGATTCGGCTTGTGTTTGATGGCTAGGTCTTGCTTGGTACGTAGGTATATCCGCGTCAAAATTAGCCGTTGGTCTGGCTTGATAAGTAGGTAAATCCGCGTCAAAATGCGATGTAGGTCTTGCTTCATACACGCCTGTCTCTGCTGGCTGCCGTACAAAATGCTTCTGATGTCGTAAAGCACCGCGATTGTATTCTTCTACCAAGTGCGAATCATCCACCCGATGTTGTTCCTCAAGCATCAAATTAGCCATCTCCATCAAATCCGATAAACCAAAATTCGGCTTGTTGAATGATGGAACATTGTTGCTGTTGACAACCTGTGAAGAAACTTTATCAACTCCTTTATTGTGAATAAAGTGACGAATTTGCTCGTCATAAATTCGCGATCGCAATGCACTATAAAAATCAACTGCGGCATCGGGAAACTCCGAAACCAGCTTTACTATATCTTGTCGTGAGAAACCATCTTCGCTAAAAATTCCTGCCGCAATGCCAATCTTGTCATCTCTACTCGGTTCCCAGTAAAATTTTTCCATTCTACCATCGCGAATCAACGGCGCATATAAAGTAGAAAAATCGTTCCCGGTGACAATAATCGGCACGCGATGCAAAGGCGTAGAATCGTAGCTACCAGGTAACTGTACGTCGGTGGGGTTATCCGCAATATTCATTAACGTAGCGTTTACCAACTGCGTATTCACCGTGTACTGGGTACCTTCATCAAAACGTCCGGCACCAGCATCAAGATCGTTAATCATCAACACGCACATTTTACCGCGCACCTTGATTAATTCCGCAGTTTCCCGATAGCGCAACCGAATCAAACGGGCTGGATCTCCAGCATCCGGGCTTTCCAATTCACCACCAGAGATGTGAGTTACCTCCACACCCATTTTCTCAAAAACTAATTCGCATTGAAAAGATTTGCCTTCACCCTTGCGCCCGTGAATACCCAAAATCAAAGGTACTCGCACATTCGGAAGATCGAGATAGTTTTTAGTAATGTGAACGGCAAGTTTATCTTCAAAACGCGGAGAAATATAGTAGCTCATGTAATAAAACGAGAAATTTAACACTTGTTTAACTATGTTAATTTTTTATGGCTACTATTGTTCATGTATTTTTGTAAGCTAAATCCCCTTTGTACTTATAGGGGTGATATTTTTATCTAATTATTTCTTCGTAGTCGTCGTGAGTTCCAATCCAAAACCAATAGTAATCCTCACCTTGCTTTAAAGCTAAAGCACTTTGGGATTTGCAGTAATTCTAACAGACCATAAATCATCAGCCACTTTTTTAAAATGTAGAGAAGGATAAAATTGATTGTTCTTCCAAAGTTGATACGCTTTTTTTGCCTGTACTTTTATTTTTGGTGGTAAAACGGCATACGCTTCCCAAAAATCAGAGGTTGTCAATGACTTGATCTAAAGGCTTAACTCTATTAGCTTTAATATCTGCCTTGGCCCGCTGTATCAATTTATCCAAACGACCTTTATCGGCATCATCCAAGTAATTCTGAAGCCAATTTAATAATTGGGAAATTGCTCTTTCTATTTCTGCTCGATTTATTTTGCTGAAGTTCGATTTCAACCAGATACAGGTTTTTATTCGCGTTTTTTTGCAGAAATCTTCAATTATTTAGACAAAACCGAATTAACAAATAATTGGCTTGGTGTTGTACTTTTTCCCAGCAGAAGCGTAGATACCGGAGTTACCCAACGCTACCTTGAATTGCTCAATCCTCAAAGAGTTACTCGCGTTTATTTGGATGAATTAAATCAAATTGAGACATCCTCTGTAGGAATTGGAACGGTTAAACTGGTAATAGAACCTGAAGAGACTGCGGCTACGAAGGCTAAGGAATTAATTACCTCCTGCCAACAACAAATAACTGATGCAATTACCCAGCGAGAACTTATACAATTAATAGAAACGATAATTGTATACAAATTTCCGAGATAGAGCAAATGTTGGGATTAGGAGAATTGAAGAAAACAAAGTTTTATCAGGAAGCTTTTGAGGAAGCTTTTGAGGAAGGGAAGCAGGAAGGGAAGTTAGAAGCTGCGTCTAAATTATTACAGCAATGTTTAAGTATAGAACAAATTGCTGAAGCTTTGAGTTTGGATGTAGAAACAGTTAGACAAGCAGCAAAACAAAAATCTTCTTAGATATCACCTTTGCAATTATTAAAGCTACATCCTCTGTTCCCTGTTCCCTTGTATCAACACCATTAAATAAATTTTTGTTGCAAGTTAAAATTAATCGCTATCATTGGCATTAAGAAGCATCTAAGATAGAAAAATTTGATTAAATCGGGGTAAATTATAATGGGTAAATCAATCGTTGACTTAGTTGATAACCTACCTACTGACAATATTACTGTCAAAGTATTAAAAGCGCTTGATTATATAGTACCTGGTGAGTGGGTTAATTTCGTTAATTTCGACGATGCAGTAAGTAAGATTACAGGAGAAACTAAATCAAAAAAAATCAAAAAAATTCGTAAAAAGGCTGTTGAACTATACGAAGATAAGAATAACGGATATCAAACAGCTATTTGGCTTTATCAAACCCTCGATGCAACCGATAAAGCTATTGGTGCTGCTGCTTTAGCTGATAAAGTTGGGGATACTTTTAGTTTTATACCTTTCTTAAAAGAATTAACTCCTAAAGCCGATACCTTGCAAAGCATTGATTTAAAAATGAAATTGGTAGCGGAATTAATCGCTTATAGTAAACTGAATGGGCTTACTCTCTCTCCCCAAAAATTCGCTGCTACTTTGAAAGAAAATTATCAAAATGAAGCCTTAATGCGAATGGTAGCTTTGGTTTGTATTGATGGTGTACTTCCTCTGGGTGCAGATTTTGTACCTAGAGTTGAAAACGATATTACCAAAAGAGAAAATTTGCAAAATAATCCGGCTTTTTCGGCAATTAGTCAATTAATTCCTAGCACGGATAAAACAGGTTTTATTAATGATAGTTTCAAAGCAGTTGATGAGTGGATGGCAAAATTAACCGATTCTGCTGGTTTAACTCGCGAATCAATAGCCAATCATCTCAGTAATGTTGTAGATATTGCCGATGATAAGTTAGATTATGTAGCAGCTTTTTTAGACACAAGCACTAATTATTTTGAACATACCGGAATTCAAACTGTTGCTCGTAAATTAATTAAAGATGCTTATCAAGAAGTTAGTGAGTAGAGAGTAGGAAGTAGAAAATAGGTAGTAGGGATACTATTGCAATCCGAAATGATTTGTAAATCTTTATTTACCTATTACCCATCAAACCAATTCAACCAACCTTGCCAATTTTGCACAATTTCAGCAAATACTTGATATCCTGCTGCTCTCGGATGAGCGCCATCATATTTTTTAACTTCTTCCATCCAGATATCTGATTCTATCAATTCTGGAAAAACATTTAAATAAGGAACATTTAATTGATTGCAAACAGAGGCAAACTCTTGGGATAAATCGGAAATTCTTTGATTTTGTCCTTCATCATCTATTGGTGGTGCGCTAACTACTAAAACTGGATACAAATCTTTCGCAATAGTTAAAATATCTCTTAGATTAGTAATCGAATCTTGTAAAGAAACTCTAGTTTTACCGTTTTCTATAGTTGTATCGTTGGCTCCAAAAGAAAATACAAGCCTACCG
Source organism: Calothrix sp. CCY 0018 (assembly GCF_963920925.1). Lineage (NCBI taxonomy): Bacteria > Bacillati > Cyanobacteriota > Cyanophyceae > Nostocales > Calotrichaceae > Calothrix > Calothrix sp. CCY 0018. The sequence continues at coordinate 201,531 of NZ_CAWUDI010000004.1, read as the reverse complement.
TTATATTGTTGAGGTAAACGATAAGAAACTTCCTGCAACCACCGCTTTCTTAACTCGTGACTTGTTTCTCGTCGAACTCCTAAATTATAGTAAGTAATATCAAAACCTTTGGAAAAGGCATCTTGACATATTCTACCAGCCCAACCCAAACATTCAGGGTCGCCAGTACCGTTTACAAGTGATTCGCCGAGAAAGCAAATTTTGATTTCTTTTAATGGTTGTGAAGTCATTAAAATAATAAAACAATAAATGTATTAATGTATTTTAGATTACTTTTTTTACGTAATATTAGTATTCAATTTAACAACTTTAAATAGAATATTAAGTATGTAGACATAGCCATACCAAATAAATATATAAAATTTACGGGTATCCGTACTGTATCAAAAGGTTGAAATGTTCTCAATCTATTTTATCATTGCTCTATTGAGATACTGAAATTCAAGATGGAAAAACAACAAGTTGTCAAGGTTTTGCAAAGAGCTATTTCCAGCATTCGTACAAACAGAAGCAGTGATGCTATCAAAGATTTACACATACTGATAACGGATTTGCAAAGAAGGATAAAAGAAGATGATTTTGATAGTGAATATTTGATAGACGAACCAAACTAATGATTTTAACTTTGATATCGGGGTGTACGCACAAGGGCATCTTTGCCCGTCCAATTTTTATGCCGGTAACTTTCGTAAAATCAAAACTGTTTAATCTAATTATTTTCCTTTCTCCCTCAACCAGGTTACGCCAAAATCAACGGCATCCTTAACAGGAAAAAACTTTGCTTGTGCGGAACCAATTTGTGAAGCTTTTACATAGCCAGCTTTCTCAAAATCCTCACCCATATTTATAAACAGATCGTTATCAAATTCAATGTTTGAATAATTTTTGCAAACTCGCTTTCCTGCCTCGATAATTGAATAATCGCTACTATGAGTAGGCATTACTAAAGTACCCTCCGACGTAATTAAGGTTCGTAGTAAGAGTTTTAACTCTTATACAAGAGCTAAAGCCCTTACTACGAACTTGGTTCGAGCAAACAAAACATCCCTACCCGTCCAAATTTTTACTGAACTTTATGTTCCACATTTAACGAATCAATTCCCTGCTTTACCCAACACCAACATTCATATTCTGAGTTAAATAACTTTGGTGCGGCAATATTATTTAATGAGTCTGATAAATAATGGTCGTAATAATATTTACCAGCTTCCTGGGAAACGATAATTAGATTGTTGCGGAACACATAGCGATGTTTAAACTTATCACCATCGCTAACGAAATCTGAATTCTTATCTATGTGTTCTTTGGCAATATTAATGATATTTTCAATACTACTGCCGTAGATTTTTGCCGGATTTTCGGCTTTGTGATACTGACTCTTAGCTCCAATTTCCGATAGCAATTTATACGAGTAGATTTCGTAATTATTTGCTTTGCCGAAAACGAATGGTATTATGAGATATCCTTGGTAGGATACTGATTGTTCGTAAAATAAGTGTTTCATAGATACGTCCTGATATATAAATGCTAACCAAAGTAGTATGCTCGTATCGCGATAATTAAAGGTTCTAGCAGACGGGATTATTGATTAATCCTTTAGCTTTACAAAATATATTGCTAATGGATTTTAGAAATTTTAATTTATACCATTTGTATAATTTTTTTTGACAGAACAGATAGATTTATTTTATACAAGTAAAGAGAACTGCCAAAAATGTCAAATGGTATTATTTGCTGCTAAAACTTTCTCCTACATTCCAAGTATGTAGAAGTTTATCGAACTATTGAAGGCAGATGATTTTTTACACCAACCTTCAAAGAAACTCTATCTTTTTGCGATTAATTGTTATCTACTTTCAACTTACCACAACTAGCTAATAGTGCAAGTCACCTTCTTACTTAGTTGTTTTGGATGATGATTATTTTGGTTCCAAGGTAGGGGTGAGACACCTATACCCCTCTGTTCTAATAAGTTTTGAAAATGACGAGATGTCTACGGTAATTTATCTTCCTGGGGACAGTGGACAAAATAGTAAATTTGCGTTCCAGATTGCAACCATTGTTGAATGTAAGTTACCCATTCTTCCATAAACGGTTGATTTATGGGTAAATTGGGGTGAGATATGAAGCGAATTAAAGTGTATGGGGAATGGGGCATAGGGCATAGCGCATAGAATAGAATCTAAAACAAACCCATCCGTTGTTAAAATCCAAAATAGAATGACTGTAACTACCTATAAATGGACAATTGAACGCTATCACCAAGCTGTTGATGCAGGTATATTTGATGACCAATCTATTGAATTATTGCATGGAGATTTAGTTGTAATGCCTCCGGAAAGAGAACCACACGCTTATTACAATACAGAAGCAGCAGATTATATCCGCACGTTGCTAGGTGAAAGAGTGAAAATCCGCGATGCAAAACCTATTACCCTTCCTAATAATTCCGAACCTGCTCCCGATGTTGCAATTGTTAAGCCTTTGGGGGAAATATATTTACAACATCATCCCTATCCAGAAGATATATTTTGGATTATCGAATATTCCAACGCTACTTTAAGTAAAGATTTAGGTGAGAAAAAAGATATTTATGCAGAAGCTGGTATTGAAGAATATTGGGTTGTGAATCTGAAGAAATTAGAGTTGAAAGTATTTCGGGATTTGAAAGATAAGCAATATACAACTGAATTAACTATTAATAAAGGAACTGTTTCTGCCTTTGCTTTTCCTGATGTATCTATAGAAGTTCGACGGTTAATTAAGTTGTGATATTTTAATTAAATGGAAAATAACTACTACTAAATATAAGCAAATTCTGCTTCCATTTTTAATACTTCGGCTTGATAATCAGGATCTTGCGTCATTTCTGTCAAAGCTGCATCAATTTCTGCTCGCTTTATTTTTGCTAGTTCCCGACGTAATGCTTGAGCTACAAATTCATTGCGGTTCTTGGCTTTACCTTCCGCTACGGCTTTATCTGTGGCCTCTAAATAGTTGATCCGGCAAGCTGATGGTTGTACGAACAGTTGAATTATCCATTTTTTGATGCCTGCTTTGATGCCTGTTTTGATGCCTGTTTTGATGCCTGTTTTGATGCTTATATTATAGTAACAGCAAATCATCAGAAAGGTGTTTTATTTGTACTCCTTCACACCAAAACCTCTCTTCGCATCTGAAAAGAGGTTGTTCCGATAATTTATTTACCTAAAATCGCTTTTTCCTATTACCAATTACCAATGCCCCATGCCCCATGCCCAATTCCCAATTTCCAATTCAATTAACTAACTCGAAACTGATTTTCAGCCACACTTACAAAGTATTCTGAATGTTGAATTTCTTCTGCTTTAGTATTTTTAAGTAATGCGATAATTTCTGAGCCAGCCATGATAACGGTATCTGTTGAATTTCCCGCCAATCCTGATGGTAATTCTTGGAAAGTTAATTGGTCAAAGTTAATATCTGTTAGACCGATTTTATCGATACCAATTTCAAAATCTTCAATTACATTAGTTTCCGATTCTGTAGCACCACCGTCACCGGGTTGAAAAATAAATGTGTCTATCCCGGCACCACCATTAAGAATATCTCTACCAATACCGCCGATCAAAATGTCATCGTTGTTATCGCCAAGAATCATATCATTACCAGATTCACCGAAGAAAATATCATTACGATCTCCGGTATAGGGACTATTTTCGCCAAAATTTAACAAGTCGCTACCGTGCATTTCTTCGTTGCTATAACTACCGATGACGATATCGTCTTGATTGCCTGCTTTTAATATTCCAGCTAATGAAGTTACTAGGTTGTCTTCGTTAACATCAATGATTCCTTTGAAACCTTTGCTATTTCCTTCTAGGATTTGTAACTCTCCTAAATCTTCAATAGAAATTGTTTCAACTGATTGATAAGCCCCGATACCGAGTAAATCCCCAAGTAAACCTTGTTGATTAATGGTATTTGTAAAAGCACGAACTACTCGTTCGTGTTCTCTACCAAAATCGGTGAGTTCGGATTCAGTTCCGAAAGTCATTTCAAAAGCTTCATCAGCACCAAGAGCTAATTGTTTATTGCCCGCAATGCTTTTTTCACCTACAAATGCTCTGGAAAAAACTGATGCATCGGCGTATATTTGGGGAGCTTGGACACCTTCTATTCTGCCATCGACATCATAGACATCTTTAATAGCATCGACTTCAAATGGATTGTCATCGCCATTTCTTGATGAAGGAGGATCGAGAGCGGTGATTGTTCTGACACCTTCATTATTGCCCGTCACTACAGTTTCGTTTTCTACAGCCAATCCATCTCGATAAAGTCTTCCTATTTCCGCGCTTACCAAAGAGCCAAGACTGTGCCCGATTAAGTTTAAACTTTGTGAAGCTCCGAGACTATCTATTCCGTAATAATCATTTAATGCTTCGACTGCAAATTCAGCAACCGGATTAATCCAGCTAGCTGCTCGGAAATTCCCCTTACCTAAAGCACTGTAATCAATTCCATAAGCTCCGTCTGTGTTAAAAGCTGCCTCTCTCCAGTCTAATAACAGAACGCGATCGCCACTATGTGCCGCAACAATTTCTTGTGCTATATCGGTAAATTTTCCATCGGGTGTATCGTTCCAACCGTGGACGATCACCCAAGTTTGTTGAGCGTCGGTGGGATTGTTAAATTCTCTAAAGCCGATATTGCGGATGCTGGGATTGTTTTCTATTTCTGAGTTGAGTAAAATTCCTTCTACGCTTCCACCAGTCACCGTGCCTTGAACTGGTAAAACGGTAGGATCTAAATATTCGCCCTTATCTTGAGAATTGAATGTTGCATCTTGAAAACTCTGTGTTTGCAATATGCTTTGATGATCAAAAGTTTCATCGGATGCTACTTCATGATTAGCGTAGTGATTCCCTTCAACTTTACTGAGTGAAATGTCGTTTACATGACCAGCATCATCACCCACGGCTTGGATGTTTATTTCAAGATTGTTTACATCAGCAGCCTCTAATGTATCGAAATAATTAACATTTACATTCTTATGAGGCGATGCTTCAGGAACCGTAACCGTAGCATTTGTATCCCCTAGAACCGCGTCATCTGTAAAGTTTTTTGAGGATAAATTAACCTCGCTATTCCCATCTAAATCGTCATTGAAAACAGGAATGCTTATTCTTTTCCCGATTTCTCCATCAATAAACTCTACGGAAATAGGAGTATCATTGAAAGCCACTTCCGATTCAACATCATTTAACTTCAGGTCGGCAAACTGCGAAATTAAAACTTTATCTCGAACTTCACTCGAAAAGTCTTCTTCAAAATGAAGAGAATGGGATTGAGAAGATCCAGTTAATGAAGGGTTTTTAAGAATTCCTTCTAGATGATGGTCGGTAGAGAGTATATCTTTATGCAATGATTGGTGAGATGCCGAATTGTTATTCATTTGTAAATTTCTTTGGAAACTTTGTAGATTCATTTTAATTAAATAATATTTATGTCGCGTTTAAATGTAGCTAAAGGCGCAGTGTTGAAATTTAGATATAGATATGATGGTTTTATAGCTCAAGAACTAGCGCAGTTAAGAGCATAAACAAAGTGCATTTTGATTGATAATGAAAATAAATTATGTTCCAATCTTTAAAGCGGTTGGAACCAGGTTTAAATCGATTAACTAGAAATGGTTATGCTAGATAACCTCGATCATTATCATCTAACTAAAGAAATATTCTTTAGAAAAAAAGTTAGTAGCAATAAGTATTTAAGCCGATTTTCATATCAAAAGGATTGCTTGAGATAATTTGTAAATTATAAATAGTTTGGTTAATTAAATAGAAATCATGGTGTTAATTAAATAAAGTTTTTTTGTTATTTAAACTAAACTCTATTTTTGCAAAGGTAAAGTGAGATTGTTGATGCTAATTTTACTTTTTTATATTTGGTTTTAGTAGTGCAGGTTACAGTTTTGATAAAAATCGCCCTCACTCTGGCTATGGTGGGGCTAATTAAACAAAGCCCACCTGCGTGGGCTAGATTATATGTGTTTTTCTTAAATAAATAGCTAGTAGCTGGTGGTCAACCGCATTAATTCTGATAGGTTTGTAGTAAGGAATGCGCGTCCTTAGATAAAGCGATAAATCGCTTACTACGAACCTTTATTTTTACAAAAAATAATAAGACTTGAAAAACGCCATATCTCAAGCATAATCCCGTCGAATTCTATTAATAGCTGCATTCAATCCATCGCTGTGAATCCAGCCCACAAAACCACCGTAAATCATGTTGTCATTTCTATCAGCAATAAAAACATGGTCAACTCCCAAGGGATTTTTCCAAGTTTTCACAGTTGAACCATCTCTAAGCCGAATCACTGGATTAGAACTTTTAAAATCTCGATGATGAGCGCGAGTCATACCGGGAACATTTTCTAATATCTCGATTACTTCTTCGCTATCATCTGTTATATTTTTGCTAACTACAGTTGTACAACCACACCCATCTGTGACTGTAAACTTAAGTCTTTCTTTTAAATCACCGTCAAATAACGATAAAAAATTAATTTCTTCTAATAATTTACCTTGGGGTTCCGACTGTCTTCTTTGACAGTAAACTGCTGTAAGTAACTCTTCTAAACCGACATTAGTTAAAGCATCTGCAATCAATCCAGTTAATCCTAATACTGCAATACCTCCTAACATCCCCGCAGGGCCACCTAAGAAAGCTAAAGCAGCAGTAATCGCAGCAGCACCAGTTAAACCAGTACTTGCCATAACTGCGATTAAAATGATTCCGGGAAATCCTAATCCAGCGATTTTTTTAATAAGTTCGTCCATATATCCATTACCAAGAAAATTTATAATAACCAGTTATAACTAACTAATAAGCAAAATTCCCAAGAGTAAAATCAAAAGTAAGCGATCTTCCCCCTCTCCTTGACAAGGAGAGGGCTGGGGTGAGGTTAATTCCACTCCCCCTGCAAAGTAAATGCAGCCCAATAATGGGGACTTCGCCAATCCGGATTAGACCACAACTTGCGTTGAGCAGCCCGCAATGCTTCGGTAGGAGTTTGATTTTCCTGCAACATCTGTTTATAAAACTCTTGCATCAATACCGATGTACCTTTATCGTCAACCTTCCACAATGACAAAGCAACCCTCGCCGCACCAGCATACATCAAGCCTCTTGTCAAACCCACCAAACCTTCACCGCTGACATTTTTACCAAGTCCAGTTTCGCAAGCACTCAATACAATTAATTCTGCTGGGTAATCTTGTTCAAATAAATCTGCTAACCGTAAATAACCCGGTATTTGTTTACCATCTTTATTAACCAAAGATAAAACAATTCCCGATAATTCCGGTTGTTCGTGATTGACAAAACCATGAGTAGCAAAATGTAAAATTTGGTATTGATTAAGATTTTTACTTGTTGCCCAATTATGGTTAGCGTCAAAGCTAAATACTGATAAGCTCGAAGAGTTAGGAACAAGTTTTAATATTCCTTCTGCTTCTATTTTTGTATTTGGTAATTGACTCCAACCAGTACGGTTAAGACTTTTCGCAGAGCGTTGGAGAGCAGAACGTTCTAGATCGAGTTCGGGTGCGAGAGTTTCTTCTTTACCTGTAACTCGTTTGTCGTTGGAACTATATACTGGATCTGCAAGAATGGCGATTTTTTTCGGCGCTATATTGCGTTTGGCGATTTTTTCCCTTTGGATTGCAATAGTTGATGCTGAAGGTAAATTCACAATTTCGTGATTGAGCATCAACGGTTGGTAATTAGAATTATTAATATTTACCCCTGGATTTGGTTCGGGAATAAGCCCTCCTCTAACCTCTCCCCCAGCCCCTCTCCTGCGAGGAGAGGGGAGTTTGTCTTTCTCCCCATTCCCTTGCAGGGAAGGGGGTTGGGGGGTTAGGTCAGTCAGAACCTCTCCCCCAGCCCCTCTCCTGCGAGGAGAGGGGAGTTTATCTTTCTCTTTCTCCCCATTCCCTTGTAGGGAAGGGGGTTGGGGGGTTAGGTCGGCCTTCTTCCATTAACTTTATTACTTCAGCGCGGGTTGCATCCGTTTGCGTTTCTCCCTGTTGAGCAATGATTTGTAAATTCCTAGAAGCATATACTCTCCCCACATCTGAAATCAAAAATACAGTTAAAAATACAGCTGCGCGATGCATTAAAACTCGGACATCGTGATATTTTTTGCCCATAACTTATTAATTTAAGTGATTTTTCTATAGCTATAAACATCTATATCTAGCGCTTTCCTAGTTATGCAGTTACTCTTTTATCCGCAAAATTACTTAATGATAAACCGCAGAGAGCGCAGAGAGCGCGGAGGAAGAGGTCAGGAGAGATAAGGAGTAAGCAGTAGATAACCCGATAAAACTAATGTTTTCGACATCTCGAAAGCGATACAATATTAGCTACAGGGTATATTAAATCACTTTTTGCTAGGTTACAAGTGATTAAAATTACATTATTATTGTATTTTTCGGCAAACCTTATTTTTTCACGTTGATTTTTTATAGTCTAAAAATTAATTATTGATTGTTTAAGAATTTCTTCTGAATGAAAACGTAATTGCATTTTCATCTTTTGCTAAAGCAGATGGGAGCAACTGAATTTTAGATTTTTCTCTTATAAACAGGCATTGCATTGCTATATAATACATATGCTTTACCACGAATTTCAAAGCGGTAATAGATGAAAACAGATACAATCTTCTATACTCTGCTACAAAATCTCCTCAGCGTACTATTTGAACTACTCGAACAATCTCCCACACAAGCTTTACATTACGAATTTTCCTCTGTGGAAATAAAAGAGCTTGCGCGACGGATTGATGGTTTATTTTTACCGAAACCTGAATACTCTCAAGATCCAATTTATTTTGTCGAGGTACAATATCAACGCGATGATGATTTATACTGGCGATTAATTACCGAAGCATTTGTTTACTTAAATCAATATAGACCAGAAAAAACTTGGAAAGCAGTAGTTTTATGGGCAAAACGTAGCCTCGATCCAGGTATTCCGATTGCTTATCAAACATCACTATCTGATGGGCAAATACAAGTAATCTATCTCGATGAATTAGCCGATACTTCTTCTTCAATCGGATTGGGGATTATTGGATTAGTAGTTGCTCCGGAAGACGAAGCAGTAGAAGTTGCAAGAAATTTGATTACTCAAGTTCAACTTGCAGATGTCAGCAACCGTCGGCAGCTTTTAGAATTAGTAGAAAGGATGTTGATTTACAAGTTCTCGAATCAAACTAGACAGGAGTTAGAAGCGATGTTTGGATTAACTGAGTGGCGGCAAACTAAATTTTATCAGGAAGTTGAGCAAGAAACCAAACTCGAAACCATCCCCCGTTTGTTAAACATGGGATTAAGTGTAGAACAAATTGCTCAAGCTCTTGAATTAGAAGTTGAAGTTGTTAGAAAAGCTCTTGAAAAGCAAAGTGGGGAAGAATCTTGATTTTATCGGTTGTCATTCACCGCTAAAACAAATAAAATCCCCCACAGGTAAAATAAAATTTACCCATAGAAAGTAGGAAGTAGGTTGGATTAGACGCACGAGAATTTTGAATTAAACGAATGATTAACCCAAGCGTCGTAACCCAACATTCGATTGTTGATAACTGGCAGTATTTATTCAACACCTGATGTTGGGTTACGACAGGAGAAGGTAAATTGTAATCACCATAAAAATTATTTTCCTGTCTAACCCAACCTACAAAATACTTTATTGTCTTTCCACAAAAATATAAAAACAGTAATTTCACTTACTCAACAGAAAGTAGGTTGGGTTAGACGCACGAGAATTTTGAATTAAACGAATGATTAACCCAAGCGTCGTAACCCAACATTCGATTGTTGATAACTGGCAGTATTTATTCAACACCTGATGTTGGGTTACGACAGGAGAAGGTAAATTGTAATCACCATAAAAATTATTTTCCTGTCTAACCCAACCTACAAAATACTTTATTGTCTTTCCACAAAAAATATAAAACCAGTAATTTCACTTACTCAACTGTCACAGATTTAGCCAAGTTTCTGGGCTGATCCACATCCAAACCGCGACGTGCTGCGATGTGATAGGCCAATAACTGCAAAGGTACTACTGTTAAAATCGGCGACAGCAATTCATTAACAGCTGTAACTGGAATTAAATCGTTAAAGACTTCTGCTACTTCTTCATCGTCGGCGGGTGCAATTCCAATTAACCTTGAATCGCGGGCTTTGGCTTCTTGAGCGTTGGAAATCACTTTTTCGTGTACGCTTCCCGGCATGGCGATCGCCACTACTGGAACTTTCTCATCTAAAAGGGCGATCGGGCCATGTTTCATTTCCCCTGCGGGATATCCTTCGGCGTGAATGTAGCTGATTTCTTTTAATTTTAAAGCGCCTTCTAAAGCGATGGGGAAGTTAATTCCTCTACCTAAAAATATAAAGTCTCTGGTTTCGGTGAATTCGTGGGCTAGTTGTTCGGTTAATTTTTCCTGTTTTTGAAGATTTTCTTCAATTCCTGTAGGAATCATCCGCAATCCGGCAATCATCTCGGTGATTCTTTCAGTGGGAACGGTTTTACAGCGATAAGCTAAGTCTAAAGCCAACGCATAAAACGCCATCAATTGAGCGGTGAAGGTTTTTGTCGCCGCTACACCAATTTCAATTCCGGCAAGAGTATTTATTATATGGGGTACCATCAATCCCAAACTGCTTTCGGGACGATTGGTGATACCCAGAAGTCGTGGTTGAAATTTCGCTTCTTTGGCTTCGCGACGTTGTTTTTCCATCGATAAAGCTGCTAAAGTATCGGCAGTTTCACCGGATTGAGTTACGCCAATGATTAATGTATTAGGGGTTAAAGGTGTTGGTGAATAGCGAAATTCGGAAGCGTAATGTACCTGAGTGGGAATTCCAGCAAATTGTTCTAATAAGTATTTTCCGACTAACGCCGCGTGCCAACTAGTACCGCAGGCAACTATCTGTATTTGTTGTAGATCGGTATAAAGTTCGTCTGGTAAACCCAGATTAACCGGGGAATTTGTATAATCAAGAGTATCTTGATGGCTAAAATAAGCATCTAAACAAGCTCTTACCACTCCAGGCTGCTCGTAGATTTCCTTGAGCATAAAGTGCTTGAATCCCTGCTTCTCCACCATCACGGGATTCATATTCAGCAATCTAGGCTGCTTTTTCAACCTTTCCCCAGCGAAGTTATAAACCTCCACACCCAAAGGGGTTAAACGTGCCATTTCCTGGTTATCAAGATTTAGCACCGCACGGGTATGAGAAATAATCGCTGGAGTATCCGAAGCACAGAAAAATTCACCTTGTCCGAAACCAATTACCAAAGGTGCTTGCTGACGCACCAAGATAATTTCATCGGAGAAGTCAGCACAAATAACAGCGATCGCAAACGCACCAGTTAGCTGATTAACTGCTTTTCGCACTGCTTCCAAAAACATTGCATCCGGATAAGTTTCCCCCAGAGCAACTTCTTCTTTAAGAAACTGAGCAATTAAATGGGGGATAACTTCAGTATCGGTATCCGAACGAAATTCATGTCCTTGAGCCTTTAATTCTTCCCGTAGCTCGCGATAATTTTCAACAATACCATTCATTACCACCGCCACCCGCATAGCAGTATCCATATGGGGGTGAGCGTTGTATTCTTCCGGCTTACCATGCGTCGCCCATCTGGTATGTCCAATACCAATACGCGCCGGATTTTCTAAACGTTCTAATTTAGTACGTAAATTATGTAGCTTACCTTTTGCTCGAACGCAGCTAATTTCACCTTCAGATATCGTAGCGATTCCAGCAGAATCATAGCCCCGATACTCCAACTTTTCCAATCCCGAGAGTAAAACATCAGTCGCCACTTGTGCGCCGATATAACCAACGATTCCGCACATAGTTCACACCACTCCGTTTTCCGTTTGGACACAACTGGTTATAGTAGTTAACACATCCTTCATGGTTAAGCCAAGGAAATCGGGGTAAGTTAATACTTACTTTATACAAGAGATTGGTAATGGGAGAGGGGAGAGGGGGACAAGGGGACAAGGGGACAAGGGGACAAGGGGAAGAATAATAACCTTTAACCTTTAACTTATTCCCTATTCCCTATGCCCGATGCCCAATTCCCCATCGTAATTAGTAAGCTAAACCCATACTGCGGGTGGTTTCAGCAGCGCCCAGATAAACCCGGATGCTTAAGAAATCAGTAGGACAAGCCGTTTCACAGCGTTTGCAGCCAACACAGTCTTCGATACGGGGGGAAGCAGCTAGTTGTTGAGCCTTACAACCATCCCAGGGCACCATTTCGAGTACGTCTGTGGGGCAAGCCCGAACGCACTGAGTACAGCCAATGCAGGTATCGTAAATTTTAACGGTATGAGACATTTTAAAAAACTCCTTTCTGAGTGTTCTTCTCTGAGAAAGAATAATAATCAAGGGCTAGTTTACCTTAGTGCCTGAGTCGTTGTATTCAAAAGGCGACATAACTTCAAACAACGTAATAACTTAATTGGTAATTGGGGATTGGTAATTGGTTAAAGGTTAAAGGTTAAAGGTTATTATTCTTTCCCTTGTCTCCTTGTCTCCCCCTCTTCCCCATCTCCCCTTCCCCCCAATTGCGAACTATTATCTAAATAATTGGATCTGATTAAATCTCTACTTGTAACCAGGATGGCAGCGCGATCGCAAAATTTGACAAACAATTGGGCAAATACACGACTGAATAAATCATAATTAAGTAGATTTACCATTCAACTCGTCTTATGAGAGAACTGGAGCGGTACTATAGAGTTTTGGAATTGGAGCCTGGTGCATCGCTTGAAGAAGTGAACGAGGCTTATAGGGATTTGGCTTTTATTTGGCACCCAGATAGGATTCCTCAAGAAAAACATCGGTTGCAAGAAAAGGCACGCAAAAAGCTACAGGAAATTAATGAAGCTCGGGATGAATTGCGCTCGATTAAGGCAAAATATCAATCCAAGCCTGCTAATAATCCGGCTTATCAACCGAAAAAAACCGCTTCACCTAGCAGTGAATCTGATTCTGAGTGGCCTTCTTCGCCTTATCCTTATCAACCGAAAAAAACTGCCGCACCTAGTAGCAGTAGTAAAACTAATTCCTATGCGCCTTATCAACAAAAGTGGACTCCGAAATCTCCACCTACACCTAATAAAGCTTATCAACCCCCCCAGCAATCCGATTTGAGCGGAAAAGATTTTCGTCGCGCTAATCTTAAGGGAAGGGATTTATCGGGTAGAAATCTTAGCTATGCCAAGTTAAGCGGTGCTAACCTCAGCGATGCTTTTATGCATAAGATCATCTTGCGAGGTGCCGATTTGTCCAATGCTAATTTATTTAGAGCTAATTTACTTTTAGCCGATATGAAAGAAGCTAATTTACAAGGTGCCGATTTAATTGGTGCTGACTTAAGCGGTGCCGATTTACGCGGTGCTGATTTGAGAGGAGCAAGAATTCGTTCTGGCGATCGCCTACTTGTAAAATTGATTGGAGCTAATTTATCTGGAGCAATTATGCCTGATGGTTCGGTTCATGAATAATTGTAATTACAATAATTACAATATTACAATCGAAGTTTCATCAGTTTCCGAACCAATTCCTCTACCTACTTGGCCTTCTAATTCTCTGCTTCATGAGTGTACGTCTAATTGCTGCTGCATTTTATTAGTTATTTGTTATTAGTTGTCTAATCGAATTTGTGTATACTGAAATTTATAATTGTTAACTCAATTTTAGCCAATATTAGCAATTTTATACTGAACGTGAATTAAGAAGCTTTCCCAGGATGCAAATAATAGCAAAGCCGATAGTTTTGGCATCAAAGATTATCTCTGTATGCCTTTAATTTGATAGCATATAGAGAATTTTTTTGGTTCAAATATTATTACATAAATTTAGATATTTAAACTATAATTTTATCGAAATAAACACGGAAGCAACTATCAGTCAAGGAATGTAAATAATAATACTGATATTTTGTTTTTGTTATGAAGTGCCTACAATATGAGAAACTTGGCAATAGTAGTCATTAAAGAAAAAGAAAAATGAATAACACAATATCTGACATTATAGTCAAAACTATGGATGGGAAAGATCGGAAAATAGCTGAGTATGCGAATAAAGTACTTCTAGTTGTTAACGTAGCTTCTCAATGCGGTTATACTTCACAATACGCAGGCTTAGAAAAATTGAATCAAAATTACAAAGAAGCTGGCTTAAAGATTTTAGCTTTTCCCTGCAACGACTTTGGAGGACAAGAACCCGGAAGCAATGATGAGATTATAGATTTCTGTACCAGCAATTACGGTACAACTTTTGAATTATTTGATAAAATCCATGCCAAAGGCGAAGAACAGCATCCGCTTTATGCTAGACTCACAACTGCAATTGAACCAAAAGGACCTATAGCTTGGAACTTTGAAAAGTTTTTAATTAACAAGCACGGTGAAGTAGTAGCTCGATTTAAAAGCAGCGTCAAGCCAAATTCTCCTGAATTGATTGCTGCTATAGAACGAGAAATAGCACAATAATTGGTAAGTAAGTCGGCACAAATAAAACTAGCTATGTAATGAAAAGTAAAAAGCTTGAAATGACTGGGATTGCTTCCTCGTTCCTCGTCGCAATGACTATTCTCAGTTATATTTATTTACGCCAATCTACTTAATTGATAATTGGTAATTGGTAATTAGGGGTGCTAACGGTTTATGAATATTGCAATTATTGGTTGTGGATATGTAGGTTATGCTGTAGCTAAATACTGGAAGCAAAACAGCGATTTAGTCATAACTGCTACTACTACAACTCCAAGTAAGGTAACAAGATTAGAAGAAGTTGCGAATAAAGTTGAAATTGTCGAAAGTTCGGATGTAGAAGCTTTAAAATCTGTACTGCAAAATCAAGATGTTGTGCTTTTAAGTGTTGGGCCAAAAAGTCGCGATGCTTATGAAGAAACTTATCTAAAAACTGCTGAAAATATTGTTTCAGTGTTACGAGAAATTCCCACTGTCAAACAGTTGATATATACGGCAAGTTATTCAGTTTACGGAGATAGAAACGGCTCCAAAGTTGATGAAGAAACACCAACAGCACCGAGTAATCCCAATGGTAAAATTTTAGATAAAGCCGAACAAATTTTACTTTCAGCCAATAGCGAAAAGCTACGAGTTTGTATTTTGCGATTGGGAGGAATTTACGGGGAAGGTAGAACCTTGCTTAAAATATTTAGTAGAGCTTTTGGTGAAACTCGCCCCGGTAGCGGTGAAGATACTACAAACTGGATTCATATAGATGATATTGTTGGTGCAATCGAATTTGCACGTAAACAGCAGCTCAATGGTATTTATAATTTAGTTGATGGTGCCCATCTTTCGAGTAGGGAATTAATAGAAAATTTATGTAAAAAATACGATAAACCAAACGTTATATGGGATGCTTCTCAAACAAAAACCCGTTCTTATAATTCCAGGGTATCCAACGAGAAGATTAAAAAAGCAGGATACAAATTGATTCATCCACAGATGATTTTTTGATTGATATTTAATATTTAGTTAAAAACAATGATTACTCAAGAGAAAACAGCAGTGCAGCCCACATTAGCTGTTTTTGGCGAAACTGCATCGAGTATCAGTCAATCTGGCAAAGGTGATACTACCGAAAAACGTTTAGCTGACTATAGCACCCATCTACCCAATGGAAGCGCAATCAAAATTCCCGGAAGAAACGTCTTACCTTATGAATCAACAGTCGAATTTGTTAAGGCGATGGCACCTTTTGTGAATCAGTTAACAGCGAGCAGTGAACAGTGAACAGTTAGGAGTTAGGAGTAGTTAAGAATTCTCTCCCTATTACCTTTAACCTTTAACCTTTAACCTAAAATACTTTGTGGTTAATTAAATTTTGGACAAATGTTCTAGCAGGATTGGCGATAATATTCACAGTATTAAGTGTTGCTGGAAGAAAATGGTGGGTGTTTGCATTAATGGAACATCCAAGGGTTCAGTATTCGCTGATTTTAGTAATTGCGCTATTCGTCAGTTTATTGACTTCAAGAAAGCGGATTAATATCTGGAATTTTTCATGTTTTATTGCTTTATCAATCAATTTGATACTAATTTTCCCTTTATTTATTCCTATCAACCAAAATTCCAATCAGGCATTAGATACTCCACCACAAACAATCCGGGTAATTCATGCAACGCTTGATAGTAAACAACCCGATGTAACTAAAGCGATAGAGTATCTAAATAAGCAAAAAACAGATATTTTATTTTTGTTAGAAGTTACTCCCGAATCATTAACGCGGCTTAATAAAGGGCTGACTAATTATCGTTTAGTTGCTACACAACCGAACTATAACAGTCACGGAATCGCTTGGTTCATACCTCAAGAGAAAACAAAAACAATCCAACCTAAAACAGCAAAATTTATTACTCTGCCAATTTATAGCAATCGTGCGTTATTGAAAGCAACAGTAACTTATAGTGGCAGAGAAATAATTTTACTTTGTTTTCACGTAATTAGCCCTCGTAATGCCGAAACAGTCGCATATCAACAAATAGAATTTGATGCTCTTGCAAGTTGGAGTCAAAGAACTTTAGAAAATGGCAAACAAGATTTGATCGTAATCGGTGATTTCAATAGTACACCTTGGTATGGGCCATTTCGTAAATTAGTAAGTGAAAGTGGTTTGATAAACTCTCAACGCGGCTTCGGTATACAAACTACTTGGCATTCTGTATTCCCGCCAGTATTAAGAATTCCTATAGATCACTGTTTGCATAGTAAATCGTTAACCACAATTAAACGTTTTATTGGTAACGATATTGGTTCAGATCATTTACCTTTACTTGTTGAATTGAGATTGGATTAAGGTAATTGGTAATTGTTCACTGTTCACTGATAACTGTTCACTGATTACTGCTCAACCATGTCAAAATATCATCTTTACTTTTTTGTAAACCTTTATAAATTAAAGAGTCTGGTGTCATAGATTCAATTGCGGAAATTAATTTATTCTTCAAAACGGCATCTTTTTTAATAATTCGACAATCTCTAAAATAAGTTCTAATTGTAAAAATAGCCGCATCATATTCGGGTAATCCCCATATTACTTGACGCTCAATTCTTAAAAACAATTTAGGATTTGTTTTATCAAAGTTTCTACCGTGCCATTCTTTTAATGCTAAATTATTAGGTGGTTGGGGATGATGATTTAAACGGGTATCTGTACTCAAACCCCAAGCAAAACGCACCATCGGTTTTCTTTCAATCATTGTATTAACAATAGCTTTTGAACGCTGGTTAATTTTTTCTATACCCGCAACTGGGGTGTGTACTGTCGCAAAATCCTTACCAATCTTTTCCTCTGCTGCCCAATGATTCGGATAACACAGATGAATTGCACTCATCCAGTTATCACCATGTTCGTTACGACTAATAACTACAATATCCGACTGTACTTGTGTTGCTAAAGCATCTAAAAGAGTAGGGCGATTACCTATGGCTCTGCTAACGGTAGAACTATCTCTTATGTCTTTCGGACACGCTACGCTAACAGAGACGCTCCGCGAACGCTTAACGCCACAATTTATTTCCGAAGCCGACTCATATTTTTGTAGTTCAAAATTTTTGTTTAAATACAATGTTTCTTTGGTAAGCCGACATTGAAATACTAAATCTTCACCATCATCAACGAGATTAAAATATTGTGGGTATTCCTGGGTTAAACGGTTGATTATTAATTGTGCTACTGCTTTATCAACGGAATTACTATAGTTACAAACTTGAGAATACTTGCTTAAACAAGATTTACGCGCTGCAAGTTTCACTTGACGATAGCGATGAAAATTACTATCTAATTGAAACAGCTTACTATCAGCTTGATTACCAAAATTTCTACTCAAAGGCATCATACCGGGTTTTACTTCATAGCATCCGTTTTGTATGGGAAAGTAGCAAGCACTGTCTTGTAATTCCTCGACGGTTTTAACTTCTAAAAATAAATCGGTTAGCATCGATTAAAAAGGTAATGGGGAATGGGCAATGGGGAACACTGATAAAATAATATTAATTCAAATTTGCGATCCTCTGCGTTTAAAATTATTAAAAAATAAAAACGGATTCCTAATTTCTTTCCCTGTTCCCTACTCCCTATTCTTAATTCTTCTGTATAATAGATGTTATTAATCTATTGAAAGAAGTCATAAAACTCTTGAGACGTTCCCAAAACATAATTTTATCTGTACTATTCCGAGCAAATGCTGATAGTTGAGCGAACAAGTTTGTCAAAAATTGTGATTTTTCGGAAATATTCTGAGCAGTTTTATGTGCTGATACCATATTTTGCTCTACTTCTCTAAAAGTTTGTGCTTGATGGGTGGCAGTTTGGATTATGTTACCTACTAATCTAGCTAATTGTATATTTGCGGTAACAATATGGTCGAGTTTTTGTTTATTGGTTTGTAACGCTTTTACCCAAGTTGATACCTGCTGATTTCTAGCTTGCATTATCTCAACTATTTCAGAAATTTTGGCAATTTCAGAAGTAAGTAAAGGTTGAGTTTCTAGATTTTCTGAATTGTTTATTTGCTTGGTTATAAGATTAGAAATATTTTGGCAATACTCATCAAGCTGCTTGACTATTATTCCATCATATTTAACAGCTTCTTCAAGAAGGGCAATACTTTCTAATGTTGATTTTATATTTTCTCGTTCTTCTTCTAGTAAATTATAGTTTCGCTGTACTTGTTTTTCTACTTCTTCACCAGTCGCCTTTATGACTTTAGCAGTATCCAAAATTTCTTTAATTTGCTTACGACAAGCAGCAAGATACTTTAACAGGTTTAAACTTTTATTCAAAAAAGCTTTAAAAATCATTTGACTATCCCCAGATAAGTCAATAATTACCTGCCTTAAATCTTCTTGTTGGGGCAGAAAAATACTTTTATTTAATTCATTTGCACGTTTATTAGCTTCTTTTAGGTTGGCATTCTCTAAGGCAAAACCTACCTGCATGGCAATCTGCGAAAACCACCTGATTTCATAAGATTGCCAATCACGGAATTGAGAACATTGATTAGCAACTAACAAACCCAGCAGTTTACCTTCATTAATAATTGGTGCAACTAAATTCGCTTTGATTTCAAGTCTTTCAAGTTGCTGTAGGTGACAAGGAGTAAGATTTGCTTCATAAATATTGGGAATTGCTCGAACCCTACCATTTTGATACTTATCGATATACTTCGCCTCAAAACAAGGATCTTCCATTACCATTCCCAAACCTTTTGTGAAGCGGGGAGCTACTGATTCGGCAATTATCACCCCATAATTTACCTGATTGAGTCCATAGACTACTACGCGATCGCAATCTAATATTCGACGGATTTCTTCAGTTGCAGTTTTGAGGATATCTTCTCGATTTAGAGATTGACGAATCAGTTTAACAGTATCGGTAAAGTATTGCGTCCATTCTGCTTCGGTATCTGCTAGCTCTTTAAAATTGTTAGCTTCTGCTGAAACTTTAGCATTCTCAAGAGCAAAGCCTACCTGCATGGCTATTTGCGAGAAGTACCTAATTTCATGCTCTCGCCAATAACGCGGTTGGGAACATTGATTAGCAACTAACAAGCCCAGCAGTTTACCTTCATTGATAATTGGTGCAACTAAATTCGCTTTAATTTCGAGTCTTTCAAGTTGCTGGATATGGCAAGGATCGAGATTTGCTTCATAAATATTGGGAATTACTTTAACCCTGCCATTTTGGTACTTTTCGATGTACTTCGTTTCAAAACAAGGATCTATTATTGTAACGCCCAAAATTTTTGTGAAGCGAGGAGCCACCGATTCGGCTGTTACCACTCCCTGCTCTTGTTGATTCAAACTATATACAACTACTCTGTCGCAATTTAATACTCGACGAACTTCTTCAGTTGCTATTTTGACAATATCTTCTTTATTTAGAGATTGCCTAATCAGTTTAACAGTATCGTTAAAGTACTGCGTCCATTGAGCTTCAATATCTGCTTGCTTTCTCAGATTGGCAACTTCTGCTAAAACATTGGCATTATCGAGAGCAAAACCTACCTGCATGGCAATCTGCGAGAAGTACCTAATTTCATGCTCTCGCCAATAACGCGGTTGGGAACATTGATTAGCAACTAACAAGCCCAGCAGTTTACCTTCATTGATAATTGGTGCGACTAAGTTGGCTTTGATTTCGAGTCTTTCAAGTTGCTGTAGGTGGCAAGGATCGAGATTTGCTTCATAAATATTGGGAATTACCTTAACTCTGCCATTTTGGTACTTTTCAATGTACTTCGCTTCCAAACAAGGATCTACGATGGTTGCTCCCAAAATTTTTGAGAAACGAGGAGAAACCGATTCAGCTGTTACTACTCCCTGCTCCTCTTCATTCAAACTATATACAACTACTCTGTGGCAATCAATGACTCGACGTACTTCTTCAGTTGCTGTTTTGAAAATATCTTCTTTTACAAGAGATTGACGAATGTATCTTACAGTTTCGGTAAAATAATGCACCCATTCCATATCAAGACTTGCTTGTTGAGATTCTTCAACAGAGCTTCCAAGAACATCTTTAGACTCATACTCAGAAAAATTTTGTTCTGAGGAAGAAAGCCATTGACCATTTTTGGACGTATTAAGTAAATTATCCGTCATTTTGTAATATATAAATATGAAAAAACTGAAAGTATACTACAGACTATTACTTGATATAATTTATAACACTCTATTACTGAGTTAGACCCATATCAATAGTTAGATTTATCGTAAATAAATGGTTAAGTAAAATTATTTAATTTTATTTGGACGTATTTGTATTTTAAATAACAATAAATAGATAAATAGTCTTAAGTATTTAGTTTGGTAGGTATAATTACAATAATTATTCGGCTGATTATGAACAATATACCAAATAATATGTCAAGAAAATAAAAAGAATACGCATTTATTACTTAAATAAATAAAAAATGATTAAACTTCTCAACTGTATTATGATGACGATCTAATTTTTATTTAATATCTCGTCAGAGTAAAATTGTTACATTAATGTATAAACAATTGTCATTTGAGCAAATCAAAAAACTCTTGATGAAGCCTTTTCGGAACTAGAAAAATCATCTTCGGACGAAAAACTTTTGGATACTCAGTAATTTGGATAAACTTTGGTTTTAAATGGATTTTTGATTTACCTTTCGGTTTGATAAATGCGAAAATCAGATAATCAAGTTCTTTTGCAAACTTCAACACCCGACTATCGGGAAAAGCTTCCGATAAAATTAAAGGCTGTTGGTTATCAATTAAATTCTTTCCACCCAACAATACTTCAGTATCCGCACCTTCCACATCTGTTTTAATTGCAGTGACTTTTAAATTAGGATGTTTGTTGGCAAAGTTATCTAAAGTATCAACTTTGACGTTAATACATTCGGTAGAAGCGTCTAATTTCGTATTTAATCCGCTTAATTCCGGTAGTTTTGTAACATCAAACTGCATTTCACCAACTTCGGAATAAACAGCTTCTTGAATAACCGTAACATTATCAACTTTTTCGGCATTTTCCTTTAAAGCTGCAATACTCCTTAAATCTGGTTCAAAAGCATAAACGCTATGACAATAAGGAGAAACAAGTAATGAATAATAACCAATATTTGCACCGATATCTAAAAAGCTTTTTTGTTTATCCAAGTATTTAATTAAATATTCTTCGCTTCCCCAATCAACAGAACCATTTTTTAAAAACAATTCAGTTCCAAAACGACTATTACGAGGAAGATTGATTAAGATTCCCTCATTCAACTTGATGCTATTATCTTTTTTAAGAACACGTTTATAAAATTGTCTGATCAAATATCGATAAAAAAACTTAGGATAACCAACTTCGCGAACGAGATTCCAATTTAACATAGAATTAATGAGTGATTGATGATTAATAATTTATCTGACGGTTGAAACCACGCGCCACTTGCTACAACGCAGTGGCTTGGTTACACAAACAAAAGCCGCCGTGGCAGCGGGTTAAAATTCATTAGTCCACCTTCGTAGACTTTGCCTTGTGTAGCAGTGAATTATATTCGCCAGATACTTCTAATTCCTAACTTATTTCACCGCCACACCTTGATACATATAGCCCATAAACTTCGGCGTTTTATCGGCATAAAATTCTTCTAAATCCACCCGACTAAATTGTTGTTCTACAATTTCTCGAATATTCCGATTTAGATTGCAGCCATCCGCAATCACATTTTGTATGGGATTTAATCGATTTTGCCAAGTTTGAACTGATGGTTCATTACTTAAACCATGTTCGATAAAAAAGAATTTTCCACCGGGTTTTAATACTCGATGAATTTCTTTAACGGCTTGTTCAACTTTCTGTATACTACATAAAGTCCAGGTACTGACAACGCTGTCAAAAGTACTATCCGCCATTGGAAGATTTTCGCCGCTTAAAATCCTATGATCTACTGTAACAGTAGATTTTTCAATTCGTTTCTGAGCGAGTTTATGAACTCCGGGATTATTATCAACAGTAATTATTTTATGAATTTCATCTGGATAAAAGGAAAGATTTAAACCAGTACCAAAACCAATTTCTAAAACTTCTCCTTCCACTTCTGCTAAAACTTCTTGACGATATTGATTAAAAGTAGAATCCGATAGCGACCAGTCAAGCAGATAAGGAAATATTTTTTGTGAATAGAATCCCATATGTTTCTCCTAAAGTTTATTCTAAAAACAATTTTTAAGGCTAAAGGCTTTACTACAAACTATCTATTTTAATTTTAATATTGATTGCTCCTTAAGAGACGCTTAGAATAAATAACCATCCATCACATCAAAAAGTTTTGATATCTTAACATAATTAAATTCAGATTAAGTTTAATTTATTGTATTATTATCTACATTAATTCTGACCTCTGAAGTCGAATTTACATAGTTCGTTGAAGTTTTTCAGAGCAGTGTGAGGTGTAGCAAGTGATACAGAATATTTTTAAATTATGGGTTTGTAGTCCTGCTTTGTTAGGTACTACATTAATAATGGCAACTGTTTCAACAGGTTTAACACCACGATTAGCAACAGCAGTACAGCCCAATTCCGAAGTAATTGAAGATTTATCAAAAGTTCCTCAGACATCTTTTCAATTAAGTGGAATAGCTCAAAATTCAGAAAATAATTTAGATTCCCAACTGGATTTCAAGCAATATTCAAATAGATTATTAGGAGAAAAACTCGCTAAAACCGATCAAAAACAAGTAATTTCTCAAGTTACATCCGTTTCTCAATTATCCGACGTTCAACCTACAGACTGGGCATTTGCGGCTTTACAATCGCTAGTTGAACGCTATGGCTGTATAGCAGGTTATCCCAACGGAACTTATCGGGGTAATAGGGCTTTAACTCGTTACGAATTTGCGGCTGGTTTAAATGCTTGCTTGGCTAGAGTTAATGAATTGATTACTCTTGACATTGGCTATAAGTATACAGCATATCGACGAGATTTAGAGATTTTACAACGCTTACAGTCAGAATTTTCTGCCGAACTTGCAACTCTGCGCGGTAGAGTTGATGCTTTGGAAGCTCGTACTGCTGAAATCGAAGCAAATCAATTTTCTGCTACTACCAAACTTCAAGGTGAAGCGGCTTTTACTTTAGCCGGTGCAGAGGGAGATGATGTAGATACCGAATTAGTTTTTAATGATAAAATTCGTCTTCAGTTAGTAACTAGTTTTACGGGAAAAGATAAGCTGTTTACTCGTCTAACTGCGGGAAATATTGGTAACACATTCGCTACCCAAATTGGTACTAATGAAGGTCGTTTTGCTTATGATGGTGCCAATAATAATGATGTTGTTTTAGATAGATTGCACTACGTCTTCCCAGTTGGTGAAAAACTTACAGTTACTACGATGGCGAGTTTGGGTGGACATCACTTCTACGCAGATGTATTCAACTCCGGCTTAAATACTGGTGGTGGTGCAACTGGTGCGCTGTCACGATTTGCCGAAAGAAACCCTATTTATCGCTTAGGGCTTAATCGAAATACCGCAGGTGCAGGTTTTAGTTACAAGTTAGCCTCGGCAATTAAAATTGAAGGCGGTTATCTTGCCAGAAATGCTTCCAACCCGAATGATAAAAATGGTTTATTTAACGGAAGCTATTCTGCTATGGGACAAATTGTTTTTCAACCAGCCAAACGATTTAAGCTTGGTTTGACCTATGTAAACGGTTACGATCCAGGTGAAGGAACTTTTGCTTTTGGTGGTACGGGAACCAACTTTGCGAACGGTTTGCTTCCCAATACCGAACAAAGACGAATTAACAGTAACTCCTATGGAGTACAGGCTCAACTCGATTTAAGTTCCAAGTTTAGTATCCGGGGTTGGGGAAGCTATACAGATGTCGATTTTAACAACGGAGGAGATGCCGAAATCTGGAACTATGCACTAGCTTTAGTATTTCCCGACTTTGGTAAAAAAGGCGGATTGGCTGCAATTGTTGCCGGTGCAGAACCTTACGCTGGCGACATTTCACCACGTCCAGCCAACTTTGAAAATGATACACCATTGCATCTCGAAGCTTTTTACAAATATCCGCTAAATGACAACATTTCAATCACTCCTGGAATAATTTGGTTAAAGTCTCCCAATCAAGATCAAGACAATGATGATGTCTTCATTGGTGCGTTGAGAACTACGTTTACTTTTTAGGATTGGGCATTGGGAATTGGGCATGGCTCACGGAGTTAGGAGTTAGGAGTAGCAAGTAGTGAAGAATGTATTGTTTTCTTCCCTATTACCCATTACCCATTACAAAGACTTCTTCACTAGTAAAAATAAAAGTCTGTCGGAGGTCGAAAGTTTTATTATCAAGGAAAGCGATAATATTACTATCTGATAAGGAACCTTTTTCATGGAATATCTACACACAATGATTCGCGTCAGCGATTTAGACGCATCGCTAGACTTTTATTGCAACAAACTGGGATTAGTTGAAGTTAGCAGAAAAGACAGCGAAAAAGGACGCTTTACTTTAATATTTCTCGCCGCACCCCAAGACGTAGGTAAAGTAAAAGAATCAACATCACCCCTAGTTGAACTTACTTATAATTGGGACCCCGAAGATTACGACGGCGGACGCAACTTCGGACACCTAGCCTATCGAGTTGACGACATTTACGAAACCTGCGATCGCCTAAAATCTGGCGGTGTCACCATCAACCGTCCCCCACGCGACGGACACATGGCATTCGTGCGATCGCCAGACAACATCTCCATCGAACTCTTGCAAAAAGGAGACTCACTACCAGCTAAAGAACCTTGGGCTTCTATGGAAAATACTGGAAGCTGGTAGAAGAGGATGGGGAGATGGGGGGACAAGGGGACAAGGAGACAAGGAGAAATAATTTTAAACTCCTAACTATTTACAATGCCCAATGCCCAATGCCCAATGCCCCATTCCCCTACTCCCTTGACTCCAAACCCTCCATCCTCTAAAATAAAAACGACCAATAGGTCTTAAGCGAAAAGATGTCCAAAGGTGAAGAAACCAAATCAAAAATATTGCACCAAGCAGCCGCACTGTTTAACACTCGTGGGTATGCTGGTGCGTCTATTTCGGACATTATGCGGGTGACGGGATTAAAGAAGGGGGGAATTTATAATCATTTTCAAAGTAAAGATGAATTAGCGTTACAAGCATTTGATTATGCTGTTGGGTTGATTAAGCAGCGTTATCGAGGTGCGTTGCAAAATAAGCGTCATGCAGTCGAACGTTTGCAGGGAATTATTAGCGTATTTCAAGCTAACATTGACAATCCCGCAATTGAAGGAGGATGTCCCCTTTTAAATACTGCGGTGGAAAGTGATGATGCTCACCCAGTGTTACGAAAACGCGCTCAAGTGGTAATGAATGATTGGCGAGATATGGTTTGCAAAGTTATTCAAAAAGGAATTGCTAGGGGTGAAATTCGTCCCGATGTAAATCCCGATGAAGTTGCCACCGTGATGATTACCTTGCTTGAAGGAGCAGTAATGATGAGCAAATTATATGATGATGCGATTCATCTAGAGAGAGCCATTAAGCATTTGAATAATTATATTAAAGTTGAATTGCAGGCTTTTCCTGGTGCCCAATCTCTGGCTGGGAACCCCTGAGAATCATCACTTTACTTTTTTTTATGCTAAAACCAACCGTTCGGTCTTAATTCCAAAATCCAAAATGCTATCACTTAGACAATTAGAAGTAGAAATCCCAATCAAAGTAAAAACATACGACATTGATTTTGCAGGAGTAGTTAGCAATATCGTTTATATTAGATGGCTAGAAGATTTACGTTTAAAGTTGTTTGATGCACATTTACCACTTGAGAAGCAAATTGAGCAAGGCAATATTCCTGTTGTTGCTAAAACTCAAATAGAATATAAAAAACCAGTCAAGCTTTTTGATAATATCACGTCAAAAATGTGGGTTAGTAAATTAGGTAAAGTGAAAGTGACAATGGAAGCAGAATTTGTCTCTAATAATCAAATTGTTGCAACGGCTATTCAAACAGGTAGTTATATTAGTTCCGAGAATAATCGTCCAGTAAGATTGCCAGAA
This sequence comes from Calothrix sp. CCY 0018, assembly GCF_963920925.1. Classification (NCBI taxonomy): domain Bacteria; kingdom Bacillati; phylum Cyanobacteriota; class Cyanophyceae; order Nostocales; family Calotrichaceae; genus Calothrix; species Calothrix sp. CCY 0018. Next base: position 174,867 of record NZ_CAWUDI010000004.1, on the reverse strand, counting down.
GAGTTATTACAAAAATATTCACAATGTTAAACAATCAAAAACCATTTCGTTTAATAACCATTCCCGTCAGCCATTACTGCGAAAAAGTAAGATGGGCGCTTGATTATCTGAAATTACCATATGTAGAAGCAGCACATATGCCACCATTTTATAAATTCGCAACAACGAAAGCTGGTGGTGGAACTGTTCCCGTGCTTGTAACTGAAGATGGAAATTTTACCGATTCAACTGATATTTTGAAATACCTTGATTCAATTTCTCCCAATGATGCAAAATTGTATCCTGAAAAACCTGAACAGCGTCAACAAGTTGAAGAATTAGAAGAATTATTTGACGAAAAATTAGGTACTGCTGTAAGAAGTTGGGCTTATTTCTATATAATTGATAATTCTAAAATTATCCAACCAAAATGGACTCAGGGCGTACCTTTTGTAGAAAACTTTTTATTTCCGGTAATTTTTCCAATAATGCGTTCGCTTGTCATCAAAAAATATGATGTTAACGCGGAATCAGCAACTCAATATTACCAACAGATCGAAAATGTTTTTGCAAAAGTAAACGAGTTATTAGCAGACGGACGTAATTATTTGGTGGGAGATAAAATTTCTGCTGCCGATTTTGCCTTTGCTTCCTTAGCTGCACCAATTTTACAACCACCACAACATCCGATTAAATCTTCTGATGCGGAAGAATTACCAGCAGAATTTTTATCTAAAATCAATAAATTAAAAGAAACTGCTGCGGGTGCTTTTGCGTTAAATTTGTATGCAACAAAAAGAAAATAATTTCACCTTTAACCTTAATACTCATGCTCAAATTTTACTACAATCCTCTTATCTCTTCTGAACCAGAAACCCGGTTTTTTGGAAAAACCGGGTTTCTTAATTCCCATTACCCATTACCCATTACCTAATACCTATTACCCATTACCTCTTTCCCATCACCCTTTTCCCCAAAGAAGAAATAAACCGATAACCCTTACGAACAAAATCTAACAAAGAAACAGGTACCCGTAATTTTAAAGGATAAATCACAGGAAGATATATCCAGTAATAAGCTTTCTTAACATTATCCCACTTAGAACAATATTCTTTATCCAAAAAATCTGAAATATCTACAACTAATCCTCTACCTTCATACATCATCACATTACGTGCGTGAACATCGTGGGGAAAAAGACTGCGACTTTTAGCGTAATCCAAAGCTTTATCAATATCTTTTATAACTCGTTTGGGAACGCGGATACCAAGTTGAACGCAATCCCATATTGTAACTCCATACAGCCGTTTTAATACTAAAAAACCATCTTCAGCGTAGAATAATTGTGAGAAAGCAGGATGTTTATCCAAACGATTGTAAACTTCTACCTCTTCCTCAAAACCAGGTCTTCCCGGTGCGTAAATTTTAACTACCAAATCTGGAAAATCGGGATGATGAACCACAGCAGCGTAATTTCCCGTACCAAGCAGAATCCAAGGGGGTGGTATATGGTGAACTTTTACCAAATCGTGAGGATTAACGCTTTCTATTTGAAGTTTGGGAAGTAATTCAATATGAATATTCTCGACAAAGCGCTTTACTTGCAAGGTTTCCATAGATAATAAGCACCCTGGTTTAACGGTTGATGAGAATTTGCCTCGAACAAAAGTCACAATAAAGTTACCACACGGCTATCATCAAATATAAGTAGTAACTACAACTAAACTAATTCATTTTAGGAATGTTATTAATTTAAAATATCTTTGTTACATATAAATTTTATTGTTTGTAGTAAGGGCTTAAGCCCTTTTATTCAAGAACTAAAGTTCTTACTACGAACTAAGATAATCTAAAATCTAAAATCTAAAATCTAAAATCTAAAATATGAATCCTATAACAGTAATTGGTGGTGGATTAGCTGGAACTGAAGCAGCTTGGCAAATAGCCCAGGCTGGAATTCCCGTAATTTTTTACGAAATGCGTCCGCAAAAATTCGGGGGAGCGCATCATACGGAACATTTGGCGGAGTTAGTATGTAGCAATTCTTTCGGAGCAATGGCAAGTGACAGAGCCGCTGGTTTGCTTCATGAAGAGTTACGCCGTCTCGGTTCTATTATTATTTCCAAAGCTGATGAACATAAAGTCCCTGCTGGTGGAGCTTTGGCGGTTGACAGAGGTTTCTTTAGTCAAAACTTAACGGAAACTCTTAGCAGTCATCCTTTAATTGACTTTCGCCGGGAAGAATTACGAGAAATCCCCGAAGGTATTGTAGTTTTAGCAACCGGGCCGCTCACAAGTCCCGATTTAGCAGAAGATTTACGTCGCTTTACGGGGATGGAATATCTCAGCTTTTTCGATGCTGCTAGTCCCATAGTTGTGGGAGAATCTATTAATCATGACGTTGCTTTCATGGCCTCGCGTTACGACAAAGGCGAAGCAGCTTACCTCAACTGTCCCATGAATAAAGAGCAATATCTGAAATTTTGGCAGGAATTGCGTGATGCCGAACAAGTTGAATTAAAAGGCTTTGAACGAGAAAACGCCAAATTTTTTGAAGCTTGTTTACCCATCGAAGAACAAGCAAGACGCGGTGAAGATACCATGCGTTATGGGCCACTTAAGCCAGTGGGTTTAACTCCTCCATCAAGCGTGGGGTGGGGTTCGGATGCTGCTCCTCAAGAAGTCGCCGAGGGAGAAGAAGTTAAAAAAGAACGCCCTTATGCTGTAATTCAGTTACGTCAAGAAGACAAAGCTGGGAAGTTGTGGAACATGGTAGGCTTCCAAACAAACTTGCGTTGGGGAGAACAAAAGCGGATATTCCAGATGATTCCCGGTTTAGAAAACGCCGAATTTGTGCGATTGGGAGTAATGCACCGCAACACCTTTATTAATGCACCCCAATTAATGATTCCCACACTGCAATTCAAATCTCGTCCCACCTTACTTGCAGCCGGACAAATCATAGGTACAGAAGGATACACCGCCGCATCCGCAGGAGGTTGGCTAGCAGGAACCAACGCCGCCAGAATTGCATTAGGAAAAGAACCATTAACCATACCCAACACAACCATGATGGGAGCTTTATTTGACTTTATCAGTTCAGCTTCCCCCAAACATTTTCAGCCAATGCCCCCCAACTTCGGTATATTGCCAGACTTAGAAGTGAAAATAAAAAACAAACGCGAAAGATACGGAAAATATCGCGATCGCTCTTTGGAACAGTTAGCAGTTATCAGCGAACAGTAACCAGTTAAGAGTTAGGAGTTAGGAGTAATTAAGGTCAAAGGTTAAAATTATCTTTGTCCCCTTGTCCCCTTGTCCCCCCATCTCCCCCCTCTACCCCCCTCTCCCCTCAATTCCCCATGAACGAATCCGAGCGTTATTTATTCGATTTACAAGGCTTTTTAGTTGTTGAAAATGTTCTTAGCAATGAAGAAATTTTAGCTTTAAGCAAACTCGTGGATAAGCAAGTTGCAATCAAAAATCAACCGGAAGCGTCTAAGTTAAGGTTTGATAACTTGCTTTCATGGGGGAAACCTTTACGAAACTTAATTGATAATCCCAAAATAACTCCTTATTTATCTGAGTTACTGGGAGGAAAATTTCGCTTGGATCACAATTATATTCACATTATTCGTGAAGGTGTTGGCCCCATAGGTTGCTATTTGCACGGTGGGGGAACTCCCTACGATCCAACCCAGTATTATTCATTCCGAAACGGCAGAAGTTACAATGGCTTGCTTGCTGTTGCTTACGAATTAAACGACGTATATCCCGGTGATGGAGGATTCGCTTGTATTCCCGGTAGTCATAAAAGTAATTTATCTTGTCCCCAAGAATGGCTTAATTTAGAGTCTGCCAAAGATATCGTCAAATCGGTGACTGTAAAAGCCGGAAGTGCCATCATATTTACTGAAGCGTTAACTCACGGAACCCTTCCCTGGCAAGGAAAGAACGAACGCAGGACACTATTTTACAAATACTCCCCTCACTCCTATGCATGGCTAAGGAACTACTATAATCCCGACGATTTTACAGATTTAACTCCATCCCAACAAGAAATCCTTAAAACACCCGGAGTGTATCCGTAAACAATTATCAATTATCAATTATCAATTATCAATTATCAGTTAAGAGTTAAGAGTTAAGAGTTAAGAGTTAAGAGTTAAGAGTTAAGAGTTAACAGTAGACATCTCCGGAAAACATTTATATAGTTTGCAAACCTAACCCCCCTACCCCCCTTCCCTACGTTCGCGCAGCGTGTCCGAAGGACATGGGAAGTGGGGTTTTAAAGCCTCTCTCCCTATGGGGGAGAGGTTTGGAGAGGGGTCTTTTTTCTTTTTCGGAGATGTCTAGTTAAGAGTTAAAAATTTTTCCTTGTCCCTAATTTTTCCATTGCATAATTGATAAAGCTTTCTCCTCTACGTTCTACTTGTTGTTTCTTCATAATTGAAAAACCCATACGCAGAAAAAAAGGTTTAGCAGTAATGCTAGCTTCAGTATATAAACGATGTATTTTTAATTCGCGAGCTTTTGCTTCAATTGCATGATAGATTTTACTGCCAACACCCATGCGCTGATAGTTTTTGTGGCAGTAAAAACAATCTATATCTCCGTCAAATTCTAATTCACCAAAACCCGCAATCGTACCATTATCATCGGCTACGTAAGTAAATCTTTCCGAACAAACACTTGCCCAATCTCGAAAATAAATATCATCTGGTGCCCATGCTTTCACTTGATCGATTGAGTAGTTGTTAATATTAATTTCACGTACTGTTTGATGAAATAATTTTGCTATCTGTTCGGCATCTTGTTTGTCAAATAATCTTATTTCTATTGAATTTGAAAATACTTCATTAGCCATAGGTCATAGGGCATGGGATTAATAGCAGAAGCCTTATTTGATGATAATCAGATATTAGTGGTACAACTATCAAACATCTTAAATATCCCAAATACCCTGAAAAAATAATTTATAAATTGAAAATAGTTTTTTGTAGCTCAAATATTTTCTACAAATTAAGCCTAGATTTGAGAAAATGATTAATTAGCAATAGAAACAATAAAAATTTACTATGTCCAATGTCTAATGCTCAATTACCAATCCCCCATAATCACTACATAAATCCCAGACAACATTAAATCGAGAGGGATTCATATATAGCAAATATGGCGAAATTGTTAGTTATTTGAAGCTTGCCATCTAAAATATTGTATATCTGCCCAAGCTTGGTTTTGATGAAACATTTGAGCTATTTTAGACCATGTTGTTTTTGAAACTTTAGCAAGATCGTATTTTTGCAAGTCGCCAAACTTACAAAACATTTTATATGCCCAAGTCGGTTCGTATCCCATGAATCTTGCTATAGATGTCCAGTCTGCTAATGAAAATAATGTGATATCAATTTCCGATTTATTTTGCAGGTCTTTGGAACTGATAGTCTTAGCTAATAACATGGCATTCCTCCACCAAAAAAAGTTTTTGAGCAAACAACCAAAACTATGCTTAAGCTGGATTCTTTGGTTGTCATAAATAAAATCCACCTCGGTTTTCACATATTTATTTTGAAATGTCAAGTAATTTTAAATGCAATTTTAGAAGAATATTATTTTTCAGCTAAAATTTAAACTGAATTTTTGTTCAATATGTGTTTCTATGGCCATAAACCACTATTTTGGACGTAACTAAAGGTAAACCAGTTTTTAATCGCTATTTAAGAACATTTTGTCTATAAATATCGCTTTTAATCTGGTTGGGTAAGTGGTATAGTCTTATGCTTTATGCAAAAAGCTTTTATTAATATTGCTTCTTTTTGATTACAAAGGAGTCTAATAGCAAAAGCTCCATAACCTTTTTTTGTCTCTTAATGCTTATTTATGCAAAATTTTTGGGAATAATCAACATGATGTTGCAGCCCAGAGTATGGTTAATCGAAAAAAATGAGAGCATTATTCCCTCAGCAAAAGAAAATTTATTCTCGGTTATATCTTGTATTTTGTAGCCTTTTATGCATATTATTAGTGTTAACACCAGTATTATCAGTGCATGGTCAAGGAAGCTCCAAACAAACCATTGACCAACTCCAGCAGGAACGAAAGCAAATCAAGCAGCAGCATCAAGATGTAGTTAAAGAAAAAAAACGTTTAAATAATTTGCAGCAAGAAGCACAAAAACGTCTTGGTGGTTTAGAAGAAAATCTGCAAACTACCAATAGTCAGATTGAAGATAGTGAAAATAGATTAGAAATAGCAACTCAACGACTCCAACAACTGCAAGCAGATTTAGCACAATCGCAAGTATCCTACGCTCAACGTCAAGCTTCAACCGTTGCCAGACTCAAGTATTTGCAACGTTCCCCAGTCAGCCAAGGATGGGCTGTTTTACTGCAAAGCCGCAATTTAAACGACTTTCTTAGTCGCCGTCGTAACTTAAAGTTAGTTTATCAAGCCGATCAAAAAGTACTGGCAAAATTAACCGAAGAAGCCAATCAAATAAAACAGCAAAAAACTGATATAGAACAGAAAAAGAACGAAATATCTTTGATTCGTCAGCAGTTATTAGCACAAAAAGCTGATTATCAAGGCCAAGCAGAATTACAAGCTGATTTAGTACAGCGTTTAAATAGCGATCGCGTTGCCTTAGATGCAGCAATAATCCAGTTAGAAAGAGACTCGTTATCTGTCGCGAACTTGATTCAAAAGAAAGTAGCTGAAGAAGAAGCCAGAATCGTAGCAGCCAAAGCTAACAGTAAACCAAGATTTGTCCTTGGAAGCGGCATTATGGCACTTCCCAGCAGCGGCTATATTAGCAGCCCTTACGGTTGGCGATCGCACCCAGTTCTCGGTAGAGGACGCTTACATACTGGTATGGATTTTGCAGCCGGTTACGGTAGTACAATACGCGCCGCAGATTCCGGAACCGTTCTATATTCCGGATGGTACGGCGGTTACGGCAAAACAGTAATCATCAATCATGGCAAAGGAATCACCACACTTTACGGACATAGCAGCCAATTATACGTAAATGCCGGAGAAAGCGTTAAACGGGGACAACCTATATCAGCAATAGGTTCTACAGGATTATCAACGGGGCCACATTTACATTTTGAAGTCCGTAAAAACGGTACACCAGTCAACCCCGCAAATTATCTTTAACATTTAAAAGTTGGGAATAGGGCATTGGGCATTGGGCATGGCTCGCGGAGTTACTAAGCTTAAAGGTTAAAGGTTTAAATTATCCTTGTCCCCTTGTCCCCTTGTCCCCTTGTCCCCTTGTCCCCTTGTCCCCTTGTCTCCTTCTCTCCCCATCTACCCCCTCTCCCCCTCTTCCCCCTCTACCTCCTCCTGACTACCAAGCGGAATAAAAAACTCCATTTTGGGAATTTGACTTAAAGTTTCATTACCACCTGATTGATGATTTGTAATCAGATTCAAAAATTTGGTTTCTGGTGAAACTTTACCGATAAAAATAAACTCCCCTTTTAGAGTTGTACCGGGTAGAATTTCAAGATCGGGATTGCTTGCTGGTGCAGCCAAACTGTATTGTTTTCCTAAATCATCTACAAGCACCATTCCTTTACCGTTATTGTTAAGTTCGATAGTATTTTTAGAACCGTTAATAACTGACATTTCTACCTTGCTATCATCTTTTGTAAAGGAAATTTTTGTCAGTCTTCCTACAGTACCGTTGGGATGAGTAGCTTGAACGTTCAACGCTTTTTCTGTTGGTACGGCGCTAACTTGACTCGATTCTGTAACAGAAGTATTACTTGTAACTGAAGGTTTACTTTTAGAAGCATTTTCAACAGTTTCCGTTTCCGGTAATTTATCAGCAACAGTTTGATTGATTTGTTCGCTGAGTATCTGCTGTGCTTGCTTGTTACTTAAGAAAAACCAAACACTAGCACCAGTTATCAGCACCAGAGTAAATATCACCCCTAGTAGAAAACCACCACAGCCATTTTTTTTCAAATTATTCTCAGACATCGCAAAGCACTTTCAATTGTGTATAAATTAAAAATAACTTTTTCTGCGTATTTTCTACAACTTTTATTGTGACAATTTGAGAAAATTTAATTAGTATTTTCGAGAAAATTAGAAGTAGGAACTAGAAACCTTCTTATGTTACATTAGTCACTGATTGTCGATCGCCATAAAGTAACTATTCTCAATATTTTTATCGGTTTGCAAGGTCACTATTAGATACTTTTTTCAAAAGAATTACTCAGATAAATTATTATGCGTAGCTGAGTTATGAATGAAGTGCCTCTAACAGCGATTAATATTACTTCAGTAGCCAAGAAAGGAAATAAAGGCTATACTGTTTATTAATATTTAGGCAAAGTCTTGTCTGATATTGGTTAGGGCGCGTAGCTCAGTGGATAGAGCGGCAGATTCCGGTTCTGTAGGTCGGGGGTTCGAATCCCTCCGCGCTCATTTTTGTTGAATAACAGATTATTTGTCGTCGTTAACAGATTATTGTCGTGATTAACAAATTAATGTCTTGACATCCTCGCCGCCCTACAAGTGCGGCGATTCCCGTCTACCCATACAAATCAAGTTGTCTAGGTGTTGGGTAGGTTGACGTTTCGCTGGATGCTGCTTCTTTTACAGAAGTCTTACACTTTCCTCCACGTCCGTTTCTAGTCTCAGGATGCCCTCCCGCGACTTTTATATTTGCAGCAGCATTAATATCTCTATCGTGGAAGGCATTACAAAATAAACACTGCCATTCACGTACTGATAAATCTTTTTTTCCGCCAATTCCACCGCAATAAGAACAGCGTTGAGTGGTTGGTTCCCAACGATTAATAACTCGACATTCCCGACCAAATTTTTCTGCTTTTGCTTCCAAATATGCGCGGAATTGTCTCCATCCCAAATCAGTGATTGCTCTTGAAAGTTTGCGATTTTTAACTAATCCCGACACATTTAAATCTTCTAGAACAATCGTTTGATTCTCACGTATCAATCTAGTTGATAATTTGTGTAGGAAATCAGTTCTGGTATCTTTTAGTTTGGCATAGAACTTAGCCCGGATTTTTCTAGTACGTTCGTATCTATTAGAGCCAGCAGTTTTTTTAGATAGTTTTTTACTTAGTTTCCGTAGCCTTTGAATACGCTTCTTTAAAGGTTTTGGTGCATGAATTTTTTCTCCAGAATCTAATGTTGCAAACGTTGCTATTCCCAAATCAATTCCAACAGTATTTGGTGTTAAAGGTAATATATCCGGTTGTACCTCAACAACAAAACTTACAAAATATCGATCGGCCGCATCTTTAATTACTGTTACCGATGATGCTTCCGAAGGTAGTTTCCTTGACCATACTATTTTGAGCTTTCCTATTTTTGCTAGTGATACAAAGTGTGGATATATTTTAAAACCACCTTTACGAAATCTAGCTGATTGTCTAGCTTTACGTTTTTTAAATTTTGGCGGCTTAACAGGTTTACCCTTACGATTACCTTTACATGAAGAGAAAAAATTTGAGTAGGCTTTTTCTAAATCATTTAATGATTGTTGCAAAGGAATATTTGATACATCTTTAAGCCAGTGTCGTTCCTCCTTCTTTTTGGCAGCAGTGATAAATATTTTTTGAAGCTCTGAATTACCTAATTTCGCGATTCCTTTTTTATAACTATCCACACAAAAAGCTAAGGCATCATTCCAAACCACTCTTACGCACCCAAATAGCTGAGAAAGTGCTACTTTTTGACTGTTTGTTGGGTAGACTCGATATCGATACCTTGCTTTCATGAACAATCTATATATCTTATGGTACTAAAATACCATAATTTCAACCAGAAAAGCCGCCCTACAAGGGCGGGGCTTGAATCCCATTCATTTCGGTCAAAAATTTGGTAAACTTTGTTTTTAGATAACATAAGGCAATGAATGTCCCTACTACTCAGGATTTTCAATATCAATTTGGTGGTAGTCTTCCTGCTAATGCCCTTACTTATGTTACACGTAAAGCTGATGAAGATTTATATCAAGCTTTGAAGGCTGGAGAGTTTTGTTTTGTTCTGAACTCTCGACAGATGGGAAAATCCAGCTTGCGTGTACGGACAATGCAGAAGTTACAGGCTGAGGAAATTGCTTGTGTTTCTATTGATTTGACGGCAATTGGGACATCAGAGCTAATTGCTGAGCAATGGTATGCTGGAATTGTTGATACTATTGCTGGTAGTTTAAATCTAGATGAGCAGTTTGATATAGATGCTTTATGGGAAGAAAATTCCCGATTTTCTAGTGTGCAGATTTTCGGTAAATTTATTGATAAATTACTACAATTAATCTCCACGCAAATTGTTATTTTTATTGATGAAATTGATAGTATTCTCAGCTTAGGTTTTCGCGTTGATGATTTTTTTGCTTTAATTCGGGCTTTGTTTAATCAAAGAGTTGATAATCCTGAATATCAACGCATTACCTTTGTGCTTTTGGGTGTGGCTACTCCTGCTGATTTAATTCAAGATAAAAAGCGTACTCCTTTTAATATTGGAAAAGGGATTGAATTAACCGGATTTGAATGTGCCGAAGCTTTACCTTTAGCAACTGGATTTTCTGCCCAAACTAATCATCCGGAAACAGTATTAAAAGCTATTTTGGATTGGACGGGAGGACAGCCGTTTTTAACTCAGAAAATCTGTCAATTTGTGCGTGAAACTAAAACTGTAATTCCCCAAGATCAAGAAGCTGGTTTTGTCGAGAATTTAGTTAGAAGTCGGGTAATTGAGAATTGGGAATATCAAGATGAACCGGAACATTTTAGAACAATTCGGGATAGGATTTTAAAAAGAGATGAGCAAAAGGCAGGATATTTATTAGATTTATATCAACAAGTATGGCATTCAGGAGGAGTTGATACTGATAATAGTATCGAGCAGAGTGATTTACAGTTGGCGGGAATTGTTGTTAAAAAAGATAGTAAGTTAAAGATTTATAATCGCATTTATCAAAACATTTTTAATAATATTTGGATTGAGAAAACTTTAGCTAGTTTACGTCCTTATGCTGAGAATTTTCGCCAGTGGGTATTAGCAGGAAAACAAGATGAATCTAGATTATTACGGGGGAATGCTTTAGCAGAAGCTGAAGCTTGGGCAAAAGATAAAAGTTTGGGTTTTCAAGATTTAGAATTTTTAGCTGCTAGTCGTAAAAAAGAGCGAGAAGAGGAATTAGTAGAAACAGAAAGACTGGCAGAATTAGAAAGGGAAAGGAAAGAAAGGGAAGCTGCGGAAAAAGCTCGATTAATTGAAGCGGAAGCTAAACAAGAAGCTGAAAAGCAATTAGCGACTGCTCAAAAAGAAGTTGAAAAAATTAAACAGAATATCGCTAAAATCACAGAGCTATCAGCAGTGGCTTCTCGACTACAACAAAAAGGTAAGACTAACGAAGCCAATCAATCTTTAAATATTGCCGGGTTAGTTTTGCAGGACAAAATTAAAAATCAAGTACTAAAAGAGGCTTTATTAGATAGTTCTCTAGTTTTAGAAAATCAGAACTTAGTTGATGCTGAAGATACAGAAAATAAAAAATTAGAATTACAACCTGGTATCTTAGCCAATTTCAATAAAAGCATAAATAATTTATCAAATTCAGAAAATAAACTTGAGAATAATGATACTAATTTAGCTTTTACTTTAGTTTATATCTATTATGTTAAAGGACAATTAGCAGAAAGTTCAGATAAAGCGTTGGCTTTAAAAGATTATAAGAAGGCAGTTCAGAAATATGAGCTTCTAAAAGCTCAGTTTAAATCTCCCCTAAAATTATTTAAGTTAGACCTAAATATTCTCTACAATGGTAATGCTGATATTGTTGCTGCACTTTATCGTCAACTTAAAGATTTAGATAGCTCAAATGCAATTTATGCTCAATCTTTAAAGGAGCATTTATTGAATGAATTAGACTACTTAATGCAGGAAAAAAGATGGAGAGAAGCAGATCAGAAAAATTGGCAGTTTATTCTTACTTCAGCCGGGAGAGAAGAAAGAGGCTATTTAGAATTTAATGATGTCAAAAACTTTAAATGTGAGGATTTGAAACAACTAGATAGGCTTTGGGTAAATAACTCTCAAGGGCATTTTGGTTACAGTGTCCAGAAAAAAATATATCTGAGTGCAGGCAATTCTTTAGATTTTGACTGGGAGAAGCAAGAATGGAAAAAATGGAACGTGAAAGGGTATAATCAATTTTTAGAAAGCGTGGGATGGGAAAAAGAGGGAGGGGATTCGATGAAATATGAAGAATTACCCATGAACCAAAAAGATAGTAAGGTGGGAGAACTCCCATCATGGGATAAAGAAGGGTACTCCTTTCTTCTTGTAGAGACTTGTGAATTTTAGCAGATAAAGCTTTTAGAGAATTGTAAAGATTTATTTTAGGAAGATTTTCCACGCAATAATCAAGTTTTTAGAGGTTCGATACCTAGCAATAAAGTCAAAAGTCAAAAGTCAAAAGTTTAAAGCTAAAATAATCAAATCAAAAGTCAAAAAACTTTTGTTTTTGTTGTATACAAAAAGCCAATTGAGGCAAAAAAGACGTTTTTACAAGTAAACAGAGACACTACTCCTATCTTCATCTCAAATTATTGATTGTGATTTCTAAAAATCATTCCTGCAACTTGTGGATTGTAACAATTGGCAAAAATAAATTTTTCAGCCACATCAACAATTTCTGGATTAGTTGCTTCCCAAGTATCCCAAGGTAGTCGCATTTGTCCGGGTGATGTTTTTTTGCTTTTTCCTTTAATCACTTTAGGCAAGAATTGATTACCCCAAGAATAGCGTTTTTCTGCTTTCGCTTTTGGCTTATACTTCTGACAAAAACCTCGATATTTAGCAGCACATTCATTCAAAGTTTTACCCTCAAATTCATGCAAAAACCTAACCCCCCTACCCCCCTTCCCTACAAGGGAAGGGGGAAAATTAAGCCTCTCTCCTTGCAGGAGAGAGGTTTGGAGAGAGGTCTTTTACCTAACCGGAGACGTATAATACATAGGGCGTAAAGCTTAAAATCAAACTTATTCAATGCCTTTTTGAGAGCATAAAGAAACACTTGACGGCATTCGTGACGAGTTAATTTGAATTCGCGGTTATTGCAGCGAGTTGTGACGTGATAGCAGTATCCTAGTTTAAAGTGGCGCTTTGGTCGTGACATAAAAAATATTAAAAAATATTAGAATACCAATCATTAATCGACTCACAGCGTATGAACCGCAAAAAAATTCTAATTTTAACTGCGAATCCTAGCAATACCCAACCATTACGTTTAAGTGAAGAAGTCCGAGAGATAAAAAGTGCTTGGGAACGCTCATTAAAAAGAGAACAATTTGAAATTATCGTTGAAGAAGCTGTACGTACCAAAGAATTACGTCGGGCTTTGTTAACTCACAAACCCCAAATACTTCACTTTTCTGGACATGGTGGTGGTGAACAGGGATTAGTTTTAATGGGTGACTCTGGGAACGGTGTGCTAATTACACCTGATGCCCTATCGCGTTTTTTTAAGGCTATAAAAGATATTTTTACTATTGAAACTGTTTTACTAAATGCCTGTTATTCAGAAGTACAAGCTGAAGGCATTTATCCATATATTAATTATATTATCGGTATGAGTAAAGCTATTGGAGATAAAGCAGCTACACAATTTTCTATTGGTTTTTACGATACGCTTTTTAATGGAGAATCTATTGAAAATGCCTTTGCTTTGGGTTGTAACGCTATAGAATTAGAAAATATTCCCGAATATTTAACACCTGTGTTTCGGAAAAGTAGCCTAATGTCTAACCCTATTTCTCCAAAAACCCAAAGCCAAACCACAGTTATTTGTGATAATGTTATTTTTGATAATATTGATGGTCAAGTTCCCCTGAATTCTCCCTTTTATATTGAGCGTCCAGAAGTAGAAATTAAATGTTATGAATTTATCGTCCAACCAGGGGCATTAATCCGCATCAAAGCTCCGCGCAAGATGGGCAAAACTTCCTTGATGAGTCGCATCCTCTACCATGCTAAAAAGCAAGGATACCACACAGCTTTTCTGAATTTATGGAGCAAAGAAAATCTCACCGACCTCAATACATTTTTACAGGGATTTTGTGCCATTATCAGTGAAGAATTAGGAGTAGAAGAACAAATAGATAAATATTGGAAAACGCGCTTAAGTAGTCAAATAAACTGCAATAATTATTTTAAAAAATATTTATTAAAAGCTATTGAAACTCCCCTCGTATTAGGTTTAGATGATATTGACCAGATTTTTCCTTATACTGAAATTGCTCAAGAATTCTTTGGTTTATTACGAGCTTGGCACGAAAACGGGAAGAACGAAGAAATTTGGCAAAAATTACGCTTAGTAATTGCTCATTCTCAAGAAGTATATGTTTCTCTAAAAGTGAATCAATCCCCCTTTAATGTGGGTTTATCTATTGAAATCGGAGAATTTAATCCTGCACAAATACAAGAATTAATTCAACGTCATAGGTTAAATTGGTCAGAAGCAGAAATAGAAAAATTAAAGGGAATGATTGACGGTCATCCTTATTTATTAAGAACTGCTCTTTATCAAATTGCTAAAGGTGATTTAACTTTAGAACAATTTTTGCAGGTTGCGCCAACTGACGAAGGATTATTTGGAGACTTTTTATATCACTATCTTTTAGTTTTGGAAGATGACAAATTGTTGAAAACAGCAATGCAACAAGTAATTGAAAGTGATGTTCCCGTCAAATTAGATTCAGTACAAGCTTTTAAATTACGTAGCATGGGACTAATTGAATCCAAAGGAAATGAAGTGCAATCCCTTTGTAATTTATATCGTCTTTATTTTCAAGAACACCTATCTGATTGATTACTTGCAATTAAACAGAACTGCAATCGTTAGATCCCCCACACCCCCGCTAATTTGGGGGCTTAGTTCCCTCCTTTTTAAGGAGGGTTAGGGAGGATCTCCCCTTAACCGAGTAGTATTGACACCTCATCCCCCCATTCCCCGATCTCTACTTCACATCTGGATGCAGAATAATTAAATGAAACTCGTGTCTAGTTTCCAGCTTGAGAAATCGTTGCTGTAAAGATTGCCATTGCTGCCATAAATCGTAACGATTTTTGGTAAGTAAAGTTGCTAAAGTCGGAAGCTCCTTACTAATTTTCGATTTCAATACATCTTGCAACCATTCATCTAAAACCGCGCTATCTTGCATGGAACCCAAAACTTCTTGGATATTTCTGACTTGTGCAAGATAATTCGCATATCCTTCACCATATAAATTAGAAAACAATTCCATCTGATAGCGTAGTCTTTTACCTTGCTTGCGTAAATTATGCAGATTTTCTGCTTCTGTTAATAATTGTTTATCTACTTTCTTCTCATCAAAGTCTGTAGAAACAACAACTTTATTCTCTTTGACTTGAGTTCCAACTAACCAACCCGGATGTAGCAAAAAGCTGCTTACTTCCGGTAAAAGTAAATCTGGTAACGCTTGTTTAATTGTCAAATTTGCTAGTGGTTGATAGCTCGGTTTTTCCAACCATTCTTCTAAGCCTGTTTTTAAAGACTTATAACGTTCGGTTTTAAACAATGCCTTAACATCGGCTGCTGCATCGACACGTTGTTTCTCTAAAGTATCAATAACGTCATCTAAAATCAATCTTTCTTTTTTAGGTAACTCTGGTTTATATGTAGTCCCCAAAGTTTCTTTTAATACATCTAAATCTCTTAACGAACCAAGACAACCGGCAATTTTTTTGATGTTTTTTTCATTTACCGATTCAGGAAAATTGACTACGGAATTGAGACTAGTTACAGTAGTACGCAAACGACGCATACCAACGCGCATCTGGTGTAGAGCTTCAGCGTCTTTATCATTTTTGACAGCTTTTTCCCACTTCCAGGTTTTCTTAAAGTGCTTTTCAATTGCACTGTAAGTGTAGTCTCTTAAAGTTTTTACTGTAGTTTTTGTAGCTACCGTCATAGCACCTCAAATGATAAAAATAATGTTTCAGTTCATAGAGATTATTAAATATTATCATCAGGTTAATATTTATCTACCAAGCTTGATATTTTTTTACATTAATTCAGTTATATATATACGACCTAATCTCTATCTTAAGAAAGATTACGGATTATTTTTTTACGGTGAGATATATTTCAATACTTTTGTTACTAATACATATTGAATTACAAGGATTATTAAAGGTTGGAAATGTAACTCAATATTTATTAGGTTCAAGTCAGTGTAAAAAATGCATCAGCCGCATCATTGCTGATGTTTTACAGTTGAAACAACTAAACGCTAACAAATAACTGTGGCTGATAGGTTCCCATAGTTACAAATCGAAAAAATCCAAATCTGAGAAATTGGATGTAGAGTATTTTTCGAGTGTTCCGCCACATAATTTATAAGGGGTTAATCATTGTTCGTAGTAGCGCTGTCTTGGCATCCGAATTCCGGAATCCGGAGGCGAAGACAGCGCTAAGTAGGTAGGCATAATTAAATGTAAGATGTCATTGCGAGGAGGAACGACGTTAGCGCAGCGTCTCCCCAAGGGAGATAGCAACCGCAGTGACTGGGATTGCTTCGTTCCTCGTAATGACTGAGCGTATTATATTTATTTGTATTAACCCACTTACTACAAACCCGTCAAAATTAATCAAAAGGATTACAAAGAATTCTCAATTCAATCGGAAATAAACCGGGTTTGTTAATCGTTGCTACTAACCACTATCAATCACAAATTCGTAGAAATTGCATTAACTGGACAAGTAGGAATACACTGCTCGCAAACAATACAGCGAGAACGAGTAAACGTTAACTTAAAACTTTGGGGATTAAGAGTAAGCGCTTGTGTCGGACAAACCCCAGTACACAACCCGCAGTGAACGCAAGCTTCTTCATCGATGACAATTTCTCCTAAACTAAGCGAAACGGTGATATTTTGCTCGCGCATCCACTGTATAGCTGCATCTAACTGATCGATATCCCCAGATAATTCCACAACCAGCTTACCAATTTGATTGGGAGCAACTTGAGCGCGGATAATATTGGCAGCGACATTAAAATCCTTAGCCAGTCGATAGGTAACTGGCATTTGAACCGTGCGTTTCGGGAAAGTGATGGTAACTCGTTTTTTCATTTTGGATTTTAGATTTTAACAACGGATGCTTTTGTTTTAGATTTTGGATTGGTAATTGGTAATTATTTCCCCTTGTCCCCTTGTCCCCTTGTCTCCCTATCTCCCCATCTCCCTATCTCCCCATCTCCCCTTGTCTCCCTATCCCCCCTCTCCCCATTACTCATTGCCCGTCTGATGTTTTTATTTTCGTAACGGCTCTAATAAATGGAAGCAGAGAGTTAAACTTATATGAAATAACTTGTTAAGATTTTATAAAATGAGTGTTATGAGTACGGATTCGTCCTTAAAATCCCAGGAAAAAGCAGAATCGAATTTTGGAATACGTGTGCGAAATTTTTTGATTGTGACGGTAGCCGTAGTTTTGTCAGTAGCCTTATTTTTGGGACTACGAAGCGAAACCAGTTCGGCTTCCCTGGCTGACTTAGATAAAAATTCCACACCTTTGCAAGTTGCTTTGAGTAATGGAAAACCATCTTTAATAGAATTTTACGCGAATTGGTGTACTGTCTGCCAGAAGATGGCACCCGACATTGCCACGCTGGAAACAGAATACGCCGACAAAGTAAATTTCGTAATGCTGAATGTAGATAACAGTAAGTGGCTACCGGAAATGCTGCAATATCGCGTGGATGGAATTCCGCATTTCGTGTTTTTAGATAAAAATGCTCAAGCCCAAGCTGAAACCATAGGCGATCAACCTCGTACAATCATGGGAAGTAACCTAGAAGCCTTGATTGCAGGTTCGACTTTACCTTATGCTCAAGCTAACGGTAGAGTTTCGCAATTTTCATCAACCACTTCAACTGGTAGTAATGAAGACCCACGCAGTCACGGCAGTCAGGTGGTGAATTAATATGCTTATAACGGCTTCTAGACTGGCACGTAGTTTTCTTGTAAGCAAGATATGCTTGCGTGGGTTTAAGATAGGTGAGGTTGTATTAGCTACAACATCGCTTGTAGCATTTCGTTCAAAACACAATTAACCTCAACTATTCTTCCCATAGCTGGGAAATATGATGTTACAGCTCCTAATCGTTGTTATTTTTGTTATTTCAGGTTCAGCCCTCTGTTCTGGAATCGAAGCGGCTTTATTCTCGGTTTCCACGCTAAAAGTTAGACAGTTAGCGCAGTCAAAAAATCCATCCGCAGTAGCACTATTGGCGATTCGCGAAAACATGAATCGACCGATCGCTACTATTGTAATTCTTAATAATGTTTTCAATATTGTTGGTAGTATTCTTACAGGTAACATTGCCAGAACAGTACTAGGAGATACTTGGTTAGGCGTATTTTCAGGAATATTGACATTCCTAATCATTATTTGTGCAGAAATTATTCCTAAAACCGTCGGTGAACGCTACGCAGAACCAATTTCTTTATTAGTTGCTATTCCTGTTGCTGGATTAACTTTAATATTTACACCTTTGGTATGGGTGTTAGAGAATGTTACAGCACCTTTTACTAAAGGCAAAAAGCAACCAACAACTAATAAAGCAGAAATCATGTTGTTGGCAGATATTGCTCATCAAGAAGGAATAATCGAACGCGATGAAGCCCAGATGATTCAGCGGGTGTTTCAGTTAAATGAACTGACAGCAGCAGACTTAATGACACCCCGAACAATCCTTACATATTTACGCGGCAACTTGACTCTTGCTGAAGCCAAAGCAGATATTATTAGTTCGCAACATACAAGAATTATTGTAATTAACGAGACGATTGATGAAGTAATTGGAGTTGCCTTAAAGCAGAATTTACTTACAGCAATGGTAGAAGGAAGGAAAACTCAAAATATTGGCACCTTAACCCGAAAAGTCGGATTTGTACCCGAAACAATTCGCGCTGACAGATTAATGAGAAACTTTCTCGAAGCACGCGAACATATAGCTGTAGTAGTAGATGAATACGGTAACGTTTCGGGAGTAATTACTTTAGAAGACGTACTAGAAGTCATAACTGGTGAAATTGTTGACGAAACCGATAAAACCATCGACTTGCAGGCGATCGCCCGCAAAAAGCGAGAAAGAATGTTGCAGTCGATGCGCTTTGTTTATCGCTCCGTAGAAAATAAACGGTAAATCAGTTAGGAGTTAGGAGTTGGGAGTTAGGAGTTAGGAGTTAAGAATTAGGAAATATCTCCCCATCTCCCCATCTCCCCATCTCCCTCTATTGCCCGTTCCCCGTTCCCTGTTCCCTTATCATTTCCATGTAAGCTTTGGGGTATATCAATAGGAAAAAACCCATCCAGGTTAATAAAGGAATAGCTACCAAAATAGTTAACCAAACTTTGTGAAATAATAGCCAGCTTGCAGTAATTAAAGTTATTCCGGTGAGTAATATAGACCAAGGTTGACACCACCAAGGTTTATATTGCCATACGCTAGTAGGTTTTTGGGGAGTCATGTTTTTGATTGATTTTAATTTATTTAAGAGGTTTGTAAAATTGAATTTAAAGTATTGAGCCAGTGATAACAAGGTTCATCTATTGGGGCTATGTCTTGTCGCTGTTGCGCTAATGATTCAGTGTATGCTGTAATCCATGCTTCTGCTAGTTGTTGCTCTGTAACTATATTGTTTTGTACACCTCGATTAAATTGTTTTTTAATCCAATCTCTAAAAGTTAAAATTTCTACAGTAATATCAAAATATTCTTCAATTTCTTGAATACGAGACGTAACTTCCTCTCGTCTTTGGGGTTCTACACTAGTTACAAAACCAGCCAGCAGAATTGTCGGATGTGCTTCTATTTTTTCTGTAAGTTCTTCAAGTTCATCTCGTAAATAAGCTTTACCATACTTGGCATCCCATGATTCGATAATTTGATTGGCTTGCAATATTTCAATATCACCTATATTGCCGTATTTTTTATTTGCAGAACGCATTTGTGATAGCTTTCTTAAAATGCCTTGTGGAAATAAATTAAATTCTTGCATTGCTTGCATTAAACTATGCATGGCTATTTCCATAATTCGTGCTGCATAATCTGACTCATTAATATGCCTTAATATCAGTTCGGTTATAACTTGTTGGTTTACATTTCCTGTTTTAGTTAAAAAATTTGTGAGATTATTTAAAATTTGTACAACTAAATCTTTAAAATTTTTTGCCTGATTGAGCAATTGCGATAAAAGATAATGTAAAGCTATTTTAGGATTAATATCATTAATCTCAATTGCTTCCACTAGATTTATCCATTCCAATCGGGCACCTCTAATATTAGCTTTATAAACTGATGAATAAGGATAATTTTCAGCAAGAGAGCGTGTCATCATAATTCCATCTGCGTTTAATCTAAGCAAGTCATATTTACGCAGTACGGGAGTTATATATTGCTTATCTAAAGGACGCATTGGTATACCATCTTGCCATGAGAAGTTGCTTTTGCTTCTACTGCCTTTGTGTAACCTAATACTTTGTGCTGGCTCAATAGCTTTTATACATAGCTGCATCACTGTTAATCCAATTAATGCTCTACCAACTTCACTTGTAAGAGAATCGACTAGCTTTTTAAGTTTATCTATATAATTTTGATCAATTTGTAAAAAATCAATTTTCTCGACATTATCGCGACAATAAACAATTTGCTTCTCTAAATAATTATCAGAAAGTTCGCTCGTAATTTTTATATATCTTTGTTTTGCAGCTTCACTCATGGCACCTTCGATAAAAACTTGTGTAGTTCCATCAGGTAAAACAAGCTCGCTTCTATGGTTAAATACTCGTAAATGCACTTCACTCATTGATATTGCCTAAAGTTTTTCGTAATTGTACGCTTCTTGGTGTTAATGTCGGAAAAGCATAGGGGATTAAATACTTACCTTGAGGTATTTGAGAATTAGTATTGTGATTTCTTACTTCATAACCAATGCTGCGTAATGATTGAAGATAAGAAAATATATTTTTTGGTGCGACTCCCCATAGAGATGCTAATTCAGAAGCCGATAATTGCTTTGCAACTCCTATACCCCTGACTGAAGATTGAAGTATACGCCATAAAATATCGGCTTTTAACTCGCCTTCAAAATTCATGATTCCAGTAATTTTAGGGCTGTATTGGTAATAACCAGAAAGCTGAACTAAATCTGCCATACCTGTAATTTCTAGAAGTTTTTCTTCAAAAGCTTTCCAAAGTGCTGTAAATAAATGTATGTCTAACTGTTTAGCACATAGCTTTACTTTATCAGTCTCTAATACCCAATTTTCATTACCCCAACAAGGTAATACATCTATAACGAATTCGTTTTGATTTTCTTGTATTTCAGCAGATTGAGCTATAATTACCCAGCAATTATCATTCAATTCATATTCAATATTGATTTTTGTGCTTTGAGAAAGTTGATGTTTACTCCAAGTAAAATCATCTGAAAGATATCGCACAACTTGCTCTTTAGTTGCGCCTTTTTTAATTAATATCGATTTGGGGTTTTTATTTAAAAAAATAATTCTTTCTTTAGCTTTTTGAGCATATATTTTTGTTAACTGGCGCTTTCGTCTTCTAAATCCTAACTGTTTATTTTCTGGTAAGTAGTGCATGGGAAATGGTAGCGCTACAGCCATAACACTATCTAAAATACTTAAAGCTAAAATTCGACCTAACTGGGGTGGAACAGAATTTCCGATTTGTTCTATACAAACCTGACGATTACCAACAATTTCATAAGCATCAGGAATAGTTTGCAAACGTTTTAATTCGGCAATTGTAAATTTCCGATTTTCCCAACTAAAAGGACCTGTATATTGTCCGCCTTGTGCCTTAATTGTCCTTACTGGCATTTTGGGGTCGGCTTTATAAAGAAAGTCGGAAAACTTGGAACGCCAGCTAAATACAGGATTAGGATGACCCATTTCTTCTGTATAAAAACTATAGTTTAATCCTGGCGGTATATCATTAAGAAGATGTCCGTATTTTCCGTTAATTCCTTCTTCAATTGATTCTGATGTATCAACTTTGATAAGTGCATCTTTAGCAGTTATTAAAGGTTCTTGCCCTGGAGAATCGGGGCCATGTGTAGGATAAGGGAAGAGATAATTACCTTCTTTCAATCCTACAATAAATAAACGTTCTCTATGCTGTGGAACTCCATAATCTGCTGCATCGAGAATCCTAAAATAAATTTTGTAACCAGCATTCTTAAAAGCATCTTGTATCGCTTGCCAATCTTTACCTTTTTGCGATCCAATAATTCCATAGACATTTTCAAATAGAAATCCTTTGGGCTGCAATTTTTTTAGCAAACGGACATATTCTTTAAATAAAGTACCGCGAGAATCATTTGTACCCGAAACACCAGCAGCCCTACGCCCAGCCGCAGAAAAGCTTTGACAAGGTGGTCCACCAATTATAAAATCTACTTGTAAATCAGTACTAGGAAAAAAATCTTTGATATCAATACAAATTGGTTGAGAATTTTCTAACCATTTGCCAGATATTGAGTTTTTTTCTAATGTTTTAACGTACTTATCTTCAAGTTCAACCATTTGCACAATATCGAAGCCAGCATCATGAAATGCAATATCCAATCCACCACCACCGGAAAACAAACTTAATGTCTTGATAGGAGCATAATTTTGCTTGTCAAGCCACTGACGTATTGATAAACCAAATTTATCTGGAAATACAGATTTATCTTTAATTTTAAGCGCTTCTAGTATTTCTTGAAACCATGTAGCTTCTTGTGAGTGGCTATTAGTAAAATCTAAAGGTAACGATAGCTGTTTCATCTTTAATCAGAACTAAAGTTCTTACTACAAACTATAGAAAATATAGGGCAAGCCCAGAAGCCCACCCTATAATAAATCACTATTAAATTTAAAACTTAATATTTACCTTTCCACAACTTCCCTTACCAATTGCGCTAATTTCTGAGCACTTTCGGGAACTGCTACTGTCTTGGCATTTTCGCTCATTTCTTGCAACTTTTCAGGAGACTGCAATAATTCCAAAACTTGATTTTTCAGTTTCTCGGCGGTTAATTCTTTCTGTTGAAATAATATCCCCGCTCCTGCTGTTGTATATACTGCCGCGTTGTAGGTTTGATGATCTTCTGCTGCGTAAGGGTAAGGAATTAAAATCGCTGGAGTACCGCATACGGCTAATTCTGTGACGCTACCAGCACCGGAACGACTTATCGCTAAGTTTGCTCGTTGTAATAACGCTGCCATGTTGTTATAAAATGGCATCGAAATATACTGAGGATGTTTGAGACTATCGGCTTCTGGATCTTGATCGCCAGTTAAATGGACTACATAAGCACCAGCCTCAAACCAAGAGTAAGCACTTTCGCGCACCAATCTATTTACAGATACGGCCCCTTGAGAGCCACCAAAAACTACTATTACGGGTACATCTTGGGGAATTGGTAAATCTAATGATGCTTCAATTCCAGGTTCTAAAAATGTAGCGCGTACAGGAGTACTAGTATATATAGTTTTCTTCTTAGGTAAATATTTTGCAGCAGCTTCAAATCCCACCGCTACAGCATTACACCAAGGACCAAAAAAGCGAGTTACTTTACCCGGTATTGCGTTTGATTCGTGAAGGATTACAGGTAAGCCTAGAGAACGAGCCGCAATCACTGCTGGGCCGGAAATATAGCCTCCCGTCGTGAAAACTCCGTCAAATTTGCCTTGTTTTAAGATTTTTCTAACTTGTAGAATTGAACCAATGAGTTTACCCAAGGTGAGTAATGAAGAAATGCCAAAACCTTTTTGGAACCCTTCAACTCCAATGGTATTCAATTTATACTGTTTGGGAACCAGCTGCGTTTCTAACCTGTTAGGGACACCCAGCCATTCAATTTGATAATCTGGCAATTGTTCCGCAAGTGCGATCGCCGGAAATAAATGTCCGCCAGTTCCGCTGGCTGCTATAAGTAATCGTATAGGAGCGTCTTGCATTAACCCTTTACCCTGTTAGCGCCGTTCGGTTATAAGATAAAACAATTTCCTGGTTTTATGTAGGCTCATCCGGAATCTCACCTGTAAAGGGAAGTTATAGAATGAATAATACATCAAAACAGCAAATAATTACTGTAGTTAAATTACCTACAACATTATCATCAATGCCTAACTTTAATACATTAAGAACCGCACGAAAATCAAGAGTTAATAGTAGCCGTTGGGCAATTTTATTTATCTTGACACTCGGCTTATCTACTGCTTGGAAAACCGCCGATGCGAATCAACCACAAAATACACCTTCCCAAGCCCAAATTCTTTTAACGCAAAGTAAACCACAAAATGCACCTCCTCAACTCAAAACTTTATTAACTCAGATTGATGCAGCTGCAAATCGCCGTAACATCAAGGGTGTAATGAACTTTTATAGCCCTCGTTTTGTTCATGGAGACGGATTAAACCGTTCCAGCATGGAACAAGCTGTAAATTCTTTGTGGAAAAATTACCCAACTTTGAGATACAGTACCAAACTAGAATCTTGGAGTAGCCAAGGCGATAGTATTATTGCTGATACGGTAACAAATATAGTTGGTTCACCTTCGGCGAATAATAATAAATTAGGCATGAATGCGACGATTAAATCGCGTCAGCGTATTGTTAACGGTAAAATTATTCGTCAAGATATTTTATCAGAACGCACTGAGCTTAGTTCCGGTGTCAATCCTCCCAAAGTAGATATTAATTTACCCGACCAATTAAAAGCCGGACAGCGCTATTATTTTGATGCTATTGTCAACGAGCCTCTGGGTGATAGCTTCCTATTGGGTGCAGCTTTAGATGAACCCGTACAACCAGGAAAATATCTCAATCCTACACCTGTAGACTTGGAATTACTTTCCGCAGGTGGAATATTTAAAGTTGGAAGGGCACCAACAGCCCCCGGTAGTCAATGGATTTCTGCCGTATTGGTACGAGGAAATGGTATGACTATGATTACTCAGCGCGTACCAGTAGTGGGAAGATAATAATAAGTTAAGAGTTAGATTGCGCGGGTGTGTTACGGCACGAGATAATTTGATTGAAAGATTATTCCCTTTGATAATGCCGTAACGCACCATTATTATGAAATTAAAAATTAAGCTTAAGTCTCAATTCTTAACTCCTAACTCCTAACTCCTAACTCCTAACTTTTATTTATGGCTTCAATTCAAAATCAAAATGTCTTAATAACTGGTGCAAGTAGCGGTATCGGTGCATCTTGCGTCAAATATTTTGCACAAGCGGGTGCAAAGTTAATTTTAGCTGCGCGACGGTTAGAACGCTTGCAGCAAATTGTGGAAACTTTGCAATTACCATCCGAAAATTTTCATTTAGTAGAACTTGATGTACGCGATCGCAATGCTGTAGAATCTGCTATATCGAAATTACCGAGTAAATGGTCTAATATCGATATTCTGATTAACAATGCCGGTCTTAGTCGCGGTTTAGACAAACTTCATCAAGGTAGCTATCAAGACTGGGAAGAAATGATTGATACCAATGTAAAAGGTTTGCTTTATCTGACTCGCTGCGTAGTTCCAGGGATGGTTGAACGTAATAAAGGTCATGTAGTTAACATCGGTTCTATTGCCGGACATCAAACTTATCCCGGTGGTAATGTTTACTGTGCTACCAAAGCCGCAGTTAGAGCAATTTCCGAAGGTTTAAAACTAGATTTATTAGGAACACCGATTCGTGTAAGTTCGGTAGATCCCGGTTTAGTAGAAACAGAATTTAGTCAAGTGCGATTTCATGGAGACAATGAAAAAGCCAGCAAAGTATATCAAGGATTAACTCCCCTCACTCCCGATGATATAGCCGATGTCGTGTTATTTTGCGTAACTCGTCCGTCACACGTTAATCTCAGCGAAATATTGTTAGTACCAGTCGATCAAGCTAGTGCAACGATGGTGAATCGGAAGGGTTAATTATTAATTTGTAGTTTGTAGTTTGTAGGTTGGTTTAGACACGGAAATACATTTGAGAAATACCGATAATTGATAATATCGTGTCGTAACCCAACATCACGACTATTTAAAAACATACAAGTACCCTTTCATAAAACTCACCTTTAGCTTTAATATAACTCTCCATATCTTTACCTTCAAAACTGCTCTTAAGTTTATTTATTTGAATTAACAATTCTGGTTGATCGATGAACAAATCTCGTAATTGAGCAAAATAATCTACCTGCGAACCTGCAATTACAATTTGCACACCCACAGAAATAACAAAGTTTTTTTCCTCTTTAAAAGAAGCAAAGCAGCTTGTCCAGTTTTCTAGCTGATGAATGTCATACAAACTCTTAAGTTGCTCAACGGTTAAAACAAATTGTTCCTCTTCCACACGCACCAGCAAGTCTAAATCGCCTTTAGTCAAAGCATTCGGAACAGATGTAGCACCAATATGTTCAACTTGAGCGTATACTAATGCCTCAAGAATCTGTTGTTTATGCTGCTCAAAAAGGGAATTTACTTGTGCGATATATTCTAATGATGGCTTAAAAAAATGAACTCGTTGCATATATTATTGTGGAATGAGTATTAAGTAACAGTTTCACTCAAGAACTTCCCACGTATTAAGAGGAACTGCTGGAGCAATCAAGTCTCCTAATATTTCACCACAACATTCATTGCTCCAAAAGTTGCACGTAGTGGTTGATTTGTAACAGGATAAACAACTACTAACGGTTCACCTTCATGGGTAACAGTTAAAAGTGTTTTGTTGCGCTGTACTTCTTGAAATAATTGCTGGATAGTTTCGGGTAATTCGTTGTCATTAATTTGTTGCATAAGATAATATTGTTTATTCACAATTGTGATGTTGGGTTACGACACGAAAATATCAATTGTCGTTACAGCTGAATTTGGTAAAAGTGTCTAACCCAACCTACCAATCACTTAACAAATCGCTAATCATTCCATAAGGATGCTCCATCATCGAAGTATTGCAAAAAACAAGCAGACGTTGCAGTACAACGTCTCTACATTATTATTGGGTTTTAAATACAAATATTGCACTACGAACTCATAACGAATATGATTTATTTAAATTTCTTAATTCCTCAAAGATGAATAACCTTGTAATTGGAGCGATCGCCAGTTTAGCAGCTGGGCTTGCTACCGTAATTGGAGCCTTACCGATATTGCTGCCAATTAAAATAACCAAGCGAGTACAGGGAATAATGCTGGGTTTTGGTGGGGGAGTGATGTTAGCAGCAACATCATTTTCATTGATAATACCGGGAATAGAAGCAGCAATCGATCAAGGTTATTCAAAGGCGATTGCCGCTTTAATCATGGTAGGGGGGATAATGCTAGGTGGAGTGTTTTTGCAATTAGCGCACCGCTTTTTACCACACGAACACTTTTTTATGGGTAAAGAAAATTCTCAAGGTAGTAATTTAGCCAGAGTTTGGTTATTTATTTTAGCGATTACAATTCACAACTTTCCTGAAGGATTAGCTGTAGGTGTAAACTTTGGAAATAATAATATTAGCGATGGCATTCCCGTTGCTTTAGGAATTGGTTTGCAGAATATTCCTGAAGGCTTAGTAGTAGCATTATCTTTAGTAGCAGAGAAGTATTCGCGAGGTTATGCATTGTGGATTTCGCTGCTTACAGGTTTAGTAGAACCGATTGGTGGTTTGATTGGTATAGGTGTCGTGAGTATTGCAAATTTTATTTTACCTTGGGCAATGGGGTTTGCAGCCGGAGCAATGTTGTTTGTAATCAGCGATGAAATCATTCCCGAATCTCATCGTCAAGGTTTCGAGAAAGAAGGAACTATCGGATTAATGTTTGGATTTATGCTAATGATGTTTTTAGATACTGCATTAGGGTAATTGGGAATGGGGAGATGGGGAGATCGCACAGCCACTGATAGGGGCGGGTTCCCAAGGCAGCGCGTTGCGCGGGTTCCCCGCGTTGTAGCGACTGCCGCCGACAGTCAGGCAAGTGGCGCAACCCGGAGGGGGAGACAAGGGGACAAGGTGACAAGGGGACAAGGAGAATAATTACTCATAACTCCTAACTCATAACTTTTAACTTTTTATCATGGCATCAAAAACAGAAAATAAAATAGATTTTACTCAAAAACTTATTGAATTAATGCAGCAAAAAGATATTTCTAGTTTTAAAGCTTTAAGTAAATTAGCTGGTGTTTCCGAATATCAGATACAGCGTTTGCGAAGAGGAGAAATTCAGCAAATGCGTTTAGAGTTTTTAGTAAAACTATCGCAAGCTCTACAAATAGATTTAAGCGAATTGATAAATAGTTTTTCGACAACAGATTTAGTTAAACAATCAGCATCAACCCAACAGTCATCATCGGAAGATATAAAAAATTTAAAAAAAGAATACGAACGCTTGCAAAATAAATTAGAAAATCAAGAACAATTATTGCTTTCTCAGTTTCAACAATCGATTTTACAAATTCTTGAATCATTATTAATTCAATTTCCTACAGCCGCCAGTAGAGCAAGGGAAAATCGTCAGCTACCAGCAGCGAATATTATTCCCTTGATAGAAAAACCGATTACAAGACTTTTGCAAGAATGGGGAATTGAAGCCATTGCTGAAGTAGGTACAGAATTACCCTACGAACCCGAAATTCACCAATTAATCGAAGGTAACGCGCAACCCAGTCAAAAAGTCAAAATTCGTTATACAGGCTACCGTCAAGGAGATAAGTTATTGTATCGAGCCAAGGTGAGTCCGGTTTAAGGAGATGGGGAGACAAGGAGACGAGACAAGGAGACAAGGGGATAAAAAACCATCACTCGCTACTCACTACTCCTCACTCTTAACTATTCCCAATGCCCAATCCGCCATGCCCAATTCCCAATCTAAAACAAAAACATCCGTAAGTAAAGGTACGGTAATGGGTCTTTCTATTAGTTACTAAATTATTACTGAAAGACATGGCGGTTCAATCGAATGTATTTCCCAACCTGGAGAAAGAAGTGAATTTATTATTTTAATTCCGCTTCAGCAACAATAAGTGATGTCGTGGCTTTTGTCATAGGCTATAGCGGTTTTCAGTTGGATAGAATACATTTTTACCTCACCCCCTTCCCCTCTCCTTGTTAAGGAGAGGGAAGCAGTACGGCGGGGTGAGGTTCGCCAAGTGTATTGCACTCAAATGAAAAGCGCTATATCTACCACCAGGGAGCAAGACGCTCCCACTACAAATGGATTGTGTATCAAAAAGTCAGAATTAATACTAGTATTCAATGTTTTAAACAATACATATTTTTGTCTGTCAATAAGTTAAGGTGCCATCCTTGCATTTACTATTTAATAATTTAATATCATATCGATTTATATAATTGTTTATATATTTAATGTTTTAATTCATAACTGTTAATTAAGAGACTATGCCCTGGCAAGTTGTCATTAAATGAATTATGATTAATATGGATTAAAATAATAGACGTTTTTTGTAGTAAAAATACTGAGAAACTATGACTGAGCATATTAAAGTAGTTCAACCCAGTGGTGTTTTAGATGCAACTAGATCCCAAGATTTTAGGGAAGAAATTATTAAATCGCTAGAAAGCAAACCAAAAATGGTGTTGGTAGATTTAAAAGATATTACTTTTATGGATAGTTCGGGTTTAGGTGCTTTAGTCTTAGCATTTAAAACCTTAAGAGCATCGGAAACCAAACTGGTACTTTGTTCGATTAACGAGCAAGTCAAAATTTTATTTGAGCTGACTGGAATGGATAAAGTTTTTGAAATCTTTTCCAATCAGGATGAATTTAATCAAGCTGTACTTACCCCTTCCGCGCTTAATTAAAGCCGATTTGAAGTATAGATAAATCATCATCAAAGGTGTTTTTTGAATTCAAATCGACAAGGCAGTTGAGAATATTTTCTAGAGGGCTGCTAGAAACGTGATATAAGCGCTGAACCCTTTGGATAAAATTCTCAAGTCCCATAAGTTGACCATCAGATAAACTTATTTCATAAGCACCATCACTAAAAATATACAGGGTGCTGTTTTTCTCAATTTTGCAAAAACCATTAACATATTGAACCTCTGGAAACATACCTATTGGCATTCCAGGGGTTTTTAATAATTGGAGATCGTTATTCTCAGATAATAATATCGCAGGTGGATGACCGGCGCTTGAATAAACTAACTCTCGCTTGATTTGATTGTAAACCCCATACCAAATAGTAAAGTATTTATCATTTTGATAGCTCATTTGGAAAGTATTGTTTAATGCGTTAAGTACCTCTTTGGGTTGATAATAATTTAAGTCTTTTAGGGCACGCGAACGTAGTAAATTTAATACCGAAATAGAAGGTAAAGTCGCTTTGAGTCCGTGTCCTGCGGTATCGAGCAGGTAAATTGCGAGATAATCCGGTTCTAACCAGTAATAATCAAAACAGTCGCCACCAAGTTGCTGTGAAGGAATAAATGTATAATTAATATTAAAAGGATGTATCATTGGCGCTGGCAAAAGAGAACGCACGTAATCCGCAGCCTCTGATAATTCTGCTTCTAAAATTTGCTTTTGAGCCTTCAAGTCTTGACTCATTTGATGCAACCGTAAACCAGCCCTCACCCGCGCTCGCATTTCATTCTGTTCAATGGGCTTGGTAATAAAATCATCAGCACCAGCATCCAACCCTTTAACGCGATCGTCTACGGAATCCAAGGATGTTAAAAGAATAAAAAATGTAGTTGATAAATTGGGGTCTTTCTTGATATAACGACATACATCGAGTCCACTTAATCCCGGCATTAACCAGTCACAAATAATCATAGCCGGACGTGAAGCTACGGCCTTTTCTATTCCATTTTTGCCGTTGCTGACTGCAACTACTTGATAACCCTGCTTTTCCAGCATCCTTTTCAGCAAAATTTGAACGGCTGGGTCATCATCAATTACTAATATTTGAAACATAGAAAGTAGCCGTTTAATTAAAAATAATAATAAATAAAATAGAAAATTAAATAAATCTCTATTAATTTTGACCCCGATTTACTAGAAAATTACTAGAAAGCAGAGTAAACCCTATATAACAGTAAAATCTATCCATATCATATGAACGATTATAGTGGCGATAGGGGATTTAGCCATAATATCAAGCTACGTTTTAGCTGATTTAAGTCCCGATATACTTCTTGCTT
Source organism: Calothrix sp. CCY 0018 (assembly GCF_963920925.1). Taxonomy (NCBI): domain Bacteria; kingdom Bacillati; phylum Cyanobacteriota; class Cyanophyceae; order Nostocales; family Calotrichaceae; genus Calothrix; species Calothrix sp. CCY 0018. The sequence continues at coordinate 143,663 of NZ_CAWUDI010000004.1, read as the reverse complement.
AAACCACTGTCCTAAAGCATCAAAGGGATTAAATTCTTGACCTGGTTGCCATTTAACATCTTGACCTAAAGGTGTAAGATGGTTTCCCTTCAAGGTTTGCGTTGTTACCATATCCTTAAAGCGGTTGTGTAACAATTGATTTAAAGCAGCTGACTGATCGAGAGTATCATTGTTAAATTTGATTAATAAATTACGACGAACACTGTAGTTTTCTTTCACCAGCCTATAAGTTTCCGTAGGTGAAGGGGTAAACTCAACATTTACCGCACTGTTAAATTGTTCCACCAAAGGAATTGCATCTCGTGCAGCATAATTATTAAATGATACGAGAATATTACCCGCACGTTTGACTTTCTCCGAACAACCTATAAGTAAATGTAGTTTGCATCCCATACTGTGCCCCAACCCATATATAGGCAGATAACCTTGAAAAGCAGGTTCTCTATCCTCTAAGCGTACTAACACCCGTTCAAAATTTAGTAAGACTTGTCTCGCTGTCGCCATATGATCTAAGGTATTTACAAATGGGGTAGCGATAACCGCAAACCCTTGCTCGACAAGATATTCGAGCAACAAACGATAAGTTACGTTCGGTGCGGTAGCGACAAATGCACCACCCAAAAAATGAACGATACCAATAGGGCGCTGGGGAACAATTACCCAGCTACCAGCAATTTGTTTCCAATTCATACTACAAGGTGCAAAGAGCGAAGTTATTTATATTTTCTCATGTTAAACTGTTTGGTTGCCTTGTAATCAAGCTGCAAGTTTTTCAGAGATAAAAATTATAAATAAAGGAGCCGATTTTAAGGTTCGGGGAGTAGAAAGTAGACAGCAGGAGAAGAAAATATGCACCTAATTCGATGGGCATATTGAGGAAGTAGGAAAAGTTATTCATCAACTATTGAAGATCCACGCGCTCTAAGTGATAACTGTTACTGCTGACTTTGCAATCTTTTCATTTCCTGCTGTACATCCATTGCAATCTCCAATGCTTCGTTAAGCAACCTACCATGTTCGGAAGCTTGTTCGGTAACTTGCATTTGAGTTAATGTTGCCAAATTATTTGCAAGTAATTCAGAATTATTAACAATAAACTTTTTATTTTCTCTCAAAATTTTTTCAGTTTTGAGAGCGCGAACTAAATCCGATCTGGTATATTCAAGAGCTTCAATAACTCGTCTTCTTTCTTTGATCCCGACCCCTGTATTGCCTGCTGCTTCAATTTTATCATTAATATCTATTGCCCTGATAACGGCATTAAATCTATCAACTTCATGTAAAAGAGTATTCAAAGAATATGTTAAATTATCTTTCAAAATTGAAACCCGTTTTTTCCAGGTCATATACAATATTAATTGTGTAATACCACCGCCAATAAAACAGACTTTAAGAAATAATAACCAAGATGGAACTTGAAGCCAATTAGCAAAGGTTTTGATAACTAAATCAAATACAATATAACTGCTAAGGATTACGGCTAATCCAATAAAAATTGCAGTTGCCCCTTCGGGACCTTTAACTTTTTGAATAAATTGCCGTACAAATAATTTTAGTGGATTAACAATAACAATTAATTCTTCCTTAATAGGCAGATTCGTCAACTTTCGCAGTTCTTTTTGATTAATCGCCAGCCCTTTTAAATCATCACGCACAGCTTTTAAATCCCCACCATCTGCATTTTTGATTTATTATATCTTCGCTTAAAATAAGCGGCAATACACTTGCGGATTAAGAACAATCAATAAAATCTTGATAAAACTTATCATTACCCTAATCTAAATATATTGCCAATAGTCATAGAATCGTAATACTCTTTGTAATTAAAGTTAAAAAGTATACTTTCAAATAAAAAATAGTCAAGTCTATTCCTGGAATAAGATTAGAAGTTCACTTTTATTTGATATAGAATAATCAGTTTTTTTAGCTTTACCTATTTAGAAAAAGTAGACAGTTGTCTGACAAAATACGGATTTAAAGTAAAATATAGCAGCTTTAACAGTGCTACTGCCTCAACAGTAACATTCATACTACTATCCACAAGCACCTATAAGCGCTATATGTAGTTGCATTTTTATTCTTCGTAGCATTTGTAGCTTCGCCAGGATAACTTTTGCACGCGGAGTAAAAATTATACACTTCTTTGGGGTGAATATAGGAAACGGAAAATATAAGTTTTTTTTTACGCAGGGTTAAGGTGAGCGTCAATAAAAATCTAATTGGATTCCTGTATTATTAAATACAAAAACAGAAAAAATCAATAAAACTTTATTTCTGTATTAAATAAACATCGCATTTCTGGCAAGAAGTGTGATATTTATTGATTAGATGAAACTCTTAATAATTAAAAATTACTTTAATATTATTATTCTCTTTTAATATTATTTGTGTTGTAGTTAAACTATATAATTAATGGCAGAGAAAACTTCTTATCCGATATACCAAGAGAATTATGTTGTCGCCGAACATTATTCTCAAGTAATAGAAAATAAGCGGACTGAGTGCGTAATATGTAACTATAAGATAGATCAAAAAGAGGAATCTATCTTTAGTGAATTTAACTGTAATATTCGAGCTTTTCAAAAAGAAGCTTTTAAGGTTTGGCGATGTCCTAATTGCAATACGATTCATAGTTTAGACATTGTTGACATCGCGCCATACTACAAAGAATATCCCATAGCCGATGCAAAATTAACATGGGAAATGCGCCTTTGTTATGGAAAATTATCTCGACAGTTATTTAAGTATGGATTAACTTCATCTCATTCCATTCTTGACTATGGCTGTGCGAACGGTTTATTTATGGAGTATTTGCTTTCTCAAGGCTTCTCGAAATGCTATGGTTACGAGCCTTACACCTCTGAAAACGGACTTGATAATGAAACCGTTCTAGACTCTGCGCCATTTGATTTTATACTACTTCAAGATGTTATCGAACACGTTGAAGACCCCAGAAAATTATTGTCTAAATTGGATGGTTTACTTGCACCTGGTGGTTATATTCTGATCGGAACACCTAACGCAACAAATATAGATTTAACGAAACCTAATATATCCGATTTCTATAATCCCATTCACGTGCCGTACCATTTTCATATTTATACTCCACAAGTTCTGGAATATTTAGGAAATTGTCAAAATTGGCAAGCTATCGAGTTTCGCGATCGCGCTTATCACGATACACCTTGGTTAGGGGTAAATACTCGTGCTTGGAATCAGTATCAACAAATATCTGATGGATCTTTAGATGTTATTCACGAGCCTATTGATTTAAAGAAAGCTGTTACTTCTTATAAAGTAATGTTTTATGCCTTTTTCGGATATTGGTTGAGCTATCACACCGAAATGTCGATGATGTTCCGTAAAGCTTGAATTATCAATAAAGATAGCAGGCTGGTTTAGTGTAGGAACAGTATTTAAAAGACGAATGCGATTAGCAAAGCTAAACGCCCGAAGGGCGTAACGCCAACAGTAAAACTAGTCCCGCATTCATAAAAATCGCTCTCCTTATTAGCTTGAAACACTTTCTGGTTTTGTCGAAAAACTGAATGCATGGCTGACTGTTCATCTAGGATAGTCAATGAAAGCCAATACTAACAAAGCCAATCATATGTATGGGGATGCGATTATGATAAATATGAAAGTAATGAATCAATTATTACAAAAAATAATTGTAATATAAGAGATTCTAAGCATAATACTTTTTTAGTTTGGCAGTTAAAATACTGTCAAACTATTTGTCATTAATTATATTAATTAGGTAAACAATTAATATATATTTATAATTCCTACTATGAGGCTAAAAACACTGTGTTTAATTAGTTGTTAATGTAACAATAATTAAATAATCTATAACTTAAGATTATGCGAATCACTCCGACTATTTTACGGAGTATATTTAGAGATGAATTGTTTAACCACTTTACAATCTGGGTTGGTTTATCTGTATCAAAGTTCTCCATTTTTTTCAAGTTTTTTCTCAGCATCAGCTTCAAACTTTTGATTTGCTTAGTAATACCTTAAAGCTAATTTTAATTAACCATTAATTATCATGTTCAAACCTCAAACTCAGCCCCGAAAAACTGCTTTAATAACGGGAGCCTGTAGCGGAATTGGCTACGAATTTACGTGTCTTTTCGCCAGTTATAACTACAATCTTGTATTAGTAGATATAAACGAAAACAAACTTATCGAAATCGCCGAACGATTTACTCAAGAATATAATATTTGTGTCACCAGTATTGCCAAAGATTTATCTATTTCAACATCTCCAGAAGCAATTTATCTGGAATTACAGCAAGCATCTATTCACATTGATGTATTAGTTAATAATGCAGGATTCGGGATCTATGGATTATTTAACGAAACTAATTTGAATTCCGAATTAGACATGATTCAGGTAAACTTAGTATGTATAACTCACTTAACAAAATTGTTCCTCAAACACATGGTAGAGAAAGGTGAGGGCAAAATTTTGAATGTCAGTTCTACAGCCGCTTTTCAACCAGGGCCGTTGATGTCAGTTTATTTTGCTACCAAATCTTATATATTATCGTTCTCTGAGGCGATCGCCAACGAACTTGAAGATACTGGGGTTAGCGTAACTGTGCTTTGTCCTGGCCCCACACAATCCGCTTTTCATCAAAGAACGGGAACGGAAAATTCCCAGCGCATGAAGGATATGAAAATGATGGATGCAAAAACTGTAGCCGCAATTGGTTTTCGCGGCTTAATGAAGGGCAAAACCGTCGTTATTCCCGGCGCAAAAAATCGAATTTTAGCCGAGGCTGTGAGATTTTTACCAAGAAAACAAGTAACAAAGATATCTAAAGCTGTTCAGGGACATTGATAAGTTTGTAGTAAGGGCTTTAGCCTTCTCATAATAAGGACTGAAGTCGGCACGTAGAACCTGTGGGTTAAAGCAACTCAAAAGTGTAGAAAAATTAAGGAATGTTGCATTTCAATTAAATCCGGGGGGTAAAGCGGAAAAACGCTCCGAAGTCCGTGATACGATGCTTCGAGGTAATGTCAAGCATGGGAGAAACAATGCCGACACTAAGGGTTGCTGTTGTAGGATCGGGTCCTGCGGGTTCATCTGCTGCTGAAACTTTAGCGAAAGCAGGGATTGAAACCTATCTATTTGAACGTAAGTTAGATAATGCCAAACCTTGCGGTGGTGCTATACCGCTGTGTATGGTTGATGAATTCGACCTTCCAGCAGATATCATCGACCGTCGAGTGCGGAAGATGAAGATGATTTCGCCCTCGAATCGTGAGGTTGACATCAATTTAGTTAATCAAGATGAATATATAGGAATGTGTCGTCGTGAAGTTTTAGACGGCTTCATGCGAAATCGAGCAGCTAAATTAGGCGCTCATTTAATTAATGCTACCGTTCATAAATTAGATTTTCCCAGAAATAATACAGACCCTTATACTATTCACTACGTCGATCATACAGAAGGCGGCGCACAAGGTATCGCCAAAACTCTGAAAGTCGATTTAATTATTGGTGCTGACGGTGCAAATTCCCGTATTGCCAAGGAAATGGATGCTGGCGACTATAACTATGCCATTGCTTTCCAAGAGCGCATCCGTCTTCCAGAAGACAAAATGGCATACTATAACGACTTAGCGGAAATGTATGTCGGTAATGATGTTTCTACCGATTTCTACGCTTGGGTTTTTCCCAAATACGACCACGTAGCCGTTGGTACGGGTACGATGCAGGTTAACAAAGCTAGCATCAAACAGTTGCAAGCTGGTATCCGCGCTCGTGCAGCCAGAAAACTTGATGGTGGTAAAATCATCAAAGTTGAAGCACACCCAATTCCCGAACATCCCCGTCCCCGTCGCGTAGTCGGACGCATTGCATTAGTCGGTGATGCCGCAGGTTACGTCACCAAATCTTCCGGAGAAGGAATTTACTTCGCGGCAAAATCCGGACGGATGTGTGCCGAAACCATCGTAGAACTCTCCAACAGCGGACAGTCTATCCCCACCGAAGCAGATTTAAAAGTTTATCTGAAGCGCTGGGACAAAAAATACGGTCTTACCTACAAAGTACTCGACATCTTACAGAACGTATTCTACCGTTCCGATGCAACCCGCGAAGCATTTGTAGAAATGTGTGGCGATTTAGATGTGCAGCGGTTGACTTTTGACAGCTACTTATATAAAACAGTTGTCCCAGCCAACCCCATTACTCAAATGAAAATTACCGCCAAAACTATTGGTAGCTTAATTCGCGGTAATGCCCTCGCGCCCTAGTTGAAAGAGATGGGGAGAGGGGGAGATGGGGAGATGGGGAGATGGGGAGATGGGGAGACAAGGGGAAGAATAAATTATTAACTCCTAACTCCTAACTCCTAACTCTCTAATCCTAAACAAACGAATCCCTTGTTAAAATCTAAAATTAATTCAAGCGTGTCAGCGGATGTTACCGTGACACGCTTGTTTTTTTATAGTTACAGTTGTTCCGATTAATTACCAATTCCCTACTTATTAATAATGAGAATCAAACTTGACAAAGGATTAAAATTTAGCATACGATTGTTAAGTATTAATACATAAGTATATATTCATTTATCTCTACTTCATTTGTATTATTAGTTATATTAATATTTTGTCTACTTATATAAGACGAAAAACACAATATTACCTGGATTATTAACAAGACTTACAACAAAAAGTTCCGCAGTTTAGGATATTTATAATTTTCACCTGTTGAATATAAAGTTTGTGTGAAAACTGTGCTGATTATTGGCGAATTGTGCGTATTTTTACTAATGTAGACTAGTTGTTTGTATGTTGATTGCTCCTTTATTAGGAGTCGGAGCTTATATATGAAATTAAATTTATTTTTTAGTAAAGCTGTATTTCCGGTTGCGATTGCAGCTTTGAGTGTAATAGGCTTTTCCCCCCAAGCCGAAGCTGCTGTTTTTTCGGGTAAAGTCATTGGTAGCTGGGGAATGCCGACTCCAGGAGAAATAAATGATAACCCAACTTATACTGGTGTAGGAACTAATGTATTTACTTGGGGAGATCCAACTCTTTTTGAAGGTGCCTCTGCCAATCAGCTTGTATTTGAAGGAAGTTATTTTTCTACCGATGCAGGATCTTTATTTAAGATAGGGGATTTAACTTATCATAACGGTACGGTACTTTTAGGTACAAGTGTAGAATCTGTACCTTTAAATCTCGATTTGATTTTTAGTGAACCACCTGAGATTGACGAAATTTTTGACTATGGATTTTCTCTGCAAAATACTCCTAATCTTTCAGAAGATCCAGAATCAAACGCAGATTTTTTATTCGTTGTCGAAAATGATGTTAAGCGTAGTTTTACATATGGTGGCAATAAATATACTTTATCTTTAGCTGGATTTAGTCAAGATAACGGTAAAACGCAAGTTAAAGAATTTCGAGCCCTCGAAGGTGGGAAAACTACAGCTTCTGTTTTTGCTAGAATCGACAAAGTTACTTTTTCTAAAAAAGAAGTTCCCGAGCCAGGTTTAGCAGTTGGTTTATCTGTGCTTGGTTTTTACTTGATTTCTCGAACAAAAGCTAAGAAAGCGTAATCGATTTTGGATTTTAACAACGGATGCGTTTATGCAGGGATTATAGAACGCAAAAATGTTATAGCTTTTAATTATAAGGTGTCTTGAGCTACAATTTCAACTTGATTTTCGATAAAGATTGAACAAGCATAACGAGCTAGGGCTTCCAAAGCTTTATCGTTGATTTTTTCATTTGCGTGTAATTGAGAAAAATAAGATCATAAAGCTTTCAATTTTTCTAGATTTAAAGCGGTTAATTTCTGTCTATTATATATAAATTGCTTTTCTGCTGAATTCAAATTGATTCATCAGTTAATTTTGTAGGTTGGGTTAGGCGCATAAAATAATTTTGATTAATAGCTATATATTAAATTCGCGCCGTAACCCAACAGAATTTATGCTTGAAATGAAATATTATTAAGATATTAAGATAACTGCAATTAAAACCTTAATGTTGGGCTAAAGGCGCATTTTTATTTTTCGTAAACCATCAATTTATTTGTGAGCCTTTAAGCCAACCTACTACTAAACTAATGATAAATCCCTAGTACCGCTTGGCGGAAGTAAGAAGTAAGAAGTAAGAAGTAAGAAGTTTGATTTTCTAAGCTTTTCAGCCATTTTTAATGGTTGCCTTATTTAAGCCGTGGTGTACTAGTCTATATTGACATACTCCCACCAATTGAATCCGTGGGATTGTAGGCTCAAGCAGAAATTGCAGTCCGAAACTGTCTTACATCTCCTAACCCAACAGTCGATGCCCCGACTGCACAAATATTTTGGCTAAAAATATAGGCATGAAAATACTTCGGTATCACTGATTAATTACCATTTTTTATGGATTGTACGGCGAAGGAAAAAGATTTTGTTTGGAAGCATCAAATAAAAACTTAACGGTTTGATTTATGACATTGCTAGAAACTTAGAGATTGAGGTGTTAAATTTGGCGATAGAACCAGAACATATGCATTTATTATTTTTCAAATAACCAATGTCACAAGCATATCTTTTAGTATCCCACGGGAGTCGAGATCCGCGTCCGCAAGTCGCTATGGAAGAGTTAGCGAAAAATCTCAGCGATAAGTTAGAAAACAACTCGAATTATGATGCTGGTAATGTACTATCGCCGACGAAATGCAATTATCAAATAGGTACGGGTTATCTGGAATTACATCCTCAACCGCTACACCAACAAATTATAGATTTTAGCCGGAAGGCGATCGCTCAAGGTTGTCGTCGTTTAAAGATATTACCTTTATTTTTACTCTCAGGAATTCACGTTACTGAAGATATTCCCCAAGAGGTGGAATTAGCTAAAAAATTAGCTCAAAAAACTTTAAAAGAAGATATTTCCATCGAGTTGCAACCATATTTAGGCTCTCACTTGGGTTTAGAAAGGTTGCTCGCGAACAAAATTAGCGATATATCTTTTGATGGCAGAATAATTTTAGCTCATGGTAGCCGTCGCGTGGAAGCAAATGCGAGTATCGAAGCAATGGCAATTTCGTTAAATGCGGTTGCAGCTTATTGGGCTGTGTCTCCGAGTTTAAAAGATATTGTTGTTCAGTTAGTCGCTGATGGTAAGAAAAAAATCGCAATTATACCTTATTTCTTATTCGCAGGTGGTATTACCGATGCCATCGCGCAATCTATACAAGATTTAAAATTACAGTTTCCTGGGGTGAGTTTTCAGTTATACGAGCCTTTAGGAGGAAATGGGGAATTAACCGATCTGATTTGGGATTTGATGCAAAATGAACCGGGATATACAAAAAGCTGTAGGTAAGGTGTATTTGGTAGGTGCGGGGCCAGGAGATCCAGGGTTAATGACTATTAAAGGTAAGACATTATTAGAAGTCGCGGACGTAGTTATATATGATGCTTTAGTGAGTCCGGAAATTCTCGCAATGACTAATCCCCTTGCCGAAAAAATTAACGCTGGAAAAAGACGGGGAAGGCATTCTTTACCGCAAAATCAAACAACTGAATTATTAATTGACAAAGCTCAAGATAACGCGATCGTGGTGCGACTGAAAGGCGGAGATCCGTTTGTTTTTGGGCGCGGTGGCGAAGAAATGGAAGATTTAATCAAAGCCGGGGTTTCAGTTGAAGTAGTGCCGGGAATCACATCCGGAATCGCCGCTCCTGCCTATGCAGGTATTCCCTTAACCCATCGGCTTTACAGTTCATCAGTTACATTTGTCACCGGACACGAATCAGTAGGAAAATATCGTCCCGCAGTCGATTGGTTAAGCATTGCCAAAGGTTCGGAAACGATTGTGATTTACATGGGAATTCAAAATTTAGCTAATATTGTAGAAGAGTTATTAAAAGCCGGGTTGAGTGCAGAAACTCCCATCGGTTTAATCCGTTGGGGAACACGCCCAGAGCAAGAAGAATTGATTGGTAAATTAGAAACTATTGTTGAGCAAGTTGAAAAAAGCAACTTTGAAGCACCGGCGATCGTTGTAATTGGTGCGGTAGTGAAATTGCATTCGATTTTAAAGAGTTAGGAGTTAGGAGTTAGGAATTAGGAGTTAAAAGAATGGTGATGGGGTAATGGGGATTTTTTATTCTATTAGGACTTACGCAAAGCCCCCCAAATTAGCGAGGGGTTGGGGGATCTCAACGTTGGGAATACCTAATTTACCGTTGTAGTTGCGTAAGTCCTAATACATTTGCTTATGCTGTTGGTTCAGTAAAACCAAACATATTGAATAGCCAGTGATACCATTGGGGTTTAGCGATTAAAACCTTTAAAGCTGACTCTAAATCAACATCCAAGTCTTTATTTTGGATATCAATAATCAATTTATAAATTAGTTCTAAATGAATCCTATCCGGCTTAGAAAATAAAACAAATTTTCCATTAGGAGAGTTTTTCAACTGAATTACCTTTTCTTTGGCAACAGAACCTTTGATTTCAGTTAAGCGCTCATCCCGGAATAAACTAAAGCTGTCTTTAGGATGCAAGCATACTAATTCATTGAAATTACCAATTCGACTGGTGAAAGCTGTATTAGGAGACATTTGCAGAAAACCCATTACATAGTTTTTATGCTCGGTTTCAATGACAATATGCTCCGGTAAAACCCGCTTTCCTAATCGATAGAAAGTCAATTTCATCGGTTTGATATGGTTGAAAGCTTCGGCAATAGTTTTAAGTTTACCAATATCATCGGAGTCAGAAATAATTGGCAGTTTATGATATTGCGCTTCCAAATAAGCTTTTTGTTTGGTTAAATACTCAATAATATATTCTTCTATTTGCTTTTCTCTACTTTTAACTTCAGGAACAAGCACTTTTAACAAGTCTGTCATGTCAATTGAACCAGGGTCTTGCATCTCCTGTATGATGTTGACAAGTACTTTTGTAAATTTCTGCTGCTCAGAAGTTAAAATTCGCAACTGCTGTTCTATTTTTTCATTACCTTCTAGCTTCCGAATATTTTCCTTTTTAGAAACTAAGGGAATTTGACGGACTCTGTAATCGTAATAGTTAGCCGCTCGATTCAAAACCTCACGAATAGATTTTTGTGCGAGAATATCATCTAAATCTTCTGGTAAAAATATCTGTTCTAAAGGAACATTAATAGTTTGAAGCTTGACTTTAAGAATAGATAATAGTTCTTCTTCTTGCGGTCTTTGTAAATGAATTTGGTATTGAGACACGCGACCAGTAATTGAATTATCAAAAGTAGCTTTAAACTGTTCCCAGCGATCGGGAAACATATTTAAGATAATTAAACTATTAGGAACGTGGGTGAAAATTTCCTTGATAGATTCCCCAAAGTTATCTAATATCTCTCGGTTTTGGGGAAGTCCCAATCCTTCAAGCTGGTCGAAGATAATAATTAAAGGCTCATCAAGAATAGATAATTTACCTAAAACTGAAATAGCTTCTAACGAAAATGCTTCTAAGCTTAGATTTTCTTGCCAATTTGGTAAACCAACTTTTTCTGCTTCTTCACTTGATACAGACTGACCTGCTAGCCAACGTGTAGCAATATTTTTGTAATTATAGTCAGTGTAGCTACAATACTTAGTAATTCCCTTCAGAATTGGGAGAGCATAACCACCAGACGAGTAATTTTTGTCCCACCAGTCATTAATTCGTTTGTGAATATGCTGCCAGTATACCGTTTTAGTATAAGTCCCTTCTTCCCCAAGAGCATCTAGATTATCATCCTTTAATGCTTTGAGAATTTCCTCATCTTTTTTAGTAAGATTTGAGAGATTAGCAACAATTTTATCAAAGCTATTAATAATTAAATAATCTAATTGAGTAAACGTTCCAACCTTCTCAACTAAAGACTCCAAAATCCGGCTGTAAATATGATATAGCACCGACGAAGCATTGTTAGGCTGACGAATAAAAAGCAGTCGATTAGTTGATAATCGCGCTTGCGTTAATCGCATCATTAAATGAGTCTTTCCAGAACCCGGTTCTCCAATTACAACCGCTCCTTTACTTTGATGATTGGAGTCGAATTTAATATCTTTTAATATTGACTCAAGGGTAATAAATTGCTGGTGATAAGTATCAAGATAATCGGGATGATTTTGAAAAGGAGTATCAACGCGACTACCACTAAAAGGATTTGGTTTGTCTTTTAATTGTAAAATCATTAATTTGCAATAAAGATAGTAGGTAAATAGGGCATCATACCGGGCACAATGAGCCATATCCCGGATAAAATAGCGGTTATTAGCCCGCAAATTTAAGTACTTACTCAAATATTCTAAGGAGTAACTTTCTAGCCCTAACCAATGATTTCTTGCTTTTATATAAGTGCAATCAAATTCAAAGGGAGGCATTTTTAAATCGGCTTTATGGAAACTAAATTTAAGTACTTTAATATCATGTTCGGCATAGTGACAAATTATTTTATTGCCTTTAGCAATATCGGAAAACTCTAATAGTAAAGTTTTTAAACTTTTGAGATTAGGTTTGCAAGAACCATTATTATTAGGATGGTCGCGGGAAAACCCTTCGTAAATTACAGTCCCCTGACTATCCACAATCGCCAGTTCGCTTAATTCCGGGTTGCCCTCGGTATCAACAACTATAAAGTCCATATAAATTTACAACATCAATATTTGTTTTGACTTAGGTATTGAATATTAAGAGTCAACATCAAACAGTACGTTTAAAATAGCTTTTACACTTAGCAGTTATAAGCGATCGCCTGCTCAACAAATCTATCTAAACAAAATCATCATCTTTGTCTCCTGATTTATTGGTCATTATGATTGATACAACTAGCTAGTTGCTGGTTCCTTAAATATATACCGATCTTGTAGTATTAAAAAGTTTCTTTTGCCTATTAATAATGAGAATTTGATATTATATACATCATCTAAAATATGTATAGCTTTTGACAGTACTAATCGGGATACGTACTAAAAGTAAAAATTCTTCCGCATCCCCCCCTCTCCCCATCATCCTGATGTAACACCAAACAGTTGAATCTTTTTCGATTCCGCCTAAAATTAAACGACAGTGAATATACCAGGTGGCTGTACAAGGAGTTGTATCGACGATGAAGTTTTTATTTAAGCAGGATTCACCGCCAGTTAACACTGATGACTCAAAGTCAGTTGAAAGCCAAACTCCTGGCTTAGGGACGTTTGGTGGAGTTTATACGCCTTCAATTTTGACGATTTTGGGCGTGATTATGTATCTGCGGTTTGGCTGGGTTGTAGGGAATGTGGGGTTGGTAGGTTCTCTGATCATTGTCACTCTCGCCACATCAATTACTTTCCTTACTTCTTTGTCGGTATGCGCGATCGCAACTGATAAAGTTGTGCGGGTTGGTGGTGCTTACTACATGATTAGCCGCTGTTTGGGGATTGAAGTCGGTGGGGCTGTGGGAATTTCTCTTTATTTCGCTCAAGCGCTTTCGATTGCTCTTTATACTATCGGTTTTGCTGAAAGTGTAGTGCAAACTTTTGGCAGCCTCAATCAAACTTATGTGGCTTTAATTACAACTATTTTGGTGGCTATTTTAGCGGTGACTTCCGCCGAAGTTGCAGTTAAAGCGCAATATGTAATTATGGGGGCGATCGTCTTATCACTGATATGTTTGATTTTTGGAGGTGCAGTACCAAACGTTACACCCCAAGCATGGAGTATACCCGCCGATGGCGCACCTTTTTGGGGAGTGTTCGCGGTGTTTTTCCCGGCGGTAACTGGTATCATGTCTGGCGTGAGTATGTCGGGAGATTTACGCAATCCCAGCCGCTCTATTCCTGCTGGTACTTTAGCAGCGGTGGGTACGGGATACGTTGTTTACATGATTTTGCCCTTAATAATTGCCATGCGTGCCGATACTGCAACTTTGGTTAACGTACCGTTGGCAATGCAGATGATGTCTTTATGGGGTCCAGCAATTTTATTCGGAGTTTGGGGGGCAACTTTGTCAAGTGCCTTGGGTAGTATTTTGGCTGCACCCCGCGTTTTGCAAGCTTTGGCAAGAGATGGAATTTTACCGCGCTGGATGTCTTTTTTAGGTCGAGGTAGCGGTGAAACTGACGAACCGCGTATTGGTACTTGGGTAACTCTGGGTGTAGCAGTTGCGGCGGTATGCATTGGCGATTTAAACTTGATTGCGCCGGTGCTGACAATGTTTTTTCTTACTACTTACTTAGTATTAAATATTTCGGCAACTATCGAAGGATTGCTGCAAAGCCCTTCATTTAGACCTAGTTTTAAAGTGCATTGGGTTTTATCTTTGCTGGGGGGAATTGGTTGTTTAGCGGTAATGTTTCTGATCAACGCAGTTGCTACCATCGTGGCAGCTGCAATTGTATCGGCAATATTTTTCTGGCTGCAACAACGCGAACTAAATACTACTTGGGGAGATGTACGTCAAGGAATCTGGATGACATTGCTCCGCACGGGAATTTTTCAAATTAGCCGGGTTGAAGATACTAAAAATTGGCGACCTAATATTTTAGTATTTTCTGGTTCACCTAATAAACGTTGGTCATTAATTCAATTAGCTTATGCATTAACCCACAAACGAGGTTTTATTACTGTATCAAGCGTTGTATCAAGCGGTACGCGAGACTTAGCCAGACAAAGCCAGCTAGAAAACACAATTCGCGAGCAGTTGAACAAGCAGCACGTACAAGCATTAGTTCGCGTGGTAACGGCACCAAATCCCTTTGACGGAATGTTGCAACTTGTAGAAGCCTATGGATTAGGTGCTTTGGTACCCAACATTATTTTATTGGGAGACAGCGAAGATCAAACCAGACGCGATCAATACTGCAATATGATCGTACAACTCCACCAAGCCAAACGTAGCATCATGGTTTTGCGAGAAAATGCCGAACTCGGATTTAATCGATTTCACCGTATAGATGTATGGTGGGGAGGAATGCAAGACAATGGTGGTTTAATGCTATTGCTCGCTCATATGTTGCGATCGACAATCGAATGGCGCGATGCTCAAATATATATCAAATTACTTGTTTCCAACTCTTCAGGGGCAAAAGATGCAGAAATAAACTTAAATGCTATGCTCAGTCGATTTCGCATCCCAGCCATACCTGAAGTCATAGTTGCAGCTAATCGTTCCTTTGAAACGGTTTTACACGAATCTTCCCAAGATGCAGATATCATATTTTTGGGAATGGCAACTCCCACAGACCGAGACTTTACCGAATATTACCAACAAATGCACGCCCGCACCGCCAACCTTCCGACAATTATGTACGTTATGGCCGAACCAGATTTTGCATTCGCTGAAGTTTAATATCACAATCTAAATAGTTTGTTGGCAAATAGAAACCCGGTTTTTTTGAACAATGCCGGGTTTTTAAGTATCTGTTATCAAGCCGATTAATTAATAATTATTTCTTTAGTTAGAAGCAGAAGCAATAATAATTATAACTGATGGTACATACGGTATTACTTTGTTTTACTATACTATAGAATTATCTTAAAATTAATTAAATAATTAAATAATTAAATAATTAAATTAAATTTATTAAAAAAAAATTAAATTACTAATCATAAATTTAACTTGAAACAATTTTTTTTAATCAGAACGAAGGAGTCACAATGAATAACCAATTTACAAAAATAGCTTTATTACCTTTTAGTATAGTTTCAGCAATTACTGTAGCTATCATACCTATTGGAAAACCTGCGATCGCACAACCAAAAGTAGCAGCGGTTGCAGATGGTAACATGACCGAATATCAACCAGCTTCTGCACCAACCTTAAGACGCGGTAGTAGATCGCAAGCTGTAAAAGACGTGCAGTTGTTGTTAAATCAAAATAAATTCTACTACGGCAAAATGGATGGGATATACGGCCCTAGAATGTATTCATCCGTAGTAAGTTTTCAAAGGTCAAGAAATTTACCTGCAACAGGTGTTGTCAATTCCAAAACTTGGGAAGCATTAATCGATTTAGATAAACGTAAATCACCCACACGCTTTGCATACTTGGGTAAATATTCACCTTCAACTGCACCCATGTTAAAGGTTGGTAGTAGAGGGCAAGCCGTAAGAGATGTACAAACATACCTTAAGCAGCAAGGATTTTATGTTGGACAAGTTGACGGAATTTACGGACGTGCTACTGCGTCTGCGGTAAAATCTTTTCAACAGAATCGAGCAAAATTAACAGCAGATGGAATTGTTGGTAGTACCACCTGGCAAGCAATGATTAATGACAAGGAAGGTCCTTTTACGATTAATTAAATAGTTAGGAGTTAGGAATTAGAAACCCGGTTTTTTATATTAGGTTCGTAGTAAGAGTTTTAACTCTTTTTCTTGGAGAACTAAAGTTCTTACTACAAACTAATTAGGACTTACGCAAAGCCCCCCAATTCATCGGGGGGTTGGGGGGATCTTAGAATTGGGAATGCCTACTTTTTGGTTGCGGTTGCGACCATTCCTGCTAATATTGGGTTACGACACGATTAACAAATACTCCGATCAAATTATTGTTTCTATGAATCGTGTCTAACCTAACCTATAAAGAACTAAAGTTCTTACTACAAACACCTACAAAGAACCTTTAAACCTTACTTATTATCCCCAACTTTGACAATAAACTTATTTGCTAGTGAATTGTTATCAATGGTCGGAACTTTTCCTTGAGCAGCCATTGTTTGATAAACTAAAGCCGCTGTTTCTCCTCTACTTATTGCCCGATTGGGATTAAGTATATTGCTGTTGGGATAGTTGACAACTATATTTTTTGTAGTTGCTGCTGCAACTCTAGGAACAGCATTTTCAGGAATTTTATCGGCATCTTTGTAAGCTTGCTGAACGATAGAAGCTGCCGATAATGGTGCTGTTGCTGTAGTAGTGGTGTCTTTGGGATTATTCGCCGCCGCAGTTGGTGTTTGTGGATTATTTCCGACATTATTATTTGTCGTTTGAGGCATTCTAGCAGCATTGGCTCTTTGAATAAGTAAAGGCTGCATCAAAGAAGTAATTCCGATTGGTAACATCAAACGCTTTCTTTTTCTGATCGCTACTCTTCTTCTAATATATGGAGGAATAATTGTAGGAGTATTTGGTGTAACGGCGGAAGTTTTTACAGGATTTGCTTGATAACTTAAATCTAAACCTTTCATTAAAGCATTAATTGCTTCTAATTTGCTAACTTCTTGACGGGGAAGAAATAAGTCATTATTACCAGATAAAAATCCTTCTTCTACAGATTCTTCTATTGCTTCACTTGCCCAATAACCTTGGGGAACATCTTTATATACAGAACCACTTTTAATTTGTTTTTCTTTATCTTGATCGAAAGCTTTACGAATTATAGCAGCGAATTCATCTCTATCTAATGCCTGATTCGGTCTGTATCTACCATCTGGATATCCAGTAATCACATTTCTTTCTGCTAAACCTTTGATAAATGGTTGCGCCCAATAATCAGGTTTTACATCGGGAAATGTTGACTGTGGAGAAGATTGAGCATTAGTTACTAACGGAATTGCAGCACCTATCGCTAAACCGATTGTTATTATAGATGCGCCTATAATCGGAAAGCGTTGCAAGTTATTCATTAATAATATCCTCTAATAATTATATTGCCGTATTCTAAATATTAGTTTGTTTGAATTATTTAATTAATCCACCCGGCGATATAGAATTGCAAGTCTCACGAGATAAATTTTCAAGTTAATTTAAGGTTAATATTTAGTAATTTTTATTAACTTTTTTGTAGCAATAAAGATTAGAAATTTAGGAAACTAACTTTATGTGAATATATAAAAGCTGCTTTAAGCGGGGGTGTATAATGATTGACCATGATAGATTATTCAAAGAATTAATATCAACGTTTTTTGTCGAATTTCTCGATCTATTTCTGCCGGAGGTTTTAAAAGATATTGACAGAGATACGATTCAATTTTTACCGCAAGAAGTTTTAACAGATGTGACTTCTGGTGAGAAAAAAACGATTGATTTACTCGCACGGGTAAAATATCGGCAAGAAGACACTTTCTTTTTAATTCACGTTGAAGCGCAATCTTACAGTCAAGCTATTTTAACAAAGCGGATATTTCAGTATTTTGCGCGACTTCACGAAATTTATGACTTACCAGTTTATCCGGTAGTGATATTTTCCTTTGATGAACCAAAACGTCGCGAGCCAAGCAATTACAGCGTTACTTTTCCCAGTTTAGATGTATTGCAATTTAACTTTGTGGCAATTCAATTAAATCAATTGAGTTGGAGAGATTATTTGACTCAACAAAATCCAGTTGCTGCGGCTCTTATGTCCAAGATGAATATTGCACCTTCCGAACGTCCGAGAGTTAAGGCTGAGTGTTTAAGGTTATTAGTTACTTTACAACTAGACCCGGCGCGGATGCAATTAATTTCTGGATTTGTAGATACTTACTTGAATTTGAACGCACAAGAGGAACAAGTGTTTGAAACTACTATCGATACAATGGGGTTAAATGATGAACAACAGGAGGAATATATGGAGATTGTAACTAGTTGGGAACGTAAAGGTGCTGAAAAAATCGCGATGAATTCCCTGCGGAAAGGAATGACAGTAGAAATAGTTGCCGAAATCACTGAGTTACCTATTGAGCGAGTACGGGAATTACAAACGCAGTTACAAAAGTAAAGTTAGGGAAATTGGTGGGTGACGCTAAAACAAGACGTATAGCCTAAACATAAATCATCAAAGCGTCACACACTAGGGTGTTGACTTTGATAGAAATTCCGCGTTTTTCGTTCACACAACTTTTATGCTGATAACAATCGCAACACTTATCCCTCACCCCGCCTGCGGCACCCCTCTCCCAAGCTTGGGAGAGGGGAGGGGGAGAGGGCGTTATCTTGAACACCAACACATTTTTTTCATGAATTTTGATCTTTAAAAAAGGTATAGAATCAACACCTTAGTCACACACCCTACAATCAATATTTATTCCTATGCCCCATCCCCAATGTCCAATTACTAAGCAACCAATGACTGAGAATCTAGTTTTTCAACCCAATTAATCTTACTTTTACGCACTTCGTCACCTTTAGGCATTTGTTGCGATGCAGATCGCATTAATTCGGTAATGGCAGCAATATCTTGATCGTGCTGACTGCCAGCTACAGCTAATATTTGATTATTATTAACGTAAAAAGCCAGAAATTCTTGCTTGTCTAAATTACCTTGAATGATAATATCATCCCAATTTTCGGCGTGTCCGGCATAACGCAATTTTAGATCGAATTGTCCCGACCAGAAAAAGGGAACGCTGGTAAATTTAATTTTCTCTCCGAGAGAATTACGAGCGGCAATACGTCCATGTTGTTGCGCTAACCGCCAATGTTCTATACGAGTAAGTTCACCCGTTGCAGCGTCAGGAAAACAAGCAATATCTCCAGCTACATAAAGATTATCGGCTGCTTGCAAATATTCATCTACATTGACGCTATGATCTTTTTCATTTAACTCTACTCCCTGCAAAAATTCAGTAACGGGTTCAACTCCGATACCAACTACTACTAAATCTGCATTTAAACGATCGCCGTTTTCTAATACTGCAACTTCAACTTTACCGTTACCTTCAAACTGTTTTACTTTGGTTCCCATTTGCAAAGTTACGCCATTTGCTTCGTGCAGTTTCTGAAACATGGTACCGATATCTTTTCCGAGAATTTTCTCAAAAGGTACGGTTCCCGGTGCTACTACAGTTACCTTAATACCGCGTTGAGTCAAACTTGATGCTGTTTCCATACCGATAAAGCTAGAACCCACAACCACCGCAGTTTTGGCATTTTTTGCAGCAGCGATAATGTTATCGGCATCTTCTGGCTGTCTTAAAGTAAATATATTATCTAAATCGGCACCCGGTACTTTTAAATTACGAGGTTTACCGCCAGTTGCAACTAATAAAGCATCGTATTCTAAAGTCGTATTATCTTCAAAAGTAATAGTCTTTTTAGCCGCTTCTACTTTCGTAACCGATTTATGAGTATGAACTTCAATATCCCATTCGCTGTAAAATTCTGAGGAGCGTAATATCAAAGAATCCTTTTGGGAATCGTTTTGCAAATATTTCTTACTTAAAGCAGTACGATCTACTGGTAATATATCCTCACGAGTCAACATAACAACTTTGCCTTGAAAACCAGCCTGACGCAAAGTTTCCGCAGCCGCACTTCCCGCAGCACCAGCCCCCAAAATCACAAATGTACGACTATCTTTTTGAGAATTATATTTCACCATTTCTGGCGTGCATTGAGCAGGAATTTCTTCAGGTAGCTGTACGATTAAATCTTCTCCCTCTACTTTGACAGAAAAACGAGGTAAAGCATCAAGCGCGGGTGGCTCTTCTAATTTGCCACTTTTAATATTAAAACAAGCATTATGCCAAGGACAAACTACTTTTTCTCCATTTAATATCCCTTTTTCTAAAGGTGCGCCGTAATGAGTACAATGTGCTGCTGTGGCAAAATATTCATCTTCTACTCGCGCAAGTAAAATCTGCTTATCTTCCACATCTACTTGACGCATCTCACCTTTTTTCAAATCTTTGATATTTGCTACTCTTACATCTTTATAGTTCATAATACTTTCTCTAATTTGAGATTTTCACCAATCGATTACTATATTTTTCAATTATTAAAATAATTGAAAATTTATGATTCTCTCTAAAAGATGATTTTAGATGAATATCAAATATTTATTTGATCTTTCTAAAGGTATAGTTAATATTTGTTAAGTTTTAGGATAAGGTTTTAATAATTACCATAAAAACTCAAATTAAAACATTTGATATAGCCATCGTAAAAAACCCGATTTTTTCAAAAAAGCAGGTTTTATAATTAAGAATATTATCTAAAATTGTGAATTGAAATTTAATTTTTATACTCGTTTCTTCTTTACCTACTCATTCTTAATTGCGGGTGGTTTCTCTTCAATTTCCAAATCTGGTAAACCTTCCAATTTTTCCGAAATCTTCTCCGCTGGTAACATGGGCACAATAACGGTTAAACCACCGGGAACACACTCTACTTCTAAAGGTGTATTGCCAATCATCTCCCCATCCAAAACAATTTTTTGCGGTGGTTCGGTGGTGATTTTTACGCGCTTTGCTCGCAAATAACCGATGTCATCGCGTTTGGCTGCGTCTCCCCGCAAACCCGTTTGGAGTAAGTGATAAGAAGCGGCGATCGCAGATGCCCAAGTATTAGATGAGATAATAGTAATATCAAGCAATCCATCGTCATAAAGAATACCTGCCGGACCTTGAGCTAATATAGATGTTGGTGGTGCAGCATTCGCTACGGTTAAAGCACCAGCAGAAACCTTAATAATTTTGTCATCCGTTTCAATTTCAGCTTCAAATAGTTCTAATTCCCGTAGTTGCTGTATTCCAGAAACCAAATAAGCCAAAGCACCCCAGCGTTGTTTTGCATCTCTAGAAGCGTGTTCTATCGTTTCCGCTTCAAAACCAATTCCAGCCAGCAACGTCATCAATCTGCCGTTGCATTTACCAATATCAATTCGACGAGTTTTCCCAGATAAAATCGTTTCGCAAGCTTCATCCAAAGTATCGGGAATACCTAAAGCAGAAGCAAAAGCATTAGCAGTACCTCTAGGAATCACTCCCAAAGGAATAGTTGTCTCCCCTAAAGCCTTAGCTGCTTCTGAGAGAGTACCATCACCACCCGCAGCAATAACTATTTCAAAATCTCCTTTATTTATCGCTTCTTGGGCTAATTGATCGGCACTAACATCTTCTGTGGTGAATTGAACATCTAACTCAAATTGAGTAGATAAAAGTTCTTTGATTCTTTCTAACTCTTGGTCGGGGTCGGCTGAACCGGAAACAGGGTTAAAAATTAGACAAGCTTTTCGGGGAGTCATGGCAAACTGTGGCGGCTTCCAAGATAGAATTTACGAATGTTATTCGATATTTATTGATTTTGTACAAAATTTTCTAAAAATAAATCTAGCTGGAGATGTAATTTTAGTATAGTTTGTCATCGGCTTATCATCATAAAATAGAAAAAATATTTTGCTGCTCCAACTAAATTTTCATAATCATCATCCTTATGTTTAGCTTATCTCTACTTCTTTGTATATAAAAAATATAATCTTACAATCTATCTAACGGTAAAGGTTTTATCAAGGTAGCATCGCCTAAGATCGGAAGGAGAGAAGAGAAAAAGAAATTAAATTCAGTTTTATTTGAATAACTTTTAAATAGCTGAATTAAATCTTATAAATGCTGTCCGAAAAGAGAAGGAACATATTTAATGTTTTTCCACAAAAAAGAATTAATCGAAAAAGAAGTAAAAATTGACGAACCAAATCCTCGTTTCGCTCAACTTTTACTAGAACAGTTTGGTGGTGCAACTGGCGAACTTTCCGCAGCTTTACAATACTGGGTGCAGTCTTTCCACACTGAAGACGCAGGTATTAAAGATATGCTGCAAGATATCGCTACCGAAGAGTTTAGTCACTTGGAAATGATTGGTAAACTCATCGAAATGCATACCGATAATGTAGATCAAACAGACGCATTCAAAAGTACTCTGTTTGCAGTGCGCGGTAAAGGACCTCACTTCTTAGATTCACAGGGTTCTGCTTGGACTGCAACCTACTTAAATGAAGGTGGTAGTATGGTGCGCGATTTACGTGCAAACATCGCAGCAGAAGCAGGTGCGCGTACTACTTATGAATCATTGATTCAATTAGCACCAGACCAAGGCACCAAGCAGACTTTGGTACACTTGTTGACTCGGGAAATTTCCCACACCAAGATGTTCATGAAAGCCTTGGATTCTATGGGTAAATTGACCGATCCATTCTTCGGTAATATCCAACCTGACTCTACTGTAGACCTTTATTACAACTTGTCTACCAACGGTAAAGATGAACGCGGCCCTTGGAACTCCGACGAAGACTTCCGCTACATCGCAGATCCAATGAAAGAGAAAGTGTAAGCTATAATTCGATGCAGGAATTTTAACAACGGATGCGTTTGTTTTAGATTTGATTTAAGGTCAACAATAAAGTCTTGTTAAATCTAAAATTTAGAGGTAGTAAGTTATTTATTGCTATTGCTATAAACTTACTACGAAAACTATAGGTAACTATGACTGGGGAGAAGGTAATTTATGCCTTTTCCCTTTTTCAGTGAGCAGTTACCAGTTACCAATAGACATCTCCGGAAATGAAAAAGAACTGTATACAAACCTCTTCCCCTTAGCGTAAGCGTGCCGCTTGCGGCATAGCGGATAGAGGGTTTTAAATCCCCCTACGTAAATCCAGCCCACGCAGATGGGCTTTGTATCTATAGCCCCATTCTTCCAGAGTGAGGGTGATTTAGGTGATTTAGTACAATTCCCCATTCCCTTTAAACTAACTTCTCAAATTTTGAGAATACTATTTAATAGGACTTACGCAAAGCCCCTCAAATTAGCGGGGGGTTGGGGGGATCTAAACGGCTGAAATAATTAATTTATCATTGCGGTTGTGGTCATTCCTGTTTTATAAATTAACTTATTAAACATATAGAAAAAACTCTATCATAGATTTAACTCAATGATTATCATTGCAATTCATTGATTATGATGAAGTATAATCACTCCTTTTGGGTAATGATAAAGTTTTACTTATACAAGTAATATAATATTTTTTTAATAATTACTAGTTCAAGGTGTATCTTTTTTATATCAAAGGTTGTATTCTAGTTTTCACAGCAATTAATTCTCTGGTAAACCGAGTTGAAAAGGAATTTACTAAACGTTACATTGCGGATTCCTATTGTTACTATAAGTTATCAAAAGAAGCAGACTTAATTGATATTTGCCGATAGTTATTTGCTATTTTTAGCAGTAGTTATTGGTGAATTTTGCAATACAAACTTAACATAAATTTACCAAAAGCAAACATCATGGCGGAGTTTTTCAATTCGATTTCTCGGCGTAAATTTTTATTAACAGCCGGAGCATCAGCAGGAACTGTTTTGCTGGCGGGCTGTTTGGGAAATCCACCGGAAGACGTGGGTGGTAACGCGGCAGCACCAACAACAGCCCAACCAGTTGCGAATATTAGCTCCGAGCAAGCACCAGAAACTACAGCAGTCAAATTGGGATACGTGCCGATTGTTGAAGCTGCACCTCTGATTATTGCCAAAGAAAAAGGCTTTTTTGCTAAATATGGCATGAACGATGTAGAGCTTTCCAAACAAGCTTCTTGGGGTTCGGCAAGAGATAACGTTGAAATCGGTGCTGCTGCTGGTGGTATTGATGGTGGGCAGTGGCAAATGCCGATGGCTCATTTAATTACCGAAGGAGTGATTACCAAAGGTAATAAGCCGATTCCCATGTATCTTTTAGCTCAGTTAATTACTCATGGGAATGGGATTGCGATCGCGGATAAATGGCAAGGAAAAGGTGTAGATTTAAAACTTTCGTCAGCACTTGTTAGCCAAGTCAAAGCAGATGGAAAAGGAGGTAGTCGCTTCAAAGCTGCTCATACTTTCCCTAATGTGAATCAAGATTTTTGGATGCGCTATTGGCTGGCTGCTGGTGGTGTTGATCCGGATAATGATATAGATTTGCTGCCAGTACCATCGGCTCAAACCGTTGCCAATATGAAGACTGGGACTATGGATGCTTTTAGTACGGGAGATCCTTGGCCCTATCGGATTGTCAAAGACAAAGTTGGCTATATGGCAGCATTGACCGCAGATATCTGGAAAAATCACCCTGAAGAATACTTGGCTATCAGAGCAGATTGGGTGGACAAGAACCCCAAAGCCACCAAAGCAATTTTAAAAGGAATCATGGAGGCTCAACAGTGGTGCGATAACTTTGATAATCGTCAAGAGATGGCAAATATTTTGTCACAGCGACAGTATTTCAATATCCCAGTTGATATTCTTATAGATCCATTAATGGGTAAATATGACATGGGGAATGGTCGCAAAATTGATGATAGAACAATGGCTCCGCTGTACTGGAAAGATGAAAAAGGCAGCGTTTCTTATCCTTATAAGAGTCACGATTTATGGTTTATCACCGAAAGCGTTCGTTGGGGATTCTTACCTCAAGATTATATTACTAATAATGCAGCCAAAGCTAAAGCGTTAATTGATAAAGTCAACCGCGAAGATATTTGGAAAGAAGCTGCTACAGAAGCGGGAATTCCTGCTGCCGATATTCCCACAAATACATCTCGGGGTGTGGAAGAATTTTTTGATGGGGTAAAATTCGATCCTGAAAAGCCAGAAGAATATTTACGCAGTCTCAAGATTAAGAAAGCCAACGTTTAATTATGAGTTAGGAGTTAGGAGTTAAGAGTTAAGAGTTAGCAATTAATCTTACAAACACTTGCAAATTATCAAATAAATCAACCCGAATATCAAATGACAACTACTACTACTAAAAGACCAGTAAACCCTAGAATTAATCGCAGTATAGTTGACCGCTTCCAAAAGCAATTACCCGATATTATTCCTCCCTTAATAGCGCTGCTTGTTTTTTTAGCTGTTTGGCAACTGTTTTCTTGGATACCAGGAGCAACTTTACCAGGGCCAATAAAAGTAGTTCGAGAAACATGGACATTGATTTTATATCCCTTTTATGACAGGGGAGGTATTGACAAAGGTTTATTTTGGCAGATTTTAGCCAGCTTACAAAGGGTAATGATTGGCTATAGTTTTGCCGCAGTCATCGGTATTGGTTTGGGTATTTTGATTGGTGTTAATAAAACTATGTCCAAAGCTTTAGATCCGCTGTTTCAATTATTGCGGACTATTCCTCCTTTGGCTTGGGTGCCGATTTCTTTGGCAGCATTGCGACAAAACGAACCCGCAGCATTATTCGTAATTTTTATCACCGCAGTTTGGCCGATTTTAATTAACACTGCGGTAGGAGTAAAAGAAATTCCTCAAGATTACAATAACGTTGCTAAAGTGCTGCAACTTTCTCGAAAAGAGTATTTTTTGAATATCTTAATTCCCGCAGCTTTACCCTACATTTTTACAGGATTAAGAATCGCCATTGGTTTAGCTTGGTTAGCAATTATTGCCGCCGAAATCGTCATGTCCGGAATTGTAGGAATTGGCTTTTTCATCTGGGATGCTTATCAGAATAATTATGTCAGTGAAATCATTTTGGCTCTAGTTTATATCGGTGTTGTAGGTCTGTTGCTAGATAAAATTATGGTTTGGATTCAAAATCTAATTTTGCCACCAGCAGAACAAAAGTAGTTAGGAGTTAGTAGTGGTAGGTTGGGTTAGACGCAGGACAAGATTCAACGATCAACCAATTATTTTATATTGCGTCGTAACCCAACATCGGCGTTTTGATTTGAGATGAATTACTCAACATACATTTATAAATGAAGGGATTTGTTTGCTTGGGTATTTAATAGCGGTTTTTAGTTAAATTATAATGTTGGGTTTTGTTCCTCAACCCAACCTACGAACTAAAAAGAAATAAAAAATAATCATAAATTGGAAGTGAAAATATGAGTGTATTTGTTGGTGTTGACCAAGTTGAAAAAGTTTTTAATTTAACTGGTGGCGGTGAATATATTGCCCTTAAAGGTATCGATTTAGAAATCAAAAAAGGAGAATTTGTATCCTTAATTGGTCACTCTGGATGCGGGAAATCAACTTTATTAAATATGATTGCTGGTTTAGATTTACCTACTGAAGGTGTTGTGACTTTAGAAGGTAAAAGGATTACCCAGCCGGGGCCGGATCGGATGGTAGTTTTCCAAAATTATTCCTTATTACCTTGGCGATCGGTACGGGAAAATATTGCTTTAGCGGTAAACTCAGTAATGCCCGATTTATCAGTACCCGAACGTCGCAAAATTGTAGACAGACATATAGATATGGTGGGGCTGCGTCCCCATGCCGAAAAATCCCCGACAATGTTATCCGGGGGACAAAAACAAAGAGTAGCGATCGCCCGTGCTTTGGCAATTCGTCCTAAGTTATTGCTGTTAGATGAGCCATTCGGTGCTTTGGATGCCCTAACGCGGGGTAATTTACAAGAGCAGTTAATGAAAATCTGCGAGGAAAATCAAGTTACTGCTGTCATGGTGACTCATGATGTGGATGAAGCAGTGTTACTATCCGACAGAATAGTCATGCTTACCAACGGTCCGGCATCTAAAATTGGTAGTATTTTAGAAGTAGATATTCCTAGACCTCGCAAACGCATGGAAGTAGTGGAACATCCGAGTTACTACAGTTTGCGTAGCGAGATGATTTACTTCCTCAACCAGCAGAAACGCATCAAAAAAATTCGCGCTCGTAAAACTACAGTTGTTGCCAAGCATGGCTTAGAAAAAGTTAATTTAGAAATTGGTTTTGTTCCCCTGACAGCTTGCGCTCCTTTGGCAGTAGCTAAAGAAAAAGGCTTTTTTGCCAAGCATGGTTTAGACGAAGTTAACTTGGTACGAGAAACCAGTTGGCGGGGTATTGTTGATGGTATTGGTGGGGGTTATTTAGATGCTGCACAAATGCCTTCAGGAATGCCGATGTGGTTAACTTTAGGAGGAAATGAGAATAAACCTCTGCCCGTAGTTACTTCCCTAACAATGACTCGTAACGGTAACGCCATCACCTTATCTAAGGATTTTTACGAGCATGGGATACAAGACTTATATGATTTCCGCAACTATTTACTACATACTCGCGATCGCCAGCACATTATGGGGGTAGTGCATCCCTCTTCGATGCATAATCTGCTACTACGTTATTGGTTAGCCGCTGGGGGTATCGATCCGGATTCAGACGTACATATCCAGACTTTACCTCCGGCACAGATGGTAGCAGATTTACAAAATGGCAGTATAGATGGTTTTTGTGTGGGCGAACCTTGGAACATTCGCGCTGCTTATGAAGGGATTGGAATTACGGCTGCCTCAGATTTAGATGTATGGTTGGGACATCCGGGTAAAGTTTTAGGAGTGAGGGAAGATTGGGCTGCGGTTTATCCCAACAGTTTTATTGCTTTGACTAAAGCTTTATTGGAAGCTTGCTATTATTGTTCGTTGCCGGAAAATACGGAAGAAATTCGCCAGATCTTAGCAAGTAAAGATTACGTTAGCGTTCCTACAGAATACATTCAAATAGAACCAAACCAAACCAGTTGCGATTTAGACCATCCGGTAGGAGATTACGCTCATCACCAATTTTATGCCGACTCTGCGATTAATCGTCCCAGTCGCACGGAACAGATTTGGATTGTAACTCAATTAGCGCGTTGGGGTCATACTCCTTTCCCCCGCAATTGGGTAGAAATTGTCGAGCGGGTTTGTCGGGTGAGTACTTTTAGTACCGCTGCGAGAGAATTAGGTATGGATATTAGCTACGTTCGTAAACCGATCCAATTTTTCGACGGCACCCCATTCAATGCTGACGATCCAATTTCTTACCTCAACGGCTTGCAAATTAAACATGATTTTGCAGTTGCAGACGTTATTCTTGATGCTCATCGTATAGCTGCTTAAAGGTTTTCCCCCCAGAAGAGATCCCCCTAAATCCCCCTTTTTAAGGGGGACTTGAACTCCGGTTCCCCCCAATTTATCGGGGGGTTAGGGGGGATCAAAACGCTATGAAGCCCCTCTTCTATTCAAAAGGGGAGACTTTAAAAGCCAAAAGCTAAAAGCCCCCCTTATCTAAGGGGGGTTGGGGGGATAGAGGATTCTAGAACACTATATTATTGTTGCCGCATTTTGTATTTTAACTAACACTTACTAAAATCAAGGAATTAATATCATGAACAACCCCAGAACAAATATAAACACATTAGGAATACCATTAGGTGCTGCTAAGGGTAAATCTCGTCAGCCTTATTTACAAATCAAAGACGTTAGCAAGGTTTACCCAACTAAAAATGGACCTTTTACCGTTCTTGATGGTGTAAATCTTGATGTTGCTCAGGGTGATTTTATTTGTGTAATCGGTCACTCTGGCTGCGGAAAATCAACTCTTTTAAATATGGTTTCTGGTTTTAGTACACCCACTTCCGGACAAGTTACCTTGGAAGGAAAAACAATTACTAAACCAGGACCCGATAGAATGGTAGTATTCCAAAATTATGCTTTACTACCTTGGCGAACCGCATTTGAAAATATTTATATGGCTGTAGACGCTGTATATCCGAATAAACCAACAGCCGAAAAAAGGGCGATCGTCCGCGATCATTTAGCAATGGTGGGATTGGGGGATGCAATGGACAAAAAACCCCCCCAACTGTCTGGAGGTATGAGACAAAGGGTTTCCATCGCTCGTGCTTTAGCAATTCGTCCCAAAGTATTGATTTTAGATGAACCCTTCGGAGCGTTAGATGCGATTACTAAGGAAGAATTGCAAGAGGAATTGTTGAAAATTTGGAACGAAAACCGCTGCACGGTGTTAATGATTACTCATGACATTGATGAAGCGCTGTTTTTATCAGATAAATTAGTCATGATGACCAACGGCCCCCATGCTAAAATTGGGGAAGTCATGGACATTTCTTTTCCTCGTCCTCGCGATCGCGCCAGAATTATGGAAGATCCAGAATATTACAAGCTGCGTAACTATGCTTTAGATTTCCTCTTTAACCGTTACGCTCATGATGATGTGGGGTAAATTTTCATTTCATAGTTCATAAGAAATTATCAATTAGAATTTCACTAATGCTCCTGCAACCGTAAAAATAATTATAGTTGTAGGAGTAAAAATATAAGCGGAAAATTTTATGTATTTAAGTTACTCAGTATTAATAATTAAAGCTTAATTTAGAAATAAAAGCTAAGTAGGATAATGTAGCTTTATGATTGCGTAGCTTTGAATGGGTTGTACGTATCGGTGCAAGATATAAGTAAAGTTAAATTGTTTACTATTTTACTTTTGATAATTATTATTTAATAGTTGATAATTCTCAATTTATTCGGTTATCCTGATGCATTGTGTGAGTGTTGTAAAGCACAATAATATTACACGGTGTTGAAGGAGTGAAAATTATGTCTATTCGGGGTGTGAGGTTGACTCGCGATCGAGTTAAACGACTGCTGGGTGGAGCTATGTTCTGCTTGAGTTTGAGCTTGATTGCCTGTCAGCAAGCTGAAAAAAGTTCATCTAAAAATGATTCCCAAGATTTAACAGTACAATCTGCTAATAGCAAGAACGATAAAAATAGAGCTGCTATACCACAAAGAACACCAGGAGAAATCACGGTAGTACCAACACCTTTTCCTTCTGCTGCACCAGAAGCAATTCCATCTGTTGCTCCCAAAGTTGCGGAAGTACCTCAACAAAACCAATCTTCTCCCGAAGGTGATGGATCTATTCCCAAAGCTCTAACCGAAAAGCTTTCTCCTCAAGCTTCTTCTGGCGAGAATATTCCTCAACCACAACAAAGAGTAGAAACTCGCACTCAACCAAGTTCCCCTAAGCCAGTTGTTGAAGCTCTGAGAAAAGCTGCTCAAAACCCTGGCAGAAAAATTGCAGCTGCTAGCAATACAAATGTCTACCGCAGTCGTAGCTTAGGTGTTAATTTCAAGTATCCTAAAGGCTTTGTGATTAAAGAACCCCAAGACGGTTCTAATCCATCAAAGGTTTTGGAATTATGGAGCGTTAAAGATTATCAAGCAATTGAATCAGGTAAATTTAAAAATACGTTTTCTCCGGGAAACATGAGCATTTCCTTAGAAAATAATCCTCAAGGTTTATCTTTGGTTCAATGGGTAACTAATAATGATGAACTCGGAGATATCATTCCAGAAAGCTACGATACACACATTGTCGCCGGAAAAGAAGCAATGTCTTTTCGTACTGACGGACTATATGAATTTGAAAATATAGTATTACCTAGTAGTGATGGTAAAAAGATAATTCTAATTAGTTTTGCTAAAGGAGATAAGAGTTATCAACAAGTATTTGAGCAAGTTGTTTCTACTTTACAAGTTAATTAGGAAGTAGGGAATTGGGGATGGGGAGACAAGGAGACAAGGAGAGTAATTAACTCCTAACTCCTAACAACTAACAACTAACAACTAACAACTAACAATATACGGTGAATCAATCTCTCTTGCTTTTCCGATCAGAACTAATACTTGATAAACCATTACTGCTACTTCTGCGCGGGTTGCGGCTCTATTTGGGTTGAGTTTTTCTATGTTGGGATAGTTGACGATAAGTTGATTTTGAGTGGCTGCTGATACTTGGCTTCTAGCATCATTGGGAATTTGATTGCTGTCGCGATATATATTCAGGTCAATTTCTATTTTACTTGTTAATGCTAATCCGTTCGCTAGGGAGACAATAACTTGGATGCGGGGAATGTTTTGATGGGGAAGAAATTTTTTACCTGGATACAGGGAAACTAATTTCCCTTGGTATGCTTGTTTAATTGCTTGATACGCCCAGAAGCTTTTTTTTATATCCTCAAATTCTATTGGTTGTTGCAAAGAAAGAGGATTAAAGGCTTTTACTAATAATGCAGCATATTGCGATCGCGTTATTGTCGCATCTGCCCTAAAGGTTCGATTAGGAAATCCTTTAACTATGTCTAACTGAATTAATTCTTGTATATATTCAGCCGCCCAATGTCCGTTAATATCTGTCAAATTACTTATTGTTATTTGCGGTTTCGGTTGCAAAATTTTTTCTGTTTCTGATTCTAATTCTGCTTCCGGCTCTGGTTCGGGATCTGCAAAAAACTGTATGTTCCCGTTAACATTAACTACTTTTACTTGATTATCTATAGAAATCAGTTTGTTAATGCTAGCATTTTGAATATCAAACTGACCATTATTGTCAAAAATGTTGTTTCCCGGACTTCTACTATTTCCAATATCTGGTAAAGCATTTGCTACAACAGTTAAACCGTCTTGAATATTATTTTCGCATCGATTTTCTCGCAAAACTGGACGAGCGTCACCAGAAACAACGATTCCAGAACGGTTTGCATAAATTTTATTATCTATCAGTATAGGATTGGCATTATCAGAAATAGATATACCAAAACCTGTTTGAAAACAACTGTTGCCTATAATTTCACCGCTGGAATTTTTGGTAATTGAAATACCGTTAGCAGAATTTTGAGTAAATATATTGTCTTTGATTGTTGGATTAGCATTTCCAGTAACTAAAATTCCTTCACGCTCAGAGTTGATGAAAGTACAATTTACAACCGTGGGTGAAGATGATTCAATCCAAACAGCAGTACCGCGACTGGCAGAATTTGTTACAGTTATTCCTCGAAGTCGAACGCCACTATTTAATACCAAACTTACATTTTGAGCGCCAAAAATATGGCTTAAGTGTCTGCCGCTACCGTTAATTACAATACCATTTCCTCTGTTATCTTCATTACCTATAATTGTGACTCCAAATGGAACTATTAAAGGAAAAACTTCGCCGTTAGTAGCGTTATAATTATCTTCTGCAAGCTGTATTTTTGTACCAGATGCAGATTGTTTAAGGGCTTGAGTAATTGTTTTTAACGGTGCTTGTTGACTACCGGAATTAGTATCGCTGCC
The DNA here is from genome assembly GCF_963920925.1 of Calothrix sp. CCY 0018. NCBI lineage: Bacteria > Bacillati > Cyanobacteriota > Cyanophyceae > Nostocales > Calotrichaceae > Calothrix > Calothrix sp. CCY 0018. The sequence goes on along the minus strand of NZ_CAWUDI010000004.1, from coordinate 111,112 downwards.
AGTAGTCGGATTTACATAAATAAATTTCAGCATATTATATTAATACTTTTTCACTTACGTTGAAATACTACCGCGAATAATCTCAGTATGCTGGTAGCGTTGATAGCATAAGTAGAATAAAAAAGACGCAGCTTTCCACGTCTGAGGTTTAGTATTGATCAAAAATATCCATTTCTGCGGTATAAGCAGATGGCAAAGAGTACGAAAATGAATTTAGAATGACAATTTGAGCGAATAGGCAGCACAGAGCAGGTAGAGAAAAAGTCAAGATTTTAAATTAGAATCCAAAATCCAAAATCTCACAAGACTTATCTAAAACAATTTTGTCCCGCAATTTTTACAGAATTTAGCATCCTCATCATGTAAATCTAAACCGCATCCAGAGCAAATTGTTTCTACTCCATTTGCAGTTTTAATTATTCGTTTAATCAAGTCGCCTATTTGCCAGGGAATTAGTGCGATACCTGTTAAAATCATCAAAACTGTTAAAAGACGACCAATTTGTGAAATTGGAGTAACGTCACCAAATCCAACGGTTGTCATTGTGACGATTGAAAAATACATCGCATCCACAAAAGTAGCAAATACTTGGGGATTTACGGGATGTTCTACTTGATAAATTAAGCCTGAATAGATAAAGACAATTGTAAATAAAGTAAATAATATTCTCGTAAAAATAGTGCCATCTTCGGTAGTAATATTACCAAATAAGAATCTTCTGTCAAGATATCTAATTAATCGTAAGATTCGGAACCATCGTAATAAGCGAATATAGCTGATATCAATAGCTCCCATAAAAAAGGGTAGTATTGCAATTAAATCAATAATTGAATAGAAACTAAAAATATAATTGATTCTATTTTTCGCACTCCACAACCGTAATAGATATTCTGCTGCGAAAATATAGAGAATTAATATATCTATAACATTGAGAGCAAAGCTTACTGATTCAGAAAACTGATAAGTTTGTGCTACAAAAATTACTGAAGATAGCATTACCAAAATGACAATTGCGATATTAATCGTTTTGCCTAATGGTGTTTCTAAATCTCTTAAATAGAAGTCTGTATTTTCTCTAGTAATTACCATATTGAACATAATTTAACTACTGCAAAATATAGGAATCCTACTTGATTTTTGTTGGCGGAGCCTACCCTTCGGGTATAACACACTCTACAATGCTTACTCAATTATTAAATAGGATTTTTATAACATTTATAGCTTTATATACAAATTTGACTAAATGTAGCGATTTTATTCTAATAGTGTTCGTAGTAAGGAATGCGCGTCCTTTAATAAGAGCGATAAATCGCTTACTACGTTAGCGGAGCGTGTCCGATAGGACATACTTCAATTAAGGAGTGAATCCTAATCTTCTAAATAAGATAAAAACGAATTTGCAAAAATTGCCGCTTGGGTTCTGTCTCGTAATTCTAAACGGTTCAATATATTCGTAACGTGATTTTTTACCGTACCTTCGGAAATATAGAGTTTCTGAGCAATTTCTCGGTTATTTGCCCCTGTTGCGATCGAGCGTAATACTTCTTTTTCTCTTTTTGTAAGTTCGGCTAAACTTGCTGGTGGAGAAGATGGTTCAGTTGCTGTAGTTGCAGGAAATTGGGTTAAAAGTTTTTTGACAATTCCCGGTCCCAATTGAGTGTATCCTCTGTATACGGCACGAATTGCCACAGCTAATTCTTCCGAAGGTGTATCTTTGAGTAAATAACCCATTGCTCCATGCTGCAATGCTGCTTTGATATATTCGTCATCATCAAAGGTTGTTAGTACCAAAATTTTGGTTTGAGCGAATTTACTTTTTATCTCTCGCGTTGCAGCGACACCATCCATAACAGGCATTCTAATGTCCATTAATACTACATCCGGCTGCAATTTTTCGACCAATTCAACGGCTTGTTGTCCGTTTTCTGCTTCTCCAACAATTTCTAAATCGGGTTCTAATTCTAATAGGGTTTTTAAACCTTGACGAATTAAATGTTGGTCATCTACAAGTACTACGTTAATCATATTTTATGTAGGGAGTAGGGAGTAGGGAATGATAGTTTTTGTTGTTAAGCCCAAATACTCGCCTCGGAATAAATTCCAAGGCTAATATACAAAGTACGTTAAAACGTACTAAAAGCCATATTCAGTCAGATTTATCAGACGCAGGTTTTTGGGCGGGGGAAATTTATTCCAAGGTGGTGTTGAGAATTATTTAAGATGCGAATGAAAACCTACTCTCATGCCTTACCTTCACTCACCACTCCCTATTCCCCATTCCCTGTTCCCCTACTCCCTACTCATAAAGGAATATCAACCATAATTTTAGTACCTTTACCGGGAAGACTTTCAATATAAAAATTACCCTCCAATGCTAAAGTGCGATCGCGCATACTTTGCAGTCCGAAACCTGTAGTATTTTGGTTTACGTTAAAACCTTTGCCGTTATCCTCAATCGTAATATGTAAATTTGTAGCTATCGTAGTTATTTCTAAGTTAACTTCGGTAGCTTCTGCATATTTAGAAATATTTGTCAATGATTCTTGAATAATTCTATAAATAGCGGTACTGATATCGCGAGGGATAGAATAAAATAAGTTAGTTTGATAGTTTGGTTTAATATTTGTCGAATGATGAAAATTTTGTATCAGCATATCAATAGATGTTTCTAAGGATTGCTCTTGTAAAGGATTAGAACGCATAGTAGAAACCGATTCTCTAACATCTTTTAATGCTTGAGAACCTAATTCCTTAGCTCTAATTAAAAACTCTGTAGCTTTTTCTGGATTAGTTTTTAAAAGTTTAGTGCCGGTTTCTAATTGTAAATTTAAAGCTGTTAGAGAATGTCCTAAAGAATCATGAATTTCTCTGGCAATGCGGTTTCTTTCTTCTAATGTAGCTTGATTTTCGATTTTTAAGGCATATTGACGCAGCTTTTCGTTTGCAGCAGTTAATTTTTCACGGCTTTCTCGTTCGGATAGAACAGCATTCATCAATAGTAATACAAAAACTAAAGCTAATACAAATAAAGCCACAAAGCTAAATTGAAAAAACCATAGTTTTTGTAATCTTCTAGTTGACACATTAGGAAATTGTCTGCGGAATTTTACTATAAATAAACAAAATGAAATTACCGCGACAACAAAACGTCCGGAGGGTTGAAAAATTAAACAGCTACGAGTTACTAATATTAAATTAAGAAACGGAAAAAGTCGTGATGTTCGACCACCAAAAAAGTTAGTAATTAGAATCAATAATATTTGGCAAGCAGTATAAATAATTTTATTTGTTCGATTACTAGTAGGTAATCTTAAACCCATTAATCCGAAAAAAGTTAAACTAATAACCATTAATTCGGGGTAAATTGTCTGAAATTTTTGTACGGGATTTACAATTGAAGCAATCGCTGCAAATCCAAGTAATATCCACTCTAAATAAAGTAAAAATTTGAACGGATGATTTTTAATATCGATAGCGCGGCTCATAAGCGTTTCTTCTATTAATAATATTCAGATAAGGAACAACCACCCGCTTGAAAAATAAAAAGCTTGATTAAAGGTTTGGGGAATTTCTACGTAAATCCTAAATTAATAGTAAATATACATTCAAACCTGAACCCGTGACCAAAGTCATGGTTTAATATATGACTTTATCTAGATATTTTTAGATGATTACTCGTTACTTTTTACTCATGCGACTACTGAGGTTGGAATCATATGATGGTGACATCGAACAAAACAAACCCAAAAGGTATCACTCACATGAAACTCAAAAAATTATCTTTCTTAGCCGGTGCGATCGCTTTAACTTTAAGTGCAATTCCTTTCGCTGCTCAAGCTGAAATTAATTCTTCTTCTTCAACTATTGTTGCTCAAGGTAAAAAGCAAGGTGGATGGAAGAATAAGTTGAATTTTACTGAAGATCAAAAAGCTCAAATGCAGCAAATTAAAGAAAGCACTCGTGCAGAAATGCAGCAAATCTTAACTCCAGAGCAGCTACAAAAATTAGAAGCAGCAAAAGCCAGCGGAGAAAATAAACGCGGAGTATGGCAGTCCTTAGATTTGACTGATGCTCAAAAAGCAGAAATGAAGAAAGTTCGAGAATCTAAGAAAGCCCAATTTGAAGCGATTCTAACCGACGAACAAAAAGCTCAAATGCAAGAAATGAAGCAAATGCGCCAAAATCGTCGCAGCAGCCGTCGTCAAAGCGCTAGCTAATTAATTTAGCTCTTTTTCAAATATATTTCTTCAAATAGTTAAATATAGCCGCGTTCATTTCAGAAAGAGGGATTTGACAAATCCCTTTTTCTTTTTTTTGTTAAAATTCTGAAGTAGGTAAATAAAAAACCAAAATAGAAAAATCCAATTTCACGCGGATTATACTCATAGGCTTAAGGCAATGAGTTTCTATAATGGTTACATCAGAAAGCATAAATCCACGAGGCATTTAATGAAGCTTAAAAAATTCTCTCTCTTAGCTAGTGCGATCGCAGTCGCTTTTAGTATCACTCCTTTAGCAGCAAACGCTCAAGCGAACTCTAATGCACCACAAAGAGTTTCTCAAGCCAATAATGCTCCAAAAGGCCCACAGATAAATTTATCTCAGCCTCAAATTAAGAAGATCCAAGAAATTCGCTCCAAAACTCGCGACCAAATCCAAGCGGTTCTCACAAAGCAGCAGCGCGATAAAATTCAAAGCGATTTGCAAGCAGGTAAGAATCCTCAGCAGGTTTTTGCATCCATTCAGTTTAGCGACGCACAGCAGAAGGAACTACAAAATATTATGATTGGCTCCCAAAAACAAATGGAAGGAGTCTTGGATGCTAACCAGAAGAAAATTTTAAATCAATGGCGTGCTACCCAACAAGGCAGCCAAAGACAACCGAAAAAGTAAGTCAATAGTTGAATTTGGATAGCAGCATTTGAGGTGGGCAATTTTGCCCACTTTTATTTTTTTTAGGGAATGAGGGGGAGGAGGTAGAGGGGGAAGGTGGGGAGAGGGGGTAGAAATAACTTCTAAACCTTAACTCCTAACTCCCAACTCCTAACTCCCAACTCCCCATTCCCCGTTCCCCGTTCCCAATCCTATGATTAATACAAAATGGATACTCGCTGTTTTTATTGCTATAGGCTTAACTAACTCAAGCTGCGATGCAATATCGGCAAATCAACTTACCGCAGAGAATAAAATCATCTCCCAAGTTGCAAATCCTCAACTTGAAAATTCAAAAATACTTCATATAATTAATCGGCTCAGTTTGGGTGCTACTCCCGGCGATATCGAAAAAGTTCGAGAAATTGGCATCGATAAATATATCCAACAGCAGTTGAGACCTGAATCTATACCCGAACCCCAAAGCTTAAAAAACCAAGTTTCTCAACTTGAAACTTTGCGTTTAACCCCTTCACAGCTATATTCGCAATACAGCATCAGTCGCTTACCAAAACCTACCCAAGAAATGAAACAGCAAAGGCGAAAAAAAGAAAGATTAATTCGCCAACAAGCCGTAAAAGCGCGATTGCTCAGAGCGACAGAAAGCCCCCGGCAGTTGCAAGAAGTAATGGTGGATTTTTGGTACAACCACTTCAACGTATATCAAAATAAAGGACAAACCCGTTTATGGATGGGGGCTTACGAAGAACAAGCAATAAGACCTCATGTTTTCGGTAAATTTCGCGACTTGTTGGGTGCAACCGCTCGTCATCCAGCCATGTTGTTTTATTTGGATAACTGGCAAAATACCGCTTCTAACAATCCTCCCAAAGGAAGATTCAAAGGCTTAAACGAAAATTACGCTCGCGAATTAATGGAATTACATACTTTGGGTGTTGACGGTGGTTATACCCAAGAAGACGTGATTAACTTAGCTAAAATATTTACCGGGTGGGGCTTTCGTCGTCCCGGCCCCGAGTTAAAAAACGGCTATGATTTTTACTTTAATGACAAGCATCATGACTCTACCGATAAAGTCTTTTTAGGTAAAGCCATTAAAGGAGGCGGCATCGCAGAAGGAGAACAAGCCTTAGATATTTTGGCAAAACATCGAGCAACTGCCCGTCATATCAGTTACAAGCTAGCTCAGTATTTTGTAGCAGACGAACCACCAAAAACTTTAGTAGATAAATTATCAAAACGTTATTTAGCAACAGATGGCGACATTCGCAGCGTACTAGAAACTTTATTTAAAAGTCCCGAATTTTGGGATACAAAATATTACAATGCCAAATTTAAAACACCATATCAATACGTAATTTCCAGCATTAGAGCCACCGACACACCAATTCAAGATTTTGCTCGAATAAACAGCATATTGTACAGAATGGGAATGCCCTTATACGGAAATCAAAGTCCAGACGGATATAAAAACACCCAAGCAGCCTGGTTAAATCCCAACGGAATCAACTGGCGATTAAGCTTCGCCAATACAATAGGTAGAGGCGGATTACGAAATAGAAATAGTAATACTAATAATAAAAAACCCCGTCGTTCAAATAAACCAGTTGATGACACAGAATTAACAAACACCCTCGGAAACAACTTTTCTGCCAAAACCCAAGAAGTTATCAACACCAGCCCCCCCAAACAAAGAGCCGTGATTATTTTGGGTAGCCCAGAATTTATGTACAGATAATCAAAGGTTAAAGGTTAAAGGTTAATAGCTATAACCTAATTACCAACTACTAACCACTAACAACTATCAACTAACACCTAAATGAAACGACGCAAATTCATCCAACAAGCCAGTATTTTCTCTGCTTCGAGTTTAGTTGCAGTCGGAGCTAACGTTTGGTTAAGTAGAAGTATTTCAGCCACTCCCAACTCGAAACGTTTAATAGTTATCTTCCTCCGGGGTGCGGTTGATGGACTTAGTGTAGTGGTTCCCTATACCGATAACGCATATTATCAAGCTCGAAAAAGAACTGCGATTCCTCAACCAGATAAAGCTGATGGTGTATTGGATTTAGATGGAAAATTTGGACTGCACCCCAGTCTTGCAGCTTTAATGCCTTTATGGAAGCAGAAAAGTCTGGCTTTTGTTCACGCTTGCGGCTCTCCAGAATCTACCCGTTCCCATTTCGATGCTCAAGAATATATGGAGAATGGTACACCTGGAATTAAAAATACTAAAGATGGTTGGATGAATCGACTTTTGGCTTTAATGTCTGAAGAAAACAATCCCATCCAAGCCGTAAATGTGGGTTATGATATCCCCCGAATTTTAGGTGGAAATGCTCCTGTTGCGACTATTCCCGCAGGGCATATTGCTAAACGCTTACCTATAGATAATCCCCAATTAACAACTGCATTCGATAAATTATACAGCGGTAATGATGCCTTGAGTAAAACCTATCGCGATGCACGACAAGCCCGCAAAGCCTTGATGGAATCGGATGTAGAAATGCAGATGGCGAACAACGGCGCACCTTTACCCAAAGGTTTTTCTAGAGATGCTCAACGTTTAGCAAGATTAATGGTGCGCGATTCTAGAATTGAATTAGCGTTTATAGGTTTAGGTGGTTGGGATACTCACATTAATCAAGGCAATTCAAAAGGACAATTAGCACAACACTTGCAAAGTTTGGGAGACGGATTAGCGACTTTACAAAAAGAATTAGGAGCAGTATATAAAGACACTAGTATTATTGTGTTATCCGAATTTGGACGTACAGTCAAAGAAAACGGCAACGGCGGCACAGATCACGGACATGGTAACGTAATATGGTTGTTAGGCGGTAACATTAGCGGTGGTCAAATTTACGGAGATTTTCCCGGCTTATCCGAAAATCAACTCCACGAAAAAAGAGATTTAGCAGTTACCACTGATTTCAGAGACGTTATTTCCACAGTTTTACAAAGTCATATTAACTTAGATAAAACCAGCATCAGTAAAATATTTCCGAATTACCAGCCTGTATCAATATTGTAGGGAGTAGGGGGAGAGGGGGGAGATGGGGGGATGGGGCATGGGGGATGGAGAGATGAAGAGAAATTTAATTCCTAACTTTTTACCAATTACCAATTACCAATTACCAATTACCAATTACCCCATCATAACTCCTAACTCCTAACTATTCATTGATAACTGTTCACTGATATTGTCTGCCCAAAACGGCCATATCTTCGGCATCTAATTCAACGGGTGTACCGCTGCGAATTAATTCGGCAAAATCTTCATTGGGAACCATAATAGTTAAAGTATATAAACGCCCCAAACCTGTATTTTCAATTATGTGAGTGCCAGTAGCGGGAACCAGTAAACTATCTCCAGCTTTGATATTTACAGTTTTACCATCGCAAGTTGCTCTACCTTCCCCTTTGAGAATAAAAAACATCTCCAAAGCAAACAAATGGCGATTTGGCGGAGTCTTGCCACCCACATCGAAAATCTCCACACAACAAGTCAACGATGAATTAGCGATCGCCGGATCGAAAACAATTGCCAAACGGTTAGAATCATCAGGACTAATCCGATACGCTTGATAATCAGAAGGAGACTTAATAACCGGAATTACGCAACTGTTAATCATATTAGTTGTTAGTTGTTAGTTGTTAGTTGTTAGTTGTTAGTTGTTAGTAATTGGTAATTGGTAATTGGTAATTGGGAATAATTAGGAGTTATGAGTTAGGAATTATGAGTTAGGAGTTATGAGTTAATTAAAAGAATTATTTCCCCTTGTCTCCTTGTCTCCCCCTCCCCCTCACCCTATCCCCCTTCCCCGATTCCTTCAACAATTGCTTGCGAGTCTGTAACAAAACCAAATAATTGCTTAACGTTATAAAGTGTTGCTAACCAGCAATATTCTGGTGAAGTGGTAGCGCTACAGTCTTTGATAAAAATACAGTCATATCCTAAAAAATTAGCATCTTGTAATGTACAGAGAACGCATTGGTCGGCGTTGACACCTGCAAATAATAATGTTGTTTTACCTAAATTCTTTAAAATGCTGTCCAAGGGAGTATCCCAAAAGCCGCTCATTCTAAATTTATCTATGTAAATATCATTAGATAAATGTTCTAATTCATCCACTATTGCCGATGCCCAACTATCTTTAGTGAGGACTTTTGCATTGTTATTAGGTAAAGCATCTCCCAAACCGACACCTTCACCAGTAGGATTATAAACGTGATGCAAACCCGCACTGATATTAAGTAAATCGGCACGATTCCCCCAGTTGAGCCATATCACGGGTACGTTGTGCGATCGCAATACCGGAAGTAAGTTTTGCAACGGCTTTAGAGGTTGACGTGCGGGGGTTACATCGACTCCAATATGCGCCAACCAACCATCGGGATGACAAAAATCATTCTGCATATCAATGACGATAATAGCGGTTTTCGCCAAATCAAAGCGCACATTTTTTGTTTCTGTAGCTACAATAACGGGTTGTGGATCTAATTGAGAGCGAGTAATGTCTGCGATAGTATCGTTAACCATCCAAGCATTCGGCGCAACTCCCAGGGGTTTTAATGGTTTCATAATTGGTAATGGGTAATTGGTTACAAATATTTTCCCATGCCCAATCTATTACAACTAAACACTAACAACTAACACAAGATGAACTTTACAATTCAAAATGTTTTAATTCCAACAGAGGATGATTACGCTACGGTAGATGTGCAAATCAAAGATGGGAATATCCAAAAAGTTTCTGCTGGTTTGGATGTTATTGGCGAAGCGATTGATGGTACGAATAAGTTGCTGTTGCCGGGATTTGTTAACGCTCATACTCACTCTTCGGAAATGTGGCAGCGGGGGATAATGTCGATTTATCCTTTGGAGCTATGGTTGGCTGAACTTTATGATTTTGCACCCCTCGATACGGAACAAGTTTATCTGAGTGCTTTGGGTACTGCTGTAGAAACTTTGCTATCGGGAGGTACGACTGTTGTCGATCATTTAGTTTTGATTCCCGGCAAGGAGCTTGAAACCATAACTGTAGCAGTTGAAGCTTATCGAAAAGTTGGTATTCGCGCAGTTATCGCACCTTTAATTCAAGATGAATCTCTCACAGCGGGGATGCCTTCGGGTGAATCGGAAGTAACTCATGAAGATTATTTTCGTTCAACTCAAGCTACGTTGGAAATCATGGAATCGGCGATAAATAAATATCATAAACCCGAAGATGGCATTTATTTTGCGTTAGCTCCGACAGGAATTCAACTTTGCAGCGATGCTTTATTTAAAGGATGTATTGAGTTAAGCGATAAATATAATCTTTGCCGTCATTCGCATTTATTAGAAACCAAAGCGCAGGAAAAATTAGCTAAAGAAAAATACGGCTGTACGGCTGTCGAGCATTTACACAAAATTGGTTATTTGAATCATCGCACTTCTTTAGCGCATTGCGTTCATTTAACAGATGATGATATCAAAATTCTTGCAGAAACTAAATCTACAGTAGTTCACAATCCTTTAAGTAATTTACGTTTGGGAAGTGGAATTGCACCGATTTTAAAATATCGTCAAGCAGGGGTAAATGTATCTTTTGGTTGCGATGGTGCATCAAGTAACGATTCTCAAGATTTATTAGAAGCAATCAAAATGGGTTCTATATTGCATAATATTACCGATTTAGATTATCAACACTGGATTACACCGAGAGAATCAATAAAAATGGCATCTTTAGGTGGTGCAAAAGGTTTGAATTTAGGAGAAGAAATTGGTTCTTTAACGGTGGGTAAAAAAGCCGATTTAGTAATGTACGATTTAACCAACTTATCACTATTACCGCGTACCGATCCAGTTGGTTTATTAGTATTAGGAAGACCTACAAATGTGGTAGATAGTGCCTGGGTAAACGGTAAATTAATTGTAGGTGATGGTAAAGTTAAAAATATCGACGTTGATCACTTACGACAAGAATTATTTAAACATAGTAAATGGCAAACCAAACGCAAATCAAAAACTGTTAAAGAAATTGAAGCACATTATCGGGGAGTAATGGAACTTTAATCAGTGAACAGTGAACAGTTAACAGTTATCAGTTATCAGTGAAGAGTGATTATTTTGTTAAGCGGGATGATTTAAGGATTGAAAACAATATTTTGGATATTTCATCTGCATCTGTATAAATGCTATTAAATGCTTGAAGAGAAATATAATTTGTATCTTTAAGTAAATTGAGCCAGAATTTGGTTTCTAAACATTCTTTATCGGTTTTACTGACATCTTGCACCATTCTTACGCAACCGCCTTGGAATAAATTCCCAGGCTGACATATAAAGTCGTTTAAAAACGACTGAATAAGGCTTTTAGTGCGTTTTAACGTACTTTGTATATTAGCCTGGAAATTGATTTCTCTGCGTTCACGCGGAGCGTGCGGGCTAGAAAGCCTCCGGCTTACAAGGCGGGCATATGGGCTTAACGACATTGGTGCAAGATGTGAGATAAATCAGACTGGAAAAGTATTTTTAGTGCGTTTTAACGTACTTTGTATATGAGCCTCGGAATTTATTCCAAGGCGGTTTTAAAAGCAGTATTGAGAATGGTGTAATATATAAATTTATCGTAAACGAAACTTTTAAATTATTGACTATTAACAATTAGCTGCTCACTGCTCACTGAATGAACTGGAATTTCAATCACAAATTCCGTTCCCTTACCTATTTGCGAATTAACATTTAAACTGCCTTTATGTTTATCTACAATGATTTGACGGGCAATTGATAAACCCAAACCCGTTCCTTTTCCTACTGCTTTAGTTGTAAATAAATTCTCAAAAATTCTCTGTTGAACTTCTTCGGGAATTCCTAAACCGTTATCGGCGATTTTAATTACTACAGATTTTTTGTCTGCTGTTATACTTGTGGTAATTTCAATCTGGTTTAGATTTTGTTCAATATCCTCAAACCTTTTCCCTGCATTAGATTCTTCTAAAGCATCAATAGCGTTAGCGAGTAAATTCATAAAGACTTGATTGAGTTGTCCCGAATAGCAATTAATTAAAGGTAAATCGGCATAGTTTTTAAATACTCTAATTGCAGGGTGTGACTGATTCGCTTTTAAACGATGTCTCAAAATTAATAACGTGCTATCAATACCTTCGTGAATATTAAATAGTGTTTGATGCTCGGTATCTCCTCTAGAAAAAGTACGCAAACTCGTACTAATATTACGAATTCGTTCGGAACCTATTTCTAAAGAGTTAAATAGCTTGGGTAAATCATCTCGCAAATATTCTAAATCTATTTCTTCGATTTGTTCCTCAATTTCTGGCTCTGGATTTGGATAATATTTTTGATATATTTCAATTAATCCGAATAAATCGCTTACATATTCTTTCGCCATTTTTAAATTACCAGCAACAAACCCAATTGGATTATTAATTTCGTGTGCTATTCCTGCAAGTAAATTACCTAGCGCGGACATTTTTTCACTTTGCACTAATTGAAGTTGGGTATTTTGCAAAGTTTCTAAGGCTAATCGTAATTTTATCGATTGTTCTTCAATAATGGTAAAATCGCGATAGGAACGTAAAGCAGCAATAGTTGTAGTAACTAACTTTTGTCTGGTAAGTTCAACTTTAAGTTTGTAATCGTTGATATCATAATTAATAATTACCGATTCTTCCGGTGCTTCTCCCGGTTGCCCGGTGCGTAAAATAATTCTTACTCGTTTATTGTTTAATTCTTCGCGAATATATTTAACTACTTGTAAACCTGCATCATTCGTATCCATCACCACGTCAAGTAGAATTAAAGCGGTATCGGGATGAGCCACAATTAATTCTTTAGCTGCTTGACTGGAATCAGCAGAAAAGAAAGTTAAAGGTTTACCATCAAAAATCAAATTTTTTAAAGCTAATTTAGTAACTTGATGTACTGTGGGTTCATCATCCACAATAATAATTTTCCAAGCTTCTTCCAAAGATGTATCTACCGCAATCTCATCGGTTTTTTCATCCTCGAATACTAAAATATCATCGTCTGTTTCAGAAAAATTTAGATTGGTATTGACTGTCATATATAAATTTGAGTTATTTAATAAAATTACTTGTGCAGGTAGGAAACGGGAAACAGGCAACGGGCAACAGAAGAAGTACTGATTTATTACAAGCTATTGATTGTTTATGTAATTATCATTCATTCTTGAAAAGCATAAACAAACCTAATTTATTGTAGAATTTCCCTATTTCCTGTTCCCTTTGAATCAACACAGAGGCAATGCGATTATAAATATTGTTCCCAAATTCACCTCACTTTTAACATCAATTTTGCCTTGAAGTTTTTGAGTAACTAGGTTATAGACTATATGCAACCCCAATCCGGTACCACCTTGGTTTCTAGCTGTGGTAAAGAAAGGTTCAAAGATTTTGGTTAAATTTTCTAAGGGGATACCGCAACCATTATCGCTGTATTCAATTGTGACTTTATCTTGTTGCTGGTTAATTTTAAAAAGTAGCTGCCCTTTTTCTCCCGATGGGTAAGCGTGATTTAAGGAATTCATCACCAAATTCGTAACAATTTGCGCTATAGCACCGGGATAAGTATCTAGTTTGATATTATTTTCACCTTCTACCGTCAAAGTAAGAGCGGTATGTTTGAATTTGGGTGCAAGACTATTTAAAATTTCTTCGATATACGGTTTGATAGCAAATTCGCGTTTTTCTAAATGGGAAGAATCAACAGCGACTTGCTTGAAACTTTGAATCAAGTCGGAAGCTCGATTGAGGTTATTTAAAATTAAGTCGGTGCTTTCGCTAGCTACTTCAAGATAGTTATTTAAAGATGAACGTTTTAATTTTCCATCTAAGACATCGTTGTTAAAAGTAGTGGTTTCATGTTTTAAAGTAGAAGCAGCGGTGATACTGGTACCTACTGGAGTATTGATTTCGTGAGCAACTCCCGCAACAAGACTACCTAATGCAGCCATTTTCTCGGATTCTACAAGTTGTTTTTGAGTAGCTTGTAAGTTTTCTAAAGCTTGAGAAAGTTGCTTAGTTCGCTCTTTTACTTTTTGTTCTAAAGTATTGTAAAGAGTAGCATTTTTAATCGAAATAGCTGCTTGAGAACAAATAAGTTTGAGTAATTGCAAGCGTTGTGGAGGGAAAGCTGCGGCGGTGAGATTATTTTCAAGGTAAAGAATAGCAATTAATTTACCTTGATGCAGAATCGGAATGCATAAAACAGATTTGGGTTGTTGCTTGATAAAATAGTCATCATCAGCAAATTCACTCTTTTTATTCGCTTCATCGAGTAAAACATCGGTATGGCTTCTAGCAACGTAATTAATTACTGAAATTGGTAAATTTTTAAAAGCTGTAAGAGGAAGAGAATTTTGTGCTTCTAATTTTCCTTCAGTATTAATTACCGCTCCAATAATTAATTCTCCGTTACTGATAAAAATTAAACATCCTGTTTGCGCTCCGGCATTTTCAATTACTGTTTTCATCAACTTATCAATTAATTCCGCTAACAAAATTTCGTTAGAAATAGTTTGGGAGACTTTGAAAACAGTATCGATATCTAATGAATCTGCGGAATTAGTAGTTGTAGAATTTTGATTTATAGTTGTTTGAGAATTCGTAGATTTTGGAAGTTTGGGATTTAACCAGAAATAATATTGACTTTCCAAATCTGCTACTTTAAATTTAGCACCCCAGTTTTTATAGCCATTATAGGCTTTACGGAGATAAAATTGAGCGAAATCTTCTTTATTCATTCCCAACCAAAATCTTGCAGCTAATTCATTCGCTAAAGCTTCATTTTGAATAAAATCATGTGTCTTTGCAGAAGCAATTGCTAAGTCATATAGTTCCATTGCTTCTAATTTATTGCCAGAAATTCGCGCCATTTCTGCTTCTATAATTAAATACTTATGTAAAAAGTTAGCTTCGCAATTATCTGCCCAAATTTTCATTTGCGTTTGATTGCGTTCTAATTGATGCCAATATTGTTTTTGTTCGGCAAAAGTTGCAGCGGGATACAGTGCGGTTAAAATTAAAGATTGATAGAAGTTTTGATCGGCAATGGCAATTATACCAACAACATATTCTAATAATTTTTCAGCAAGAATTACTATTTCTAAAGCTTCGACTGGTTGATCGTAAAGATACAGTATGAAAGACTTAAAAGTATAGTAATAAAACAAAGACATATAGCTTTTTTGTTCCCAGCAGTTATCAAGATATTCTGCTTCGCTTAATTCGGAACTATCAAAATCAAGTAATTCTTTTGTTTCTCCATTTAGGTTCATTAAACATAGTTTCGCAGCCCAAATCGTATCTAGTGCAAATTGATTTGTGTTTTTGTTGACAAATATTAAACTGTTATTAGCTTCATTAAGAGATTTTTCAATACTTACACCTTGATGTAAAATATTGAATAGTTGACAAGCCAATGTAGAACCAGAAAATTGGATATCGCCAGATTCAATACCTGCTTTCAATCCTATTTTGGCAATATCATTAGTGAATTTTATGTGCTTTATCCAGGCTATTTGAAAAGTTACGTAAAGGAAACAGGCTTTACATTTTTGAGACAGATTGCGGTATTTTTCACTTATATTTAAAGCTAATTTACCAAACTCGTAACCCTTTTGATATTCTCCCCAAATTGAACCTAATAAAACTCCATAGTTGCTATAAGCTGGGATTGATTCTGCTAAATTACCGTATTCTAAACATAGATTAAGTGCTTTAATCACAATTAAGCTATAAAGTTTTTGATCTGTTAAATAGCAAGCTGGATATATATTTGTATATAAACTAATAGCTACAATTTTATCGGCTATTATCATATCGGGTTGATTTATTAACGAAGCTATCTCTTTACCTTCCAGAAGCTGATTTGCTTTGATAAATTCTAGTTTTAAAGCTTCATCTAAATTGCTTGAGTTTAAATCAACTCCGAGATATTTTAACCCATTTTTACTCGCTTCTATAGCTTCTTTGAATTGTCCTATACTTGTATACTGAATAGCCAAAAAATTGTGAATATCTGCTTTTTCTACAGGAGTTTTTGTTTTTTCAAGAATTAAATTAATTAAAGATTCCGATTTTTCAAAATTACCGTTTAAATATTCAACTTCAGCAAGCTGTTTATAGATATCTAATGTTAATTCGTAAAATTGCAACCAGCTATCAGCAGGTAATTCCGACTTGCTAATTGTTAAATATTCTTTAGCTGCACTATAAGCAATCGCATCTTTAGCTTTTTTTGCAGCAGTTAAATTCAGTTTGACTAATTCTAATTTTTCGTTATCATCAATAATTAATTCTCTACCTAAATTAAAATGATCTACCAATTGAAAAATATTATCTATTCTCTCTTGCTGAGAAAAATTAGAATGCAGCAACCAGCCAATTTGTAAATGAACTGCTTGTTTTTCATATTCCGCAATTAGTGAATAAGCAGCTTGTTGAACTTTATCGTGTAAAAATCTAAAATTGTAAATAACAAGCTGCGAATCAAACATTTTCCTATCAACAAACTCGAAACCAGAAGTTGGTAATATAAAACCTTCTTCAATAGCATTTGTTAAATTTTGGAAAGCTTCTATTAGAGTAAACTCGCTGACAATTGCCAAAGTATTTAAGGTGAAGCGATTGCCGATACAGGCTGCTAAACGCAACACTTGCTGGGTTGATTTAGGTAGTTTAATTAATTTAGATATCATCAAATCTACAACATTATCGGTGATATCCATCGCTTCGATTTGAGCAGTATCCCATTCCCATCTCGGTTTTTCTGCACCTTGTGATGTGTAGAAATAAACAAAGTTTTCGGAATATAAATTATGGAGAAATTGATTGACGAAGAAAGGATTACCACCAGTTTTATCGTTAACTAATTTTGCCAGAGATTTCACATCATTGATATCTCTATGTAAAGTATCGGCGATTAAAGTAGTAATATGATCTAGATTGAGAGGAGTTAAATTAATTTCATTAATAGATGCATCAACCTCTAACCTTTCTAATAAAATAATTAACGGATGAGCAGCATCAACTTCATTATCTCGATAAGCACCAATCAATAACAGATGATGCATTTGTTCATCCGTCATCATCAATTCAATTAGCTGTAAACTAGCCAAATCAGCCCACTGTAAATCATCTAGAAATAATACTAAAGGATGTTCAGCTTGACAAAAAACGCGAATAAAGCTTTTAAAAACCGAATTAAACCGATTTTGAGCTTCACTTCCACCTAATTGTTCTACAGATGGTTGTTTACCAATAATTAATTCAATTTCCGGAATTACATCGATAATAATTTGAGCATTCGGTTGAATAGCAGATAACAGCTTTTGCTTCCACTGCTGTATTTGCAATTCACTTTCAGTTAAAAGCTGTTTTACCAATCCACTCAAAGCTTTAACGACAGCAGAATAAGGAATATTTCGTTGAAACTGATCGAATTTACCTGAAACAAAATAACCACGCTGACGAGTAATCGGTTGATAAATTTCCTTTACCAAAGCAGATTTACCAATACCAGAATAACCAGTTACCAAAATCATTTCAGTTTTACTAACTGCGCTTACAAGTCGTTCAAAGCCAGTTAATAAAGTAGAAATTTCTTGTTTTCTACCGTAAAGCTTCTGAGGAATATAAAACTTATTAGAAATATCTTCTTTACCCAAATCAAAATCAATTATGCAATCGTAACTTTCTAATTGGTGCAAACAAGTTTCTAAATCGGCTTTAATCCCCCAAACACTTTGATAGCGTTCCTCAGCAGTTTTTGCCATCAGCTTCATCACAATCGCTGAAACCATCCGAGGAATTTTATAATTAATTCGCGCCGGAGAAACAGGTTGTTTTGCAAGATGACAATGAATCAACTCCATCGCATCACTACCAACAAAAGGTAGCTGACGGGTAAATAATTCATATAAAGTTACCCCCAGAGAATAAAAATCCGTGCGGTAATCTAAAGAACGATTCATTCTTCCAGTTTGTTCTGGAGAAATATATGCTAAAGTTCCCTCTATTGCATTCGCATTCTTATAAACAGTATGTTCGCTTCCCAATCTTGTCGAAATTCCAAAATCAATAATTTTCAGTTGCTTAGTAACGGGATTAAAAACTATATTGCTAGGATTGATATCCTTATGAATAACTTGTGCTGCATGAATTTGAGCCAAACTATCAGTAATTTGACAGGCAATTTCCAAACATTCCACCAAATTAAATTTATTTTGAGAGAGTAAATTGTTCAGCGACTCTCCCCCAAAATCTTCCAAAATCATCATCAAAAAATTATCGTGTTGCAAATCATAAGCTTTGATAATTCCCTGATGTTCGAGATTGCGAATAATTTCATACTCCTGCTTATAAATAGTCAACTGTAAAGAATTCAAGCAATCTTGCTTAAGTACTTTAAAAATAACTGGCTGATTATCCTCCTCTCGTCTTCCCCGGTAAACCGTAGAATTTGGGCTTTCATAAATTTGTTCCAGAATCTCATAACCAGTAATAATAACCATTCTTATATGCTCATTTCATAAAGTGCTTATATTAGAGTTCCCCGTTGGTTGGTTTTTCTATCACCGTTAGGTGCGGAGATTCGGGGATGGGGTGATGGGGTAGGCTGTTGACTTTGATAGAATTTCTCGGTTTTTCATTCATACAATTTTTATGTCGGTAATAATCGCAACACAAATCCCTCACCCCGCCCTGGCGGGCACCCCTCTCCAGGAGAAGGGCAGAGGGGAAGGGGGAGAGGGCGCACTAGAAGAGGGGCGAACACGTTTTTTGCATGATTTTTTACCCCCTCAAAATGCACAAAGTCAACACTCTAGTGATGGGGGGATGGGGAGAGAAATATTTTTCGTAAAGAGCGCTCCCACTACCAATTACCAATTGCCAATTACCAATTACCCAATGCCCTACTAACAACTAACAACTAACAACTAACAACTAATGAATCGTTTAATATCTTTGCTCGGAATCTTTGCATTTGTGGGAATTTCTTATGGTTTGTCGGTTAACCGTCGCGCTATTCGTTGGGTGCCTGTTGTATGGGGGATTGCTTTACAACTGATTTTCGGAATATTAATTCTGAGAACTACACCCGGTTTTATGGTATTCAAATTTCTGGGTGATGTAGTCAGTCAATTTCTCAACTATTCCGATGCGGGAGCAAAATTTGTGTTTGGCGACAATTTTGAAGAACACTACATCGCTTTCAAAGTACTACCGACAATTATCTTTTTCTCTTCTTTCATCACGATTTTGTACCACTACGGTATCTTGCAAAGAATCGTGCAAATCGTCGCCGGAGTGATGATGAAAACCATGAAAACATCGGGTTCCGAATCTCTCAGTGCTGCTGCGAATATCTTTGTCGGACAATCTGAAGCTCCGTTATTAATCAAACCCTATGTAGCAACTATGACTCGTTCCGAATTACACGCGATTATGACGGGAGGGTTTGCCACAATCGCAGGTGGAGTTATGGCTGCATATATTTCCTTTGGAGTGTCAGCAGAACATTTAATCGCCGCTTCCGTAATGTCTGCACCCGCAGCCTTAGCTATTTCTAAAGTACTTTACCCCGAAACCGAAGAATCCCCTACCGCAGGGAAAGTCAAAATCGAAGTAGAAAGCTGCTATTCCAATGCGATCGACGCAGCCGCAACTGGTGCCAGTGAAGGGATGAAATTAGCTTTAAATGTAGCTGCGATGTTGATTGCTTTTTTGGGGTTATTGGCTTTAGCAAACGGAATTTTGGGCTATGCTGGTTCGTTAATTGGTTTACCACAACTTTCGTTAGAGTTGATATTTTCTTACCTACTCGCCCCCGTAGCCTGGTTGATGGGCGTACCGTGGGCAGATTGCGGACAAGTAGGAATATTGCTCGGTAAAAAGACAATTTTAAACGAATTTATCGCCTATCAAGATTTGCAAAAAATGGTCGCCGACTCTGCAATTTCCGAAAGAGCGCGAATAATTGCTACTTACGCCCTCTGTGGATTTTCTAATATTGGCTCGATTGGCATTCAAATTGGTGGAATTGGTGCGATCGCCCCGAATCGTCAAGCTGACTTAGCACAAATGGGAATTAGAGCAATGACTGGTGGTGCGATCGCTTGTTTTATGACGGCTTGCATTGCGGGGATGTTGTTGTGAGGTAATGGGTAATTGGTAATTGGTAAAAAATATGAATTAATTCCTAACTCCTAACTCCTAACTGCTAACTGGTAACTCCTCAATCCAAAATCCAGTCTTCGGAGCGTGTCCGTAAGGACATAATCCAAAATCCAAAATCTTATAACTCCGCGCCTCCTAACCCTTCTCCTTAATCTTCGTATATCCTAAATTCCAATTTTGCGGTTGCTTCAATTCTTCTTGCTTACCGTGCAAAATTAACTTTATAGCAAAGCGAGTATTTAACATTCCCTTCATTAAGTAATGTCCAGGTTTAGCATACACGCCATCAACTGCAACAGTACCACCGTAAGCAAGGATACCGCAGTAAGTCTTACTACCTGGTATTTCTATCTTTAACATTCTATCGTTCAGATAGCCGCCTGGAATTTGAAATATACCATATACATTATGCTGTCCTTTCCAAGGTTCTACTACTATCTTTTCAGGATGAGTGTAATATTTTTCAGCTTTAGAAGAAAATCCCCAGTGCCTGCAAGCTATAGCTGGCGATTTTTCGCTTACGTAAGAGAAGCTAATTATACAGATTAAACTAGATAAGAATAATAAATAAGTAAATTTACGCAAAATACCTAACAAAAGTAATTATATCTACAGCTAAATTACTATTACAGTTTATGAAGCTTTAATCGGGATATCAAGTCATATTATACTCAAATAATTTTTGTTGAATTCCTTGCAATATAAAATTTGTAGCCAATGTATTGATAGTTACGTTAAGAGAATTGGGGAATGGGAATGTAGATAGTTCAGCCGTGAATAGAATGGCGACTCAAAGTGCGGGTGTAGTTGTAACAGTTGAAATAGTTGACAATTCTGGCAAAGTCTCTATATAAAATTACCCTCTCCAAAATTTCGGAGAGGGTTAGAACAAAGTAAAAAAGTAAAACTTAGATTATCAATAATTAACCATAACTATATTTAATAGTTTCGCCCTTGACAAATAGCACTTCGTTATTTTTTTTTAATTAACAATATTGATAACTCTTTGTATCAAACAAAATATTTATGGCAAGTATTATCTCATAGTTTGTTATTCTTTAATAACATAATATTCATTCCGCAAAAGTAAAATTATCTCTACTATTTATACATGAGGCTATGTAACAAATTTATTAATCTATAAAATCAAATCGGTAGTTTATCTGCTATTTAACTTGTGTCGCCTACAACAGATTGAAATTAATTATTAGTATCGAATTAGACTTGAGTATAAATATTTAGTATCGCCCAATTTCTTAAATAGCCTCAGTATTCATACTGGTTTAACGGCTATAACACAGAATATGCATTTATTTATGGGTGATTATAATAACTGAACGCATACGGTGATTATGATATCAATTTCTAAAGTAATGAGATATTGTCTCAGTATTTATGAACAGAAAAAAATGTCCAATTAAATACTTTAATCAGACTTGCAATTGTATAAAATATCAGATAATCAACAAAACATAGCCAATTGATTTGATTTTTAAATAACCCAAACTATAAAAACTAAATTTTGTAATTGTTCAAAAATGTTACATCGGCTAAATCAAGAATTGGTAAAGCTTTTAGCCTTGAAATGTAAATTGAATGTTTGATATTTTGAGAGTAATCTACGCTAAAACTCGGATACCCAAGTCAATGACTTCATGTTAATCTGTTGCAGTTAATAAATAAAAAGTGAAGGGAAAGTAAACAAGATTTGGGGACATATAGTGACCGAGCGGTGCATTCGTTCCGCGAGCAATCAAGCCTCAGTTCTGAAGTGACTTTATTTAGTATTAAACACATGAATCAAAGACTTTTGTTGGCTGCTGTAGCTGTAATTTCAACTGTTATTGGAACACCATCCATTAGCCGCGCTCAGACGGTAAATGAAGCCTCGATTACCTCTCAAAAAAGCTCTGAAAAAGAGACTGTAGCGGAAACTTTTAACGGCTCGAATGCTGATGTTACTAAGGTTTACGCGCACAAATTAGCAGAGCGTCAGGCAGCAACTCTCTATATTCGCAACATTCCTGTTTTTACCTTTTTGAGTTCTGTTCCTGTTGCAAATTCAGAGAATAAAGTAGCCCTACCCAAGAACGCTGTAGCAGTTGATAGCAACTATAGCGATGCTGTAGAAAAAGCAACTACAGTCGCCGCTAAAATCGACGATTTAGTCAACAAGAAAGTTGATGCAAACAAAATTACCGTAAGCTGGAACGGTAGTACCGAATCTAAGTCTGGTGCCGAAACCCTTACCGAGCGCTACACGATCAAAGTGGACGGCTCCGAACTTGTAGAAATTAATGGCGACACAAGGCTTCCCGACGCAACCACAAATCTTAGACAAGATGCGCTGCAAGCAACCAATCGTTTGCGGAGACTAGTAGGTAAAGCATCTCCTCTAAACACAATTGCTGGCTTACCTCCAGAGCTAACTAAAACAGAAAATCTTGCGGCACAAGAAACAGCCTCTAGCAAGGGTAATGCAAAAAAAGGAAGAACTGCTACAAGAGGACGAACAAGAGGTTTTAGAGGTATAGCTTCCTTTTACGGTGCTTACTTTGCTGGTAGAAAAACCGCTTCTGGTGAAAGATTCAATCCAGCAAGAATGACAGCAGCCCATCGCAGCCTACCCTTCGGAACCAGAGTTCGCGTTACCAATATGCGTAACGGGCGTTCCGTGGTAGTAAGAATCAACGATAGAGGCCCCTTCATTCGCGGTCGTGTCATCGACCTTTCTAAGGGTGCAGCCGGAGTTATCGGAATGATTGGTAGAGGTATTGCGCCAGTTAGAGTTGAAGTTTTAGGAAGATAGGAGTTTAGGTTAAAGGTTAAAGGTTGGGAATAGTTAGGAGTTAAGAGTTAGGAGTTAGGGGTAAATTATTCTTCTCCTTGTCTCCCCATCCCCCTCTCTCCCCATCTCCCATGCCCCAAATTAGTTAAAAATCTTGATAATCCTCTATTTAATTACTCTCTTTCCCCGAATTCGGATATACACTAACGGGGGAAAGCTAGTGTAGATAGAGGATTTTTTGTGCGCCTGTTGACAACGGTTGTAGCTTTACGCTGCTATTTGGATAAACTCCGTTGGCAAAGCGAGCCTTTGCATTCTGAGGAGCCGCTATCCCTTGAAATGACAACTCGTCTCCAAACAGCAGTAGGCTTGGTTCCGACTATGGGAGCTTTGCATCAGGGTCATTTAAGCTTGATTAAGCGGGCGCGGCAGGAAAATGCCATTGTCATAGTCAGTATTTTTGTCAATCCCCTGCAATTTGGTCCGAACGAAGATTATGAAGATTATCCCCGTACTTTGGAGCAGGACAAAAAATTCTGCGAAGAAGCCGGGGTAAATGCTATGTTTGTACCAAATCCGGAAGAGATTGACGTTGCTCGGAAGAGTATACAAGATTCAATTGTTACACAAGTTACTCCACCATCTGATATGATATCAGGCTTGTGTGGTAATACTCGGCTAGGACATTTTCAGGGTGTGGCTACAATTGTTACCAAGCTTTTTAACTTGGTGCAGCCAGACCGGGCTTACTTTGGTCAAAAGGATGGTCAGCAACTAGCGATCGTTAAACGATTAGTTGCCGATCTTAATTTTCCCATAGAAATTGTCGCTTGCCCAATTGTTAGGGAAGCGAATGGTCTTGCTTTAAGTTCCCGCAATCAGTATTTAACTGTTAGTCAAAAGCAGCAAGCGGCTGTTTTGTATCGCGGCTTGCAAAAAGCTCGTGCTGCGTTTCGCAGTGGAGTTCGTAAAAGTAGCACCCTGATTGAAGCTATTTGTAAAGAAATAGCAATGGTCAGTACTGTATCTGTGGAATATATTGAATTGATTGAACCATACACGTTAATGCCATTAGATGAAATTAAGGAGGAAGGAATGATTGCGATCGCCGCTCGTCTCGGCTCTACACGATTGATTGACAACACTATTTTGCGCGATCGCCAACCGATTATCGCCATTGATGGACCTGCTGGTGCCGGTAAATCTACCGTAGCTCGTCAAGTTGCAGCTACATTAGGATTAGTGTTTTTAGATACAGGTGCTATGTACCGTGCCGTTACTTGGCTGGTATTACAAAAGGGAATTCCTGCTTACGATGAATGTGCGATCGCCGAGTTGGCTAATAGTTGTTCGATTAAATTAACTCCCAGCGAGGATTTGAAATCGCCGGTGCGGGTTTGGATTGACGGCAATGACGTTACCAAGAAAATTCGGACGGAGTCAGTAACATCAAAAGTATCGGCAATAGCAGCCCAAAGCGCCGTGCGAAGCGCGTTAGTTAAACAACAGCAAAGCTGGGGTAAAAGAGGCGGTTTAGTCGCGGAAGGACGAGATATAGGTACTCAAGTTTTTCCCGATGCTGAGGTAAAAATCTTCTTAACTGCAACCGTTTCCGAACGCGCCCGCCGTCGTCAACAAGATTACAAAAAACAAGGACAACCCGAAGTCAGTCTTGAAGAACTAGAAAATAGCATTAAAGAACGCGACTGGAAAGACAGCACCCGCCTGGTTTCACCGTTAATGAAAGCAGCAGATGCCATAGAAGTAGTTTCCGATGGTTTAACGATTGATGAAGTAACAACGGGAATTGTGAAGCTTTATCAGCAATGCTTCGCGAAATGAATAGCCACCGTGGGCGATTAACATTTATTTTCCTATAAAGGATAACTAGGGCGACCACTTTCTATTTTGGCATTAGAAAGAAACTCTGTCATCTTTTTGGGGTGTACCCGTTGTTAAATTGCAGTTAGAGATAAAAAAATATAGGGGTTAGCACTTACGGTGGTGGCAGAAGAAGATCATTTGGATATTTAATAGAGTTGAAAAGAAAAAAATATCTTTAAATGGGGTGAGTTACCCATTCGGATGGGTTGCCTGGGTAACGCAATAGCACTAAGCTATATGGGGTAGGGGGGGATAATTGAGTAAAAGCTTGAGTTTTTGACTAAAGTCTTATATTTACTCGCTTACTAGATAATGCTTCCCTACACTTTCTACCTATCCTAAGTCAAGCTCTCTCTAAATATCATGTTCAAAAAAATTGCTGCCAAGCTCAAAACTAATTTCCCCGCACCAGAGGTACAGGCTCACTGCGACGGGCCTTGTGGAGTCTATGACCCTTCTTCCGCTAGAATTACCGCAGAAGCAGTAGTCTCCATGACCAAAAAACTCATGGATTTAGAGCATCCACCTGCTGGTGACAAAGCAGCGACGATTGCTTACAACAATACCTTTTCTCGCTTTGTTGCGATCAAAGAAGAACAAGCTCAAAAAACCAAAGAAGACTTATTAATTCTTTGGACAGATTATTTCAAGCCAGTACACCTCGAAAAGTATCCTGACTTGCACGACACCTTCTGGAAAGCAACAAAACTTTGCTCAGCCTGTAAAGTAGAAGTTAATCTAGACCATGCTAACGAATTAATGGAAGCCGTACATAAAATCCATAATATGTTCTGGGCAACCAAAGATCGTGATGTTTCTTGGTACAAAGCTAGCTAATTTGATTTAATTTGATTTAATTTGATTTGATTTGATTTAATTAAATTTAAGTCGGTTTGAATTTTTAGTTTAAATTGTCGATAAAGCAGTATTGGCTCTCAAAGCAATGAACGAGGAATTACAAACAGCCTTTAAATTGCTACAGTTGCTCATAGGAATGCGGAAAAGATTGCGCGTTAGCGGCCCTTCAATGCTTCCCGAACTTCAGCCAGGAGAGGAAATATTATTTAACCCAAAAGCTTATCGACAAAAGCTACCAGAACTAGGTGATATCGTAGTTGCACGGCATCCCTACCAAACAAAGCAAATAATTAAAAGAGTGGCTGTAGTACTTGAAGATGGTTCTTGTTTTCTTACAGGGGACAATAGTAGGGCTAGTACTGACAGCCGCTCTTATGGTTTTATCCCCCTCAACAAAATTCTAGGTAAAGTTACGTCGAAATTCCCTTAATCAGTTAGGAGTTAGGAGTTAAGAATGATTAAATACAAATATTTTTTAATACATGAATAGTACAGAATTAGGACAATATATCGACGTGACTCAAAGTATTTCCAAACCTTGGCTGCTGATACAGTTACGTCTTTTGAAGCTAGAAGAAAATCGAGCTAATATTTCAGAAAACGAATACGCCGAAAATCTACAAGACATCCATCAAGACTTAATGAATCTGGGTGAATGGTGGGTTGGCATCGAAGATAAAGTATTTTGACAATGAACAATGAACAATGAACAATGAACAGTAGCGAGAACTGATAATTGATAATTGATAACTGGTCACTGAAATGGATTATCGGGATGCTGGGGTTGATGTTGAAGCTGGACGCGATTTTGTCGGTCAAATTCGCAATCTGGTTCACAGCACTTTTAGAAAGGAAGTAATTGGCGGATTGGGTGGCTTTGGAGGTTGCTTTGAGTTACCCAGTGGTTATAAGCAACCCGTTTTAATTTCGGGTACTGATGGTGTGGGAACGAAATTGAAAATTGCCAATATTATCAACCGCCATGACACTGTTGGTATTGATTTGGTGGCTATGTGCGTTAACGATGTGCTGACATCTGGTGCAGAACCTTTGTTTTTTTTAGATTATTTAGCGACAGGTAAACTCGATCCACAACAGTTAACTCAAGTCGTTGCGGGTGTCGCTTCTGGCTGCAAACAATCCGGTTGTGCTTTATTGGGTGGAGAAACCGCCGAAATGCCGGGTTTTTATCAAGTGGGAGAATATGACTTAGCTGGCTTTTGCGTAGGGATTGTCGAGAAAAGTCAGATGCTTGATGGAATTAAGGTAAAAGTAGGAGATGTGGCTATTGGTTTAGCTAGTTCTGGAGTACACAGCAATGGGTTTAGTTTGGTAAGAAAAATTATTGACGATAAAGGATTAAGTTGGGACGATACCCCAAATTTATTTAATGGTAAATCTTTAGGTGAGACTTTTCTGACACCGACGCAAATCTACGTTAAACCAATATTAGCAGCGCAAAAAGAAGGTTTAGAAATCCACGCAATGGCGCATATTACAGGTGGTGGATTACCGGAAAACCTACCCAGATGTTTGGGAGAAGGACAATCTTTCCAAATTAAAGCCGATAGCTGGATGATTCCACCCGTGTTCGATTGGTTAGCACAAGTGGGTTCTGTAAATTCTCAAGCTATGTACAATACTTTCAATATGGGAATTGGTTTCGTTCTCATAGTTCCAGGCGATCGCGCACTACAGACAATTAGCTTTTTTGAATCGCAGAATATTGCAGCTTATAACATTGGTGAAGTAATTTCTGGCAATGGAGAATTAATCGGTTTACCAAATTGAAAGCAATAAACTGTATTTTGACTTCTTGCATCAGAAAAACTGAAGGTGGGAATTACTTATTATTATGAGTCATTTATTACTTTTTTACTCCGAGAGTATAAAAAATACTCATCACCATAAACGTTAAAATTTGCTAAGTTAGTCTTAACATATTGAAAAAATTTGCTATTGACGCACAAAAAGTTAACGCCAACAAAATCCGAAGCATTAAGCATTAAGCATTAATGTTTTCCGGACTACAGGTGTAACTTAGTGGAGTGTTAAGAATAAATAATTTTACACAAAAAAAGGTTATGGCTGTAAATTTTGCCCTTACTTGTGCTTCTAAGACGCTTTTAAAAGAAGTATTCCAAAACTTAGACGCGCAAAGCTGCCCGAATAATTATAATTTTCATATGCACACCGTACATTCTGATGGTGCAATGGAGCCATCCGAATTGATACAGCAAGCAATTAATAATGGTTTAAAAGGACTTGCAATTACCGATCATCACAATACAGGTGGTTATCAAGCTGCTAAAAAATGCTTGGAAGAGTGGAAATGGAATAATCCCGATGCTGATGTACCGTATTTGTGGAGTGGTGTTGAAATCAATGCTAATCTTCTGAACGTAGAAGTTCACATTTTAGGTTATGCTTTCGATCCAGAACATTCCAGCATACAACCCTATACCCAGGGAGAACCAGTTACAGGTTCCGAGTACGAAGCTGTAAACGTAATTGCTGCCATTCAAGAAGCTGGAGGATTTGCAGTACTTGCTCATCCAGCACGTTATAAAAAAAGCCATTTTGACTTAGTTCCTGCTGCTGCGGAATTAGGAATCGATGGTGTGGAAAGCTTCTACGCTTACAATAGTCGCAAACCCTGGAAACCAAGTATCACCCAAACGAAACAGGTGCAGCGATTAGCCACCGAATACGGACTATATAGTACTTGCGGTACGGATAGCCACGGTTATAGCTTACTTGAACGGTTATAAGTAGTTAGTAGGGCGGTAGTTAGTAGGGCGGTAGTTGGTTGTTAGAATTGCCAACTATCAACTAACAACTTTCAAGGAACATAAAAAAATATTATTCTTGAAATTCTGAGAATAACCAAGAAATCACTTGACTATGATTCATTTGACGAGAGCGACGAAAAGCTTCTTCCAGCAATGAAATATTTAAACCTGGCAACACTTGAGATTGAGTAATTCGCCGACTACCTTGATTTTCTATCAAAAAAGCTATAATTTGAACGTTTTTGACATCGACAATCCAGTATTCATTTACACCTAGCTCTTCATAAAGCAGACGTTTTTCACCTTTATCATCAGCAAGAGAAGTATTAGCAACTTCAACGACTAAATTTGGTGCTGGAAATTCGTCAAGATTAATAATAGAAGTTCCGTAAGGAATTGCATCAGCATTGTCACCAATATAATAAGAAACATCCGGTTGTGATTCTTTACAGCCAGTTTTACGGAAGGTACAGTTATCTTTCACATTCATCGGAATACCTTTGATCGCTGCGTAGTTGCTAGCAGCTAAGATAACTAATGCATGATCTTGTGAATGGTCATTTCCTAATGCCGACATTTCAATCCTCATCTTACCGTTATAGTAATAACCCTTAGCTTTTTCATAAGCAGGGTTTTCGATTATTTGGATATATTCATCCCAAGTCGCTGCTACCCAAGTGTCGGTTGGTATTTTTGTTTGTATGCTCATAATAATTAGTTTGAGCCGATAATAGTTGACTTTATTATGATAATAAAATTTAAAGTCTATCGCACTTTGAAATCATTCACGATTATCAAGAAACCCGGTTTTCTCAACACCATCTAATATTATCTAACTGCTCACTGCTCACTGTTAACTGTCAACGTGTAATCAATTAATTCTGGAAAAAATATAGAAAAATCAGTTTGAAGCTGCTGATAATTCAAAAATAATTCTTCCACTCCACCAACTAAATTATTTTTACTTTTGATTCTACGAGAAAGCCCGTTTATAGCTCTATTAATTGTAGATGTTTCTCTATATGATGCCAGCCAATCATAAGCAATCATATCTGGAAGAATACTGTTTAATCGTTCGGGAAGTATATTTTTGTTTTCTTGCAATACTTGATAAACATGATTTGTGAAATCAGCAAGTGAAGTACTTGAATAATTAGACCAATTCTTAGCTAAAAAATGGTCATAAAATACATCAATCATCATTCCTGAAAATTTGCGTCTATTGAGACTAATAAGCCTTTTACTTGACCTAAATATTGGGTGAGAATCGGTAAAACAATCTATTTTACGATGTAAGTAAATTCCTTTGATTATCTCATGAGGATAAATGTTTTCTATCGAACCTTTAACAAAATCTCCTAAAAGATTTCCTATCAAAGATTCTGCTGTACCATCTGATAATAATAAATGAGCTAGATAATTCATTGTGAAGAGGTAAATTTATTAAAAATAGTACTTAAGCACTAAGTAAGACCGTAGAACATTAATACAATGTAATACTGTAAACTTTAATTATGAAACAAGTAATATTATAAATTAATTAGGGTAAATACGTAGTTTTGCAATCTAATTTAATTCAAAAACTTATTTATGAGTCAATTGTGGAATATTTTTAATAACTCGTATTCAATTGAAAACTTGATATCATCAAATGACCGCACGGGATTAGTATTATTAGTAGGAATTGCTATAGTTACCGGAATTATGTGGCAAAGTCCAAGCGGTAAAATAATTCTCTATCCCTTAACTTTATTATCAACTTGGTACCATGAAATGGCGCATGGTTTAATGGCTGTGTTATTAGGAGCAAACTTCAAGAAATTAGAGATTTTTGCTAATGGTAATGGATTAGCTCGGTATGAATATCGCGGTTCGCTATTTTTACGACAAATTGGTAATGTGCTTGTTTCTGCTGCTGGTCCGATGGGACCTCCTATTATCGGTGCTGGTTTTATTTTGGCTTCTCGTAGTTGGCAAACCTCCCAACAAGTTTTAATTATTTTGGGCAGCTTTATGTTAATTTCAGTTCTAATTTGGGTGCGAACCGGGATTGGAATTTTATTAATTAGTCTGCTTGGGTTAGTAATTTTAGGAATTGGATTAGAAGCATCTCCAGAAATAAAAGTTTTTTCAATTCAGTTTCTCGGAGTGCAAGCTTGTATAAGTACTTTTCGCGATTTTGATTATGTTTTCCGCTATTACAATGGTAATTCAGATACTGCTCAAATTGCTAAAGTATTGATTTTACCACATTGGTTTTGGGGAATTTTGATAACAGTTGCATCACTTTTTCTTTTAATACAAAGTCTTCGTATTGCTTACTTTTCAAATTAATTGCTAGTTATGATAATCAAGAAACCGGATTTTTTGAAAAACTAGGCTTATGAACACTTGAATTTTTTCAATAATTAAGCAATATTATCTTGTTGGCAGAAATAAATATTGCGGTTCATTAATTTGCAAAAAAAAGTGTAAAAAATATTATGAATTAGCAAAAGCGTCTATTTTTAGCGGTTTACGCTACGAGACTTGGAAATAAAGTTGAAGCGAGTTTAAATCGTATTGATAATCGCTTAGATATTATCTCCGGACAACTTTCCTATCTTTATTTACTAGTAGAAAACAACCGACAAAAACAACAAAGTCTTGCTAAAGCTATTTCTCATATTCAGCAAGCAATGATAATTCATGAAATTGCGGCGTTAAATGCCGAAATAAACGATCGTCAGCGGTTTCCCAATGAATCACCTAGAGAATGTTTGAAAGTTGCCGATAGAGTACGTTTATTTTTATCCAACCAAGCTTTACAAATCAGCCCGCAGCTAGATGCACAATTAATGCTCAGTACTGATATCGCAATTCAAGGTTGGGCGATCGCCACTGCAACAGAAGCAAATCTTCTCCTCGAAATTGGTCAAAATCAAGAAGCTAAAGAATGACTTGCTCAAGAAGTCCCCAAGTTTCAACAAGTTACTCAAAGATGGGGTAATGAATTAATCAACGATGAAAATTCTTACTTATCAACCACTTACCGCTTTACAAATTCTCGCTTTCAAAACCATATCAGCCCAGAGCGAGTAGAAAGAATCATCGAAATTTCCCCAAGCGACTACAGCTTATCTCCGGAGCAAATTCGTAGTAAGAAAAATGGTGTAGATGTAGAATTTGAAATGTCCCACAACTCCCAGTGGGATGAAAAATGGATAAATCGTCAAGTAGCTGTAGCTGAATATTTAGATACTCTAAGCGAACTTTCAGCTAGATTGGATAGTTTACAATTCTTCGCAGCTTTATGTGAAACTCGAAATATCAGCAGCCGAAAAATGTTACCAGATTCTGACGCTGAAGACGGTTTGTATATTTTTGCCTAAATTTTTACGAAAGCAGTGCTTTAAGTATAAATACTTGTACATGAAAATATATAGTTAATTATATTACTTAATCTTTTGATTACTCCCAGTCCATTTTAACTAACTTCTTGCACCATTGTTGTTAAGCCCAAATTCCCGCCTTAAAATCAATTTTAAAGCTTATAAACAAAATGCATTAAAACGCACTAAAAGCTATATTCAGTCTGATTTATCAGACTTTGTATATAAGCCTGGGAATTTATTCCAAGGCGGTTATGTACTTATGCTCTTAAATTGTGAATTACATTCCCTACCGGATATGAACGCAGTCAAAAAAATAATTTTATACTTAGCATTTTTTTATACGTCAAAAGATAGTTAATCCAGAATTACCAAACATCAAATTATCCTCCGAATACTACGGTGAACATGAAGTTCTTGTTAAAAACTGCATCAGATAGATGCGTAATACCCCATGAAAATGATAAATAAATAATCATGATCGTTTATTAAATCAATTTAGTTGATTCTCGGTTGTGGTGAATCCTGGCATTTGCTTGCCTAAAATTGCCTAAAATTCCATAAAATCTAATTACACTCCTCGCACTTGACTTATACCCAACCGAGTCAAATTTAAAAGTACCAATCGACAACCGCGCATATACTGATGAAAGCATCTGCAAAATTCGACTTTGAGGACGAGAAGTTCAATGCACCACCTTCTCGTGTTGTCCCTTGGTGTCAAATGATTAATCCAAAATATAATATGGATGACGCTGAAGGAATAAGTTCCTACGGTTTAGCGATTAAGCTAGACAATGCCCGTGCTGTTGGCTTTGTACCTGATGAGAATTGGCAACAGGTAGAACATCAATTCAGTTCTGGAGTTGAAACGGTTTTAATTAACACAACACCAAATATAGTTATAGTACGTCGAGGCCCTTTATCGGTAAAAGACCGAGAAACAGGTTCAAAATTAGGAACTCTCAAAGATAATTATGATGCTTTTTTAGCAGACAAACTTAAATTTAAAACTTTTACTCGCTATCTAATTTTTTTAGCAGGGGAAGATAAGAATTTTTTGCATGAATTACCATTACAACTAACTTTGAATGGTGCGGCTGGAGCAAGTTTTAGTAAGTCTTACTGCGAATATCAGCAGGGAAGGGCGACTGGGGGATTTGTTGCTGAATTGGAAAGAGCATATGCAGGGTATCGCAGACAAGCCGCAACTCCAAAAGGACCTTTATTTCACGCTCACGGCATTTACTCACCGATAATTGAATGCGAAGAAAGAGGAATTGCCACAAATACCGTTTTAATTGCTGCAACCGTAGACTATAAACATCCTACCGTTTCCACATTAACGAACTACTTGATTGCTTCAGACTCAAAGGAATCTGGATTGATTTCCAAGACTTTTGAAGAATACAAAGACTTTGCTAAGGAACCAGTGAAAACAGAAACGCCGCGCCCAATGGCAGTAGCCGGAGTTTCTAATTCTTATGTTTATCCAGACGAAGATGATTTTGGATATCCGCCCTATTAGGATTTTGGATTTTAGATTTTGGATTTTGGATTACAAGTTCGGAATTCGGAATTTGGAGTTCGGAATTAAAAGTAGTGCGAGCCGGAAAGCTCGCTCGATACTCGCACTACTATTCCTCTCCCCCCTCTCTCCTTGTCCCCTTGTCCCCCTTCTCCCCCTCTCCCCTCTCACTCCTCCCCAGCCATCCCTAAACCTGCTAAATAAGCGGTTGTCCAGGCGCTTTGGAAGTTAAAACCGCCGGTAACTCCGTCGATATCGAGAATTTCTCCGGCAAAGTGTAATCCTGTTACCAAACGGCTTTCCATTGTTTTGAAATTGACTTCTTTAAGCTTAATTCCACCACAGGTGACAAATTCGTCTTTGAAAACTCCTTTACCGCTAATGCTGTATTGCCCTTGATTTAGTTCTTGGATTAATTTGTTAAAGGCTTGTTTGGTTAATTCAGCCCAGCGAGTATCTTTATCAATACCGGCGCGGGATATCAGATATTGCCACAAGCGATGCGGTAATTTTATGCCTCGATGTAGTGCGATCGCTCTTTTTCCAAACTCAATTCTTACCTGTTGTAATTCTTTCCGCACTTCATCTTGATGGGAATCTGGCAGCCAATTAATAGTAACGGTTCCTTTGTAGCGGGATTCGTGGAATGTTCTCGCACCCCAAGCCGAAAGTTTTAATACAGCTGGGCCACTTAAACCCCAATGAGTAATTAGTAACGGCCCAGTTTGTTCTAGTTGGGGTTTTCCCGGTACTGATAAGCGTATGTTTACGGGGTTAACGCTCACACCGGCTAATTCTCGTAATTCTTTATCTAAAATATTGAAGGTAAATAAAGAAGGAACGGTTGGTTCAATTTGATGACCAAATTTTTTAGCGATTTTATAACCTACGGGATTGCTACCCGTTGTCAGCAATAGTTTATCGCATCGCAGCATTTCCCCGGATTTGAGTAAAATCTCGAATCTAGATTTATCGTCTTTATCTTCTAAATTCTCTTCCAATTCTCGATAATTCACAGAAACTACGGGTGAACTCGTGCGGATTTGTACCTTGTAAGCCAAAGCAGTTTTGAGCAAACAATTTACAATTGTTTCCGAATTATCAGTAACGGGAAACATTCGTCCATCAGCTTCTGTTTTTAACTGTACTCCAGCGTGAGCAAACCATTTGACAGTATCTTGAGCTTGAAAACGAGAAAAAGCACCCAGTAAAGCTTTTGAACCCCTGGGATAATTTTGGATAAAACCCTTCGTGTCAAAAAGTGCGTGAGTAACATTACAGCGTCCCCCACCAGAAATACGAACTTTAGCCAGTAGCTGATGACTGGCTTCGAGCAAGACAACAGAGGCATTCTGGTTAGTTTTAGCAGCCGCGATCGCCGCGAAAAAACCCGCAGCCCCACCACCTACAATTACAATTTTTAATGGTTGCAAATTCCGAACTATTCATATACAAACTATATAGAATTATTTGAATTATCCCAATGCATAGCTAATCCAATTGAAAATTCTATGGGGTGATTATTACATCCGCCATTACTAGATTACAATAGCGCAACCAAAATCAAGCTAATTTTTATAAGTAGATGGGCGTTGAAAATTTTAACTATGACGAGGGAGTAGAAATTAGCAGTTAAGAGTTAGGAGTTAAGAGTTAGGAATTTATAATTGCTCACTGTTCACTGTTCACTGTTCACTGTTCCCTATTCGCTGCCTAGACGAAATGTTAAATTAATTTTATACGGGTACTTAACTTAGACGATGATCTAAAAACGCAACCAAGTTTTTTGGACGTAGCTAAGAATTCCAAAAGCTATAGCGGCTAAAAATAAGATTAAAATAACACCTCCAGGGACAAAAGTAAGAATACCTAATCCTCTGAGAACCCATACAGCTATGGCAATACCGAGAAACATCCCAAAACCTTGGGTTAATCTTTGATTCAGCTTAGAAGATTGACTCACCGAATATCCCTCTTAATCAATAGTATTTGTGACATTCTAGCCGCTTCAAGCAGTTACCAGTTGCCAATTATCAGTTATCAATTCATAACTCATAACTCCTGATTTCTAACTCCTAACTCCCCACTCTCAATTCCTCTCCTTTATCCTTTAACATCAATACTTCATAATATTAGTGATAATCGTGACATATTCTTGGGTAAATTTTGGGAATAATAGATTATAGATACAACTAGTTCCGGAATGCTTTTGTATTTGAGCGGAATTAGAATTATCGAATAAGACTAAAACGGAATTATCAATTCTGTGTAGTTTTTAAAGTGTAGTGTGGAAAATTCAGGAGCGAGCGAAACATTATGTCTGCGTCTATTTTCTCAGACTTAATCAATACAGGTTCGGATATGGTTTGGAGTCAGGACAAGCAAGCGGCGTTTTTAAAAGGTGAAATTTTCGTAGAAACGCGCTCCCATAATGCTTGGGGCGGGTATGTTAGCGCGAAAATGTATTTACCATTAATGCGATCGCAAGTTTGGCAACAAATAACAGATTATCCGCGCTGGGTGCAATACTTTCCCGATATCACTAAGAGTGAGATTATATACAAAGGAGAAGTAAAACGTCTGTATCAGGCAGCACAAAAAGCTTTTATGTTTTTTACAGCGCAAGTAGATATTTATCTAAATGTAGTGGAAGATTTTGGGCACAAAGTCCAATTTAACTTAGATAAGGGCACCTTTCACGATTTCAGTGCGGATATAGATTTACAAGACTACGGTAGCGGTACTTTGTTAACTTATTCAGTACAGGCTACTCCGATAATTCCCATTCCCTCAATGTTTATTCAACAAGCAATGAATTTTGAATTGCCCGCAAATATGCGTAAAATGCGACAAGTCGTTTGTAAGGGAATGTAAAAGCGATGTCACAGGCAAATGAAATTCTTGACTTTTGGTTTGGTAGCCGGGATGAACCGGATTACGGTAAGCCTAAGAAAGCTTGGTTTGCAAAAGAACCAGAATTTGATGAAGAAATACGAGGGCGTTTTCTTACAGATTACGAAAAAGCAGCAGGGGGAGAATTAGATGAATGGAAAGATTCACCCGATAGTTGCTTGGCTTTAATTTTGTTACTAGACCAATTTCCTCGGAATATCTTTCGCGAAGATGCCCAAGCTTTCGCTACCGATTGGGAAGCACTCTCAACAGCACATCAAGCCATAGCTCAAGGCTTCGACCGACAATTATTAAATGTACAGCGTTGGTTCGTGTATTTACCTTTTGTACACAGCGAAAATATCGAACATCAGCGTCAAGCTCTGAAGCTGTATCAGAAACTTAGCGGAGACAGGGAAAGTGCAAGCGCGATTGAAAACGCAATCCGTCACAGATCGGTAATTGAACGTTTTGGGCGCTTTCCCCATCGCAATATAATTTTAGGGCGACCTTCAAATCCGGAAGAAAAGGAATTTTTGAAACAACCAGGGGCGCGATTTTAATAGCAATTTATTAAGGCAAACACAGATGTAAAAGAATCTATAAGCGTCTTTGTGTCTTAGCTGAATTTTTTATAAGAATTTTGATTAATAGTAAGCCCAGTTTTTATCAAAAACCGGGCTTATTCATTTTTAAGGTCTAAAACAAAGCCCACCATTAAGGTGGATTAAAATAAGCGTATCTTTTCTTACGATTGAAAGTTAAATTAAACGGTTACATTTAAAATTAATTCCCGACACAACCGATCAACGTAAATTCAAAGTTTTATGAGAATCTGTAGCTCCTGTATCAAACAAAACTTCATCTAACTCCGGCTCTGTAAATTCATAGCCTAAAGTAGCAGCAAAATTAACTATCTTTTTCTTATCCCAATTCCACACACCAAAAACGCCTTTTACAGAACAACTTTTATAATATTGTTCGTAAACTTCTTGATTTGCCGTCAAATTTTCGTAGAAAGCATCAACCTGTTCAAGTGACATAAAACCATTACTCCTAACTCGCGTGACTTATTTATGAAAAACTACATACTTAAAGTTGTAGATTTGGTTTCAGATAACTTCTTATTCAATGGTTGGGAGTAGTTATACGGATAAAACTGATAGATGCTTATAAAAAAATATTGTTCCTGTATAACAACCTCAGACCAACCCCTAAAACAGTCCGGAACAAAAAGCCCTGATGATATGTATTATTTTATTTAAGTATAGGCGATCGCGCATTGAGGAAAATACCTATTCTCAGTTACTAGTTACCAGTGAGCAGTTACCAGTCAGGAGTTATCATTTTTAACCTTTAACCTTTAATCGCAAGGCTGTACTTGATCGTAAAAAATCCAACCTTGAGTATCATCTTCAAGTTTAATTTGGACAAAATCACCTTGGGATTTGAGAAATAAAACTTTTTCTCCTGGATTTACAGTTTTAAATCCTTCGGATTCTCTGTAAGGTTCATGGCGTATTTCTGGTACTTTTGTTGATTCGGGAGGATCGATAATACGACACAGTTGGGGTTGTTGCGATAGAAAATTATTGTGTTGCGAGTTGGCTTTACCAAAATTACCAGTATTAAATAATGCAAACCCTCCAACACTAGCTAAAACAGTCGCTACACCTATGCTTTTTACCCCTAGAGGTAGTACATTCTTGAGCATTGGTATTGAGGGAGTTGCTTTTGAAGAAGTTGTAGTTGAGGGTTCTTCTGGTTTGCTAGGAATCTTTGGAAGTCGAGCAGTTTTAAGTATGGGTTGTTGTGGTTCAACTGCAAAATTTTTACTCTTGTGATAAGCAGGAATAATATTATTTGCATACTCTGTGGAAGTAATACCTTTTACTTTTATATTCTGCTGTCCCAAACGCAGTACGCTGTTTGTAGAAAGCGACATTTCTCCGGCTAAAAGTAATTGACCATCAAGAATAGGTGGATTTTTCTGACGAAGATTTCGCAAATAAAATTTTTCTTTTTCTGGATTGAAAAATATTTCTACGTGTAGTGCGGACACTGTTAGTTCTGATAAAACGATATCGCAATCTTGGGGGTCGCGACCAATACGAATTTTTCCTGGATTTTTACTAAATTGGTTATTCGTAATTTTATAAGTTTTAATATCGTTAGATTCTACCCACTCTAAAGTTAGTTCGTATAAACCATTATTACTATTGCTTTCTACTACATCGGGTTCAGGAGTTGGTAATTCTTTTAAAGCTTGTATTACTTCATCTACAGTTTGATAGCGCTCTTTGAAATGGTAGCGCGTCATCTTATTTATAATTTCGGCAAATGCTGGATCGACTTTTCTAAGATGTTCCCAAAGTATTTCTCCGGTATTCGGATCGTCTTGAAGTTCGTAAGGATATACACCCGTTAACGCTTGAATCGCTATCATTCCCAAAGCGTAAATATCACTTCCCTGACGCGGTAAACGCCTAATTTGTTCGGAAGGCATATAGCCGCGAGTTCCTACAACTAACGTGACATTTTGCTTTGATGAATTAGTTGCTGTTTGACTGCGTAATTGCTTGATTGCCCCAAAATCAATTAAGACTAGCTTATTATCTGAAGCACGTCTGATGAGATTGTCGGGTTTGATGTCGCGGTGAATTACTCCTTGACTATGGACAAACTGCAAAATAGCTAATATTTCGGTCAAAATGGCGATCGCCTGACTTTGACTTAATTTTCTTCCTTGAGGTAATTCTCTGCTCAGAGAATGCCCCTCAATTAATTCTTGTACCAGATAAAACTGGTTATTATCATCAAAATAAGCTAAAAGTCTGGGAATTTGGTCGTGATTTCCCAACTGTTGTAGTGTATCGGCTTCTTTTTGAAATAATCTTCTAGCTGCTTCTAAAGTTTCCGGTGAGGTACTAGTTGTCTTTAAATGCTTTAGAACACATTGAGGTTTTCCGGGAAGGTGAATGTCCGAACATATATAAGTTTGTCCAAAGCCTCCTTCAGCTAATATTTGGAGTACTTTGTAGCGTCCTGCTAGTAACTGACCAATCATGCTAGTACGGTGTTCTAATAAAATAATTTTTGCACTTCCTTTTCCAATTTGTAACTTTATCTAATAACCCAATTTGAATTTTATACCATACAAGGTAGCAGATACTTCTTCTGGCTTGAGAGTAAGTGATGTGGGTAATTATCTTTCCTTGCTGCAATTAAATTGTTGGGTTCGCTACAAAAAATATCTCATGATAATCGCAGTCAAAAAACTCAAATGTAGATGCAATTAATTTATACAAAAAAATCGGTATTCCGTGTTTTTTTGCTGACTAACCGTTGAACTGTAAATAATTATTCAAGACTTAAATTTGTTATCCCGATTGCAGCTTGAATTAAATATATTATCGTTAAACGCGCTTAAAGATGAATTGAGTCAAGCTGGTAAATAAATGAATAACAAATTTTAAGATAGCTTGTTGCCAGTTTGGCAGTTATTTACAAAATCAATAAATTTGCTTTAAAGCTACTTATTTACGATTGTTGTTACATTTTTAGCAATGATTATAAATAAACAAAACCACTTTATCAGTATTATTAATACTCATTGTTAAATTATACAAGAGTGGTTAGACCATTCAAGTTTTAACTTAGTATTTGGCAATATGTCAATTTAGTTATCTAGCGAACAAATCAAATAGATAATCTCTGTTACCGTTTTTGATAAGTAGCTCTAACTTTAGCTGTATCTATTGGTAAAAAGCATCAAATACAGCAAGATAATTAGTGTTTTAGATAACTTGACGCTGATTTTGGACATCAAGAATATACTATCTCTTGTTAAAAAGTTATTCATAAACAAAAATTAAATTACGGTTTTGTTAGATTTGTTAACTAAAATAGTATTAAAATGCTTGGCACAGTTAAGAAATTGATTATATTAATTTGCTTGAATAAATGGATACAATAAACCGGATAAATAAATATACAAATAAATACATACAAACAAATACATTAAAAAAAATAAACCCAGTTTCTTTGGGGAAACCGGGCTTTTAATCAGCTATTTAAACTTGGTCGGGATTACATAGCACTACATAGTTACTAACTCTGAGGGAACGCGCTTAAACACAAGACGCTCGTTTTCTACATCTACAAAGATAGTATCGCCGTCGTTAAATTCACCGCGCAAAATTGACTTGGCAATTTGAGTTTCTAATTCGCGCTGAATCGCACGTTTTAACGGACGCGCACCGTATACTGGGTCATATCCAACTTCTGCTAAAAAGTCTAAAGCTGCCTCAGAAAGTTTCAAAGACATTTTGCGATCTACTAATCTGTGACGCAATCTTTCCACTTGTAACTGGACAATCTTGCGTAATTCGGATTTCTCCAAAGCATGGAAGAAGATGATTTCATCAATACGGTTGAGAAATTCTGGGCGGAAACTACTCCGCATTGCTTCCATAACTCGACTACTCATTTCTTCATAACGAGAATTATCACCAGCAACA
Source organism: Calothrix sp. CCY 0018 (assembly GCF_963920925.1). Lineage (NCBI taxonomy): Bacteria > Bacillati > Cyanobacteriota > Cyanophyceae > Nostocales > Calotrichaceae > Calothrix > Calothrix sp. CCY 0018. Next base: position 70,380 of record NZ_CAWUDI010000004.1, on the reverse strand, counting down.
TCAAGGATAAACTGCGAACCGATGTTACTCGTCATGATGATAATGGTATTTTTAAAGTCCACCATTCTTCCTTGAGAATCGGTAACTCGTCCGTCATCAAGGATTTGCAGCATGATGTTAAATACATCTGGGTGCGCTTTCTCAATTTCGTCAAAGAGAATTACCGCATAAGGGCGACGACGAATAGCTTCGGTAAGTTGTCCGCCTTCTTCGTAACCAACGTATCCCGGAGGCGCACCAATTAAGCGAGAAACGGCGTGTTTTTCCATGTATTCGGACATATCAATCCGCACCATCGCTTCTTCGGTGTCGAACATATAGGCAGCTAAAGCTTTACCCAATTCGGTTTTACCAACACCCGTAGGGCCAAGGAAAATAAAGCTGGCTATAGGACGATTCGGATCGGCAAGTCCCGCACGAGAACGCTGTATGGCATCGGCTACAGCCGTTACAGCTTCATTTTGTCCGACAACGCGGTTGTGCAATTCATCTTCAAGATGCAATAACTTCTCTTTTTCGGATTCCACTAACTTACTGATGGGAATACCCGTCCATTTAGAAATAACTTCAGCAATATCAGCTTCGGTGACTTCTTCCCGCAACAGAGATTTACCGCTGTGCTGCGCTTGAGAAAGTTCGGTTTCAGCAGTTTCCAATTGACGATGTAGATCGGTTAACTTACCGTATTTCAACTCAGCAGCCCGATTCAAATCGTAATCCCGTTCTGCTTGTTGAATTTCTACGTTAACTCGGTCAATTTCTTCTTTTACCGTTTGAATTTTGGTAATTACGTCTTTTTCCGACTGCCACTGACTGCTAAGGGCACGTTGTTCTTCTTTGAAATCAGCTAGTTCTTTTTCTAACCTTTCCAGACGTTCCCTTGAACCAGCATCGCTTTCCTTTTGTAGCGATAGCTTCTCCATTTCCAATTGCAAAATTTTGCGGTCGATTTCGTCTAATTCTTCCGGCTTGGAAGTAATCTCCATCTTTAAACGCGCTGCCGCTTCATCTACTAGATCGATCGCCTTATCTGGTAAAAAGCGGTCGGTAATATAACGGTTAGATAAAGTAGCAGCCGCAACCAAAGAACTATCCGCAATCCTTACACCGTGGTGAACTTCATACCGTTCCTTTAAACCCCGAAGAATCGAAACAGTATCTTCCACGCTGGGTTGACCTACGTAAACCTGTTGGAAGCGTCTTTCTAAAGCTGCATCCTTTTCAATATATTTACGATATTCATCTAAAGTAGTCGCGCCAATACAGCGCAACTCACCCCGCGCCAACATCGGCTTGAGTAAATTACCCGCATCCATCGCGCCTTGAGTTGCACCAGCGCCGACAACCGTATGAATTTCATCAATAAATAGAACAATATGACCTTGCGACTCGGTAACTTCTTTCAATACAGCCTTAAGACGTTCCTCAAACTCACCTCGGAACTTCGCACCCGCAATCAAAGCACCCATATCCAAAGCGATTAGCTGGCGATCTTTGAGCGATTGCGGCACATCACCAGCGATAATTCGCTGCGCCAAACCTTCAGCGATCGCCGTTTTACCAACACCAGGTTCGCCGATTAATACGGGGTTATTTTTGGTACGTCGCGATAAAATCTGAATAGTACGACGAATTTCATCATCACGTCCAATTACAGGATCGAGCTTACCTTCACTAGCAGCTAGAGTTAAGTCACGCCCGTATTTTTCCAGAGATTGATATTTACCTTCTGGATTTTGGTCAGTCACTTTTTGACTCCCCCTTATTTGCTTAATAGTTTCTTTTAATTTCCTTTCGTCTATGCCAAATTCTCGGAATAAACTGTTACCAAAACGGTCATCCCTGGCATAAGCGAGCAATAAATGTTCGATAGAAATATACTCGTCACCAAATTCTTTACGGTATGCATCCGCTCTATCTAAAAGCGTATCCAAGCTGCGTCCCAAGTATACAGAACTACTGCTACCCGATACCCTTGGTTGACTTTTAATAAACTCTTCCGTGCGTTGTTGAATTTTCTGAGGATTCACACCCATTTTAGTAAAAGTAGGTGCAGTCAATCCATCTTGCTCCAGCAGAGCCTTCATTAAATGTTCGCTTTCAATCTGCTGCTGTTGATATTGTTTTGCAGTTTCGGGAGTATGGGTTATAGCCTCCCAAGCTTTCTCAGTAAATTGGTTTGGATTAGTAGGTTGCATAGTCTCTGTATAAAAGCTAATGAGTGTATTACCACAAAAAAAGGAAAAATAAATAATTCTTTCTATAAAACATTCTAAAAATAAGCGTGCAACTTACAAGGTCGGTGTTCACCCCTCAATTAGTAGTATTTCCCTAAAATTAGTTGTTAGTAGTTAGTAGCTAAGAGTAAGAAGCTATGAGTTATTATTCTTCTCCTTCTCCTTGCCCCCTTGTCCCCCCATCTCCCCCCTCTCCCATTCGTGACAGGTTAAACAAATTGCCTTTTTGTCAAGGGGGAACAGGAAAAGGAGATAAATCCAGCTTGGAGACAGGCTTTCGGAGATATTTAACAACACCTAAGTCTTGATTCTCTTCGGCAGCAAAATACTTAACGGGGTCACTTGCTCGACCTTTATCGTAAGCAACACGCTCATTGGTATAAACCGCGATAGATCATTTCTAAAGAAATGCGGTCAAATGGTAAAGATAATTCATCCGCAACTGCATCACCTAAGTCAACTAAGACAGCATAAAATAGCCAAGTTGCCCAAATTTGTAACTTTACACCATTAATAGAACCAGTCCATAAATAAGATAATCCCAACAAGCGTTTGACAGTGTAAAAAGCTTCTTCTATTCCCCAACGTCGGCGATACAAATCAGCAACAACATAGGGAGGTAATAAAACTGGATCGAGAACAGAAGTTATATAAGAATAGCTAGTTTTACCAACTTTTATTTCTACCAGACGTAAAGTGTGTTAATACTGCTGCTATCATTAACGACAAATTAATTATGCGGTCTCGTAATCCTAACTGCTTATAGTATTTTTGTTGGGCAGCAATTGCGGGAGTCAATAAAGCTTCTAAATGATTAGCAATAACTTCATTATCTAATGTGGGTGTATTGTGTTTTTGTGCATGGTCTCGATTGCAATTTTTCCGCTTGGACATAAAAATCAGCCAAACCTTTCATCACTTAGTTTGACATTTTTATGCAACCACTAAATAATTCATTTACTGTAATTTGTTAATTGCGATTGACAATTTCAGTTCTAAAAACGCAGCTTAATTATTTTATTGATAATGATAATCGCTTTTTCGGGATGGGAGGCGAGCATCGCTCACCTCCCATCCCTGCCTTTGTTTATGATTATCATTATCAGTAAACTTATTTTCTACCCTTTGACTTATTGACAAAATACACTCACTTTTAACCTATCACGAATGCCCCTCTCCCCCATAGCGAGTTACCATAGCTAAGAGAAAGGGCAGCAAAAAAAAATGGCTAAAAAACAAAAATTTCCTTATTTACTGGGTTCTAAGTGGACATCTGGTCACAAAATTGATGGTTGGCGGCATTTTCAAGTGATTAACCGCAAGAATCAAGGTAAGTGGGTATATGCAGAAATGGTCGCTTCTTGCGATTCCGAAGTCCGTTTCTGGATTAATGCCAAGTTGTTGCAAGATCGTTCTAATTGGCAACCGGGCTGGCAATCTCTACAGGAAATGGCGCAAATTAAGCAAGAGGATGCTTGTATACATTTTTCCGGCACAGAATCAAAGAATTAAATTAAAAATCTAGTTGAAGATTTAATTCTTAATTCGATTTTAATCGATATACTTGCTGGCATATTACATTTTCAATAAAAACCTATAAACAATAAGCTTTTTTTTATATTTGTATTTACATCTTGCCAAAGTTATCGGTTGGAAATTTATTTAAGTGTAAAATTCCTAAAAAATTAGTCTATTTTTATAAATGTGATGTTTTTTAACATTAGTGAATTTACATTTCCTCAAGCTTAAATCTCGATCTCACAAGGCTTTAAAGTTTTAAAATTGAGCAAATGCCCTTCTCAACCAACTAGTTGCAATAGGCAAATTTTTTAATTAAATTTTTTCTGTAAAGATTCAGAGTATTTACTTAGGTACGCAGCCAGCTAAAAGCTGGAAAAATATTGATTTTAAAAGATATTGGCGCTTCTCGATAGTTTTACCGAACACACTGAGAATAATTAAAAATAAAACTAAGTATGATAACTAATAATACGGGCGAACGCTTTATTTTTCCCCCCAGGGTTCTTCCAGATGTGAATGCTAACTGCTTTAATTAGCTGCTTCTTCGATGAAAAAATGGTGTTATGGGCGTTTAATAAAAGAGTAATCCCCCTTTAAAAGGTTATTCAGTAAGGCTTATACTGCTTGTGAATGAATTTTATTTACAAGCATACATATATTGATGGTATTGAAAATTTTTGCTTTTTGGAACTATTTTTATATAAATAAATAAACAAAAACTAATATTACGTTAATTTAACGACTGATAGACTTTTGCAGACAATAGTGTTTTAAATATTAAGTAATGAACCAAAATAATTCGCTATAAACACAATTATCATCTAAAATATTTTTGGTTTTGGGTGTAACTTGGTCATTAACGAGCGAAAACGACCTATACATTGCAACCCTTTGTCTATCCAGGTAAAGGAAAGTTATGAAGTCAATTTGACAAGAAACTATAAGAGGAAACAACAGTGAGACTAGCAGTTTACGGAAAAGGCGGAATCGGTAAATCCACAACGAGTTGTAATATTTCCGTTGCCTTAGCCAAGCGCGGTAAAAAAGTTCTACAAATTGGTTGTGACCCCAAACACGATAGTACTTTCACTTTGACAGGATTTTTGATTCCGACAATTATTGATACCTTGCAAGAAAAAGATTTTCATTACGAAGATATTTGGCCCGAAGACGTTATTTACAAAGGTTATGGCGGAGTTGATTGTGTAGAAGCAGGGGGACCACCCGCAGGAGCCGGATGTGGCGGTTACGTTGTTGGAGAAACCGTAAAACTACTCAAGGAACTCAATGCTTTTGATGAGTATGATGTAATATTGTTCGACGTTCTAGGTGACGTTGTTTGTGGTGGTTTTGCCGCACCGCTTAACTATGCCGATTATTGTCTAATCGTTACTGACAATGGCTTTGACGCATTATTCGCGGCTAACCGTATTGCCGCTTCTGTAAGAGAAAAAGCCCGGACTCACCCACTGAGACTGGCAGGTTTGATTGGCAACCGCACCTCAAAACGCGATTTAATTGAAAAATATATTGAATCCGTACCGATGCCAGTTTTAGAAGTTCTACCTTTGATAGAAGATATCCGTGTTTCCCGCGTTAAAGGTAAGACTTTATTTGAAATGGCGGAGACAGAACCTTCCTTAAACTTCGTTTGCGACTATTATCTCAGCATTGCCGACCAGCTTTTGGCGCGTCCCGAGGGGGTAGTTCCACAGGATTCTCCAGATCGAGAACTGTTCTCATTGTTGTCAGATTTTTATCTAAATCCGAATAAACCACAGGTTGCTAATCCCGAAGAGGAACTAGACTTGATGATTGTATAAATCATTAGTTTATTTCTCAGGATGAGGAGATAGCATGGCATTCTTTTATAGTTTCACGGATTCGTTAAAGCAGAAGTGGTTGCAATTCTACGCCTCGAATCGCGACTGGATAAAATTACATATGGAGGTGGACTCGGTTTACACACCCGATGGTGGTAAACGCCCGTCTTCATACCTCATCCTGGGAGTAGCAAACGCCCTGGAACCGAAATTGGCGCAGTTAATGTTACCGTTTTCCAAGTTGAATGCTGATGCTGATACCTTGATTGAAGTACTCGATTTGCACTTCGATCCCGATACAGCCCTTGGACAACATCCCGTGCAGGCAGTAGCTGAAGAAGAAGAAGCCCCGGAGTCGGAATTCTCCGTGGATGAAAGCTCAGACGAATTTGCTGGTGTTGCTTCGCTGACTGACGATTCTGAAGAAGCAGAAAATATTCCAGATATGGATTTGGGAGATTCTCAAGACGGAATGGTAGTAGAAGAAGCTTGGGGTGGACAAGAGTTAGAAGAAAATTCGAGTAGCGCAGACAGCGGATTGGATGACATCCAAGCTGAAGGTTTGGGAGATTTATCCGATATGTCTTTGGGTGAAGAAGAATCTTCTGACGAAGAATCCGCACAAACCCCAAGTGCAGAATCTGAAGACGCATTTGGCGACATCTCTTTTGACGAGTTCAAAGATGGTGATAGCACTGGTTTCGGCGATGCGTTAACAGATGTGTGGGGCGAAGAAGCTGCACAAAAAGATCGCGAAATATTTTCAGGGGAAGATATGACAGACGGTTCTATTGACGATTCGGAAATAGCCCGTCTCTTCCCCAACAGCTAATACAAAAAGTTATGAGTTAGGAGCTAAGAGTTATGAGTTATGAGTTATGAATTTTAACTCCTAACTCCTTACTCCTCACTTCTAACTTAAAAATTAAAGGGGAGATAATAAAATGACAGTTGCTGAACCACAAGCTTTAAATTTTGAGTGTGAAACAGGTAATTACCACACTTTTTGTCCGATTAGCTGCGTAGCGTGGTTATATCAAAAAATCGAAGATAGTTTCTTTTTAGTAATTGGGACAAAGACTTGCGGTTACTTCTTGCAAAACGCAATGGGGGTAATGATTTTTGCCGAACCCCGTTATGCAATGGCGGAATTGGAAGAAGGAGATATTTCAGCACAACTCAACGATTATGAAGAGCTCAAAAGATTGTGCTTGCAAATAAAACGCGATCGCAATCCCAGCGTAATTGTCTGGATTGGCACCTGTACCACTGAAATCATCAAAATGGACTTGGAGGGTCTTGCCCCCAGATTAGAAGCTGAAATCGGCATTCCCGTGGTAGTAGCGCGGGCAAATGGCTTAGATTATGCTTTCACTCAGGGAGAAGATACCGTTTTAGCTGCAATGGCTAATCGCTGTCCCAAACAAGCACCCGCAGCAGAAAAGGATAAAGAAGAACGTAATGGTATTCAAAAGCTGCTTAATTTTGGTAAGAAGAAAGAAGAAGTAGTTGAATCCGATTCAGAATATGTAGATCATCCACCTTTAATTCTTTTTGGTTCCTTACCCGATCCAGTTGTCACTCAGTTGACTTTGGAATTGAAGAGACAAGGTATCAAGGTAACGGGTTGGCTACCAGAAAAAAGATTTACAGAACTGCCAGTAATTGAAGAAGGGTATTATGTCGCTGGTGTCAATCCCTTCCTCAGCCGCACCGCTACAACTTTAATGCGGCGACGAAAGTGTAAATTAATCGGCGCACCATTCCCGATTGGGCCAGATGGTACCCGCGCCTGGATTGAGAAAATGTGTTCGGTGTTCGGTATTACTCCCAAAGGTTTGGATGAAAGAGAAGCGCAAATTTGGGAAAACTTGGAAGACTACGTGAAGTTAATTCGCGGTAAATCCGTGTTCTTCATGGGAGATAACTTGCTGGAAATATCTTTAGCAAGATTTTTAATTCGCTGCGGAATGACAGTTCCTGAAATCGGTATTCCCTACATGGACAAACGCTATCAAGCTGCTGAATTGCAACTTCTTGAAAAAACTTGTCATGAAATGGATGTACCTTTACCAAGAATTGTTGAAAAACCAGATAACTACAATCAAATTCAGCGAATTAATCAATTAAATCCCGACTTAGTAATTACCGGAATGGCTCACGCTAATCCTTTAGAAGCGCGAGGAATAAATACCAAATGGTCGGTAGAATTTACCTTTGCTCAAATTCATGGTTTTACCAATGCACGAGATATTTTAGAATTAGTAACTCGTCCTTTGCGTCGTAATAACAGCTTGAAAGATTTGGGTTGGGATAAATTGGTGAGGGAAGAAGCGAAAATTTAAAATAAGGCTTCTTAAATTAACAAATAAAGAAACCCGGTTTTTGGGAAAAACCGGGTTTCTAAATAACTGTACATTAAAAATCTCTCTTGTGGGATGAAGAGCAGCGCATTGCTCTGGTTCCCCCCCGTTGTAGCGACTGCGGGGCATCCTTGCCCGTCTTCCAAACACTATTCAGCCGCAAAATCAACAATAACTTCCTTATCCATCGCCGACAACATCACCGATAAATCCTGAGAAACTTTGTCTATCAAATTTAAATCTTTTACCGCAGCCTCAAAAGTATTTCCTTGTAAGATTTTATTTCCAATTTCCAATACCCGATCCCAGGTAATATCGCTTTCTAAATAAGCTTTCGCTACAGTATTTAGTAAACCTACATAATTATTTCCTTCAAGTTCGGTCATCATTGTATGGGGAATATCAAATAATTTATCAAAGCAGAAATACCAAGATTTTTGCTGCTTTTCTATTACCGACTCAAACAAACTTTTAAGGTCGCTGCGGTCAACAACTGCATCACTTTCACTAGTTATAATAAACATCGGTGGTGATGGATTATTCTTTACTTTATCAAGGATTTCTTGACCCATATCTAAAAATAGTCGTAGTGCAGGAACTTCAAAGCCGTTATAGCCAAAATTACCTGGATTATCTTTATTGAACCACTCATAATAAATCGGCAGTACTTCCACGGCAAAATCTACAATTGCATTTTTACTACTTAAATAAGGAGAAAATAATATACTCTTTTCAATTTCTTGAGTAAATTCTAAAGTTAGCCAAGCAGCTAAAGTTCCACCGCTCGATAATCCTCCAACTATGACGCGATTACCTAACTTCTGGGCAATTTTTAGCCATGAAATTGCATATTTTAGATAAACTTCCCGTTCCAATGGTAGAGGAGGAGGATTATCACCATCAAAATTTCCCGCTACTCCGTGTCCTGGCTGTAAAGGAATCAGAACATTATAGCCAGCTTCATATAATGATTTTCCTAATGGTTCAAATTGATAGGGACCAGCGGTAAATCCGTGAAAGAAAAGACAAACTTTTTCAGTTGGATTGGGTTGAAAAAAGAATTTTGAAGCGCAAGATTTATTTTTAATTGGTAATGCTTGTTCTAAATTTACAGCTTGCTCAATTATGGTTGCTGTAGTGGCAGAATAATCATGCATATTTTTGATATTCGGGGCGGCAGGAATAAATTATAAATTTGTTATATTTTAAGTATCTTTCGTGACTATGTTAAATATGTCTTGAGGAGGAAGATGGTTGTAAATTTGTGTTCGGGTAATGTATAGCTATAGGAGCTATTGTTTAAATTAGTAATTCAAATTACATTTATTTTAAAAAGCGTAGTAGATGGTAGCAATTTGATGTATGAGCTTCTGCCCGTAGCTTGCTAAACTGAATCTGGCAACAGCGGTACAGAGGGTTTTAACGGGGGCTTTTTATGGCAGTAAGCGTGCAAGAAATTGGCGAATATCTAGACCAGCTTGGTTGGGACTATCGTATTGATGAAGAAGAAGACCGTATTGTTACCGGTGTAGAAGGCGATCGCGTTGAAGATTTTCTGATTGTAATTCAGCTTGATGAAGATGGAAAATTTTTCCGCATCTTTGCGCCTCAAGTGCTAAGTGGTGTAAAAGATCATCCGCATAAGGCGGCAATTTTACAAACAATGTTAGTTATTTCTTGGGAAACTAAGATGTTGCAATGGGAATATGACCCGTCTGATGGGGAAATTCGTGCGATAATTGAGTTTCCGATCGAAGATTCGACGCTTACCGAGAAACAATTTAATCGTTGCTTGAGTGGGTTAGTTCAACTTGTTGACAGTGTAGCAATACCCCGTCTTCAGCAAGTGATGGAGACTGGCGACGACCCAGGTAATGTAGAAGTAGGTGAAAGACTGTTACTGAGCATTCAAGAACAAGCTCCTGGATTGTTGGATCTTCTGGAAAAGGCAATGGAAGCAAGGAAAAAACGCGGAAGATTTCCTAGTGAATAAAATCGGATTGTCTATCATATAGCTATACTCCTTGTAGGGCAACCTCAATATAAAATTTAGTTTTCTTGGTAAGTGGTTTTATGACATCTTACGCAACCTCTTCCGCAAAAGCGGAAATGAGCGAACTCCGGCGATTAAAAGGCTTATTACCTCCAGAATTACAAAGCTGGGTTACGGTTGAAGGCACTACCGAGGTTAATCCACTCCTGGTTCGTAGTGAAGAAATTGGTAAAGATCAGGTAGAGATTCAGATTGATTTGGCTTCATGGGATGATTTGGCAATGGATCAGCGAAATCTGTTATTTTGGCATGAAGTCGCTCGGATTCAAAACGATACTATCCCTAAAGATGGTTGGGAAATGGCAGCCTTGGCAATCGGTTTAGGCGGCGCTGTAGGTGAATTGTGGGTACAAGATGGATTGCTATTAGTACTTGCATTAGCCTTGTGTGGCGTTTCTGGCTGGCGACTGTTCCAAAAGAATAGTGGCGAAAAGGTAGCTAGGGAATTAATTGAAGCTGATGAAAAAGCCATTGCTTTAGCAACCCGCTTTGGCTATAGTTTGCCTAATGCTTACAAGAGTTTGGGTAGCGCTTTAAAAACCTTAATTGAAAAATCTCCTAGCAAGCGCCAAAGGTCGAAATATGAAGCCCGACTTTCTGCACTCAAGCGCAGTGCTAATAAAGCCAAATCTAAATCTCGAAATATGGATGAAGGCGGATATTGATATTTATAAGTAGGGATGGGGATTCCTCCCCCACCCTACCGAATTAGCTTTTTAAGACTCTTTCTAGATTGTCTTGTGGTTAAAAGGATAGTTAGTTCCAATAAATAGTAATAGACTTCGAGCATATTTTTTCTTTTATTGCTCGCGAATAATATAAAGCTAAATCGGAAACATCAGCACAAAATTATTTTTTTCTTCAAAAGTATAACTAGCTACTTCCTATATTGAGAATAATGCCAAGGTTCTAATATAATTCTGCTTAAAAACTTAAACCAAAATACTTAGGCTTTATTTTTTATGTGCTAAGCGATGGAAATTTTATCCTTAGTAATTTGAACCACACTTCTATAGTTTTTTAAATAAAATACCTTGGATCTTAGTGGTTTACAGAAACTTATTTTTTTCTTGGCAATATCTTCACAAAATAGTTTTTAAAACATAAATACGGAAACATTGTAAACTTTATTGGTTGCGCTATAGTAACTCCAAGCTTGCTTTAAATAAAGGTTTATCAAATATTGCCTACGTATATTCACGGTAAGCTACAAGTATGATTCAAAGCTGACTAATCATCTTGTGAGTTTGGGGTACTACGCGGACCGATTTAAGGAATTTTTTCATCAAAGCCTGGCAATCAATAACTTGTTTAGGAGTCGGAGCAAGCACGGGTAGATCGGTAAATTGTTCGGTCGGGCTTAATGGTGTTACAGGCTGTAAGAAGACTGGTATTGCTGGATTTACCGCTGAGATTAACTGAGCAGAACGTTTTAACTCGGCAGAGTCTGTAGCCTTAGAAATAATGATTTTAACGAATACTTCAACTTGAGCTTTATAACATATTTGGAGGAAGTTTTCGTGTTCTTGCCAACGACTTTCACCACTAACACTAGGTAGCTTTAGATCCATTCCTACAGAGTCTAAGTAAGGTAGAATCATAGCGAGTTGTTCCGGGCGATGTCCCCCAGATTCTAGGTATATAGGTAAACCAGTGGTTAAACTGATTTGTGGTAGGAATTTTGATAAAAACCTGGCATGGAGTAGAGGCTCGCCTCCAGTTAAGCTAATGCTATCGTGTAAGCAAGGTATATTTTGCCGCTTAACCCATTCGATTAACATGGGTAATGACACAGGATTTGAGCAAATTTCAAAATCGCGATACCCAGGGGTTTGCTCAATTCTACAAGTGGCGGGTGCATTCCAAGTATGAGCGCTATCACAAAAGTGACAGCGCAAGTCACAAAAAGCAAAACGAATAAAAATTTGACGGGTTCCTACATTTAGCCCTTCTCCTTGAATTGCGGAAAATACTTCTATCAGGCTGGCGTTCTCATTAACAGCAGTTTTGGTAGTCATAGGATGAATGGCAAGGTATATAGGCGCTTGACGATGCAATAACGGAAGTTTTTTACACAAATTTCAATTATGAAGTCGGATTTTTGGCTTATCCTCATGTAGGAGCGTCACTTTTGATTAAAAGTCGTTGCTTTCACAAAATCTATGCGGCGCGACTTTATCGAATGACACTTACCAACTTTAGTTGACTTCCTGTTCTATTGTGAAGCGTCATGAATAATATTCGATTTCAAACTAAATTTTCAGTTAATTATTTCTTATCAGCTAATAAATAGGCTAATTTAAACGGTTCCTAGAACCCGCGTGATGTAAGTAGTAAAACATTAATATGGCAACTAAAGTTCAAGGTTTCATGGGTAACGAACCTATAGAAGTAAATTTTCCGGTCAAATCATCAGAGGGCACGGTTAGAGTACAGGTAAGCGTTCGTTTGAGCGTGCTTGAAGCTCTAGATTTTAAGCAAACTTGTGAAGAACTGATTAATACAAATCCAACTCCCAAAAAAATTATTATTGATTTTGGGCAGACTACTTTTATGGATAGTAGTGGTTTGGGTGCTTTAGTTAGTAATTTCAAGAATGCTCGAGAAAAAGAGATTGAATTAGTACTGCAAAATGTTACTCCTCAAGTGATGGCGGTACTGAACCTTACAGGTTTGGTTGATGTCTTTACAATTAAAGCAGGAGAACTTACAGAGCCGCAAAATCCAACAAGACAGGAAGAGCAACTGCCTGAGACTCATCCTTCTGTACGCTCTTGGACAAAACGATTTATTGATATTGTAGGTGCCTTAGTTGGTTTGGTAATTACAGTAATACTATCTGTTCCGATTATTATTGCTATTACAATAAACGATCCAGGCCCTATTTTTTTTGGTCAAATTCGTTGTGGCTGGATGGGTAAGCGTTTTCGGATGTGGAAATTCCGCTCGATGTGTGTAGATGCAGAAGCGAAAAAAGCCGAGCTGCAAAAGCTTAATCAAGTTCAAGGTGCATTTTTCAAAATAGACAAAGATCCTAGAGTAACAAAAGTGGGTAGCTTTCTACGCCGTACTAGTTTAGATGAATTACCACAATTTTGGAATGTTCTTAAAGGAGAAATGAGTTTAGTCGGTACTAGGCCACCCACACCCGACGAAGTTGAATGCTATGAAGTACCTGAATGGGAACGTTTAGATGTTAAACCGGGTATGACTGGCGAATGGCAAGTAAACGGACGTTCTAGTATTCGCAATTTTGAGGATGTAATTCGTTTAGATTTACAATATCAAAAAAACTGGAGTTTAATGTATGATTTAAAGCTTATTTTTAAAACAATTTCAATTCTATTCAATAAAAGCAGCGGCGCTATGTAATTAACAACTTTACTTAATTTAGAGTAATTAATTAGCAAAAATTTTATTAAGAGGAGGTATGAAGGGGATTTTTCCATTTCATTCCTCTTTTTGTTTTGTTGTAGAGATAATTTTTAGTTTTTGCATTGTTAAATATGGGGAATGGGCAATAGGGAATAGAAATAGTACTCCACTACATTAATTCTGCGGCGTATATTGCAAAAACACTCAGGCTTTTTTCTCCCCCCTCTCCCCCCTTTTCTTTCTCTTTCTTTCGGACAGACTACTAGGGGTAGATTTGCAGTAAGTAATGTTCGTTAATATACTTTTAACTTCAGAGCAGAACCTCTAATTAAACAATATTTTTTATATACGCTTGAGCTAAATAAGAACTTTGCTAATTTTGGAAGGCTCGTAATTGCAGCTTGATTACGAGATAATACTGCTGACAAAAAAAATAATATCTAAATATCAATGTTTATTAATTTTTTTGATGTTTTCACTTAAGTATCAATACGAGATTATAAAACTAAGCATTAGTTAACAAGTTACATAACCTTTACAGTATTATCCTCATACTGCATTAAATTTTACTCAATCTTCAACTAAAATAGACTGACGTTAAAAGATATTGCAAGGAAAATAAAATACAAGCGCTTTTTTAGTGCGGAACCATTTTAGAAATCAATGTTGTCTTTAAAAGAACTATTAGTACGTTCTTAGATTTTTTGCTATGCGAATTTTAATTTACTCATACAATTACCATCCAGAACCAATCGGTATTGCTCCCTTGATGACTGAATTGGCAGAGGGCTTAGTTAAGCGAGGTCATCAAGTACGGGTGGTAACAGCTATGCCCAACTATCCGGAGCGTAAAATTTATCAAGACTATCGAGGCAAGTTTTATTTAACAGAGTATAAAAATGGTGTAAAAATTCAAAGAAGCTATGTTTGGATTCGTCCCCAGCCCAATCTGCTCGATCGGGTAATGTTGGATGCTAGTTTTGTGGTAACTAGCTTTATGCCCGCTCTTTTCGGGTGGCGGCCCGATGTAATTCTTTCTACATCACCATCTTTACCAGTTTGTCTACCAACTACCCTTTTAGGATGGCTGCATAGATGTCCGGTAATTTTAAATCTACAAGATATACTACCAGACGCTGCGGTTCATGTTGGTTTACTAAAAAACAAATCCCTAATTCGGATATTTTCAATTTTAGAAAAATTTGCTTATCGCTCTGCCGATAAAATTAGCGTTATCGCTGATGGATTTGTAGATAATTTGGTGTCTAAAAATGTAGCACCGGATAAAATAGTGCAAATTCCTAACTGGGTAGATGTGAATTTTATTCGTCCGATGCCAAAAGAAAATAATGCTTTTCGCGCTGAACATAATTTAGTTAATAAGTTTGTAGTTTTATATTCGGGTAATATTGCTCTGACTCAAGGTTTAGAAACTGTTGTTAAAGCTGCCTCATTATTACGCGATATTCAAGATATAGCTTTTGTAATTGTTGGCGAAGCTTCTGGATTGCAGCGACTTCAGGAAGAATGCAATCAATGTGGTGCAGATAATGTATTGCTTCTGCCTTTCCAGCCACGAGAACGTTTACCAGAAATGCTGGCTGCTGCTGATGTTGGATTGGTGGTACAGAAAAAAAATGTGATTTCCTTCAATATGCCGTCAAAAATTCAAGTCTTACTTGCTAGCGGTAGCGCAATAATCGCATCGGTTCCCGATAGCGGAACTGCTGCAAGGGCGATTCGACAAAGCGGTGGTGGGGTTCTCGTTCCTCCAGAAGAACCATCAGATTTGGCTTATGCTGTTTTGGAGTTATACAAGCATCCAGAGAAAGTTAAAACTTTAGGTTACAACAGTCGTAAATATGCTGTTGAGCAATATGCTTTCGAGCAAGCTTTGAATAATTATGAGTCTTTGTTTGAGTCTGTGAAAGAAAATAGCTCAACAATTGACACTAGGGTTGTATCTAAGCAGGAAGTATAATTGACTTTTTTTTGAATATTTTCTAGTGTGGAGATAAAATTTTGCAATTCATATCCGCCTTATAATAATTGCCCAACCCCAGTTTTAACAACTGGGGTTAATTTTTTGTAAAACTTTGTAATTTTGTAATTTTTTGAAAAAGCCTAAAATGAAAAGTTCGTTACAATAATATTATGACCTTTTAACTGTAATTATTCTTTAACCAGCAATTATGTTGGGATGCGTTCACGGCGTATTAACTTATTTATCACAAAACGTTCCGCCTTCTTCGGGTAAAGCATATTCTCAGAGTCGAACAAACGGCTGCCTCTAATGGCTGCTGTTGATAATTTAGACCCGCAAAAAGCCGCAACCGCCGGTCTGATGCACGACTTGGCCGCGGGTTTTAAGCCCCAACTAATGAATGCGTATGGTACGAGAAGAGGGATTAATATTAGACGAAATATTGTCCGCAAATCCCCATCTTTTGCACGCAGATGTCAGTGCTATTGTAGGCTTAGATACATTTGGTGTGTCAGATATACAAGTGTTAAATGCCATAGCTTGTCACACTTTAGGTAGACCCGATATGAGTCCGCTATCTTGTATCGTATTTTTAGCCGATAGCATAGAACCGGGAAGAGGCAATACAGCTTCTTTACAAGTATTAAGACAAATTAGTCAAGAGAATATTGATAAAGCGGTATATTTGACTTGTGATTACACTTTGAAAAAATTACTGGATAGTCCTCGCTTGATTCATCCGCGATTAATTGCGACCAGAAATAGGTTTTTAATTAAGTGTAAATACGGTGGCAAATCATGAGTTATTTAGGTTGTGAATATCTGTTTTTTGCTAGTATTTAAGAAACCAATTGATTAATATTTGCAATTAACCGTCGCAGTTGCCGCCCGCTAACTCCAGAAAAATCCGAAAACCTCACCCACATTTATCAGAGCAAGGTTTAATGTCCGATCATTTCCAAGCCGATTTGCAGTCCGAATTTGTTGCTGTTACTAACCGCAGAATTGATTCTCAACAGCTTGATGCTGACGATTTGAGCGCAAAAGAACTAGCTGAAACCATTGCCCTATCAGGGCTAGACCGTAAAGCAGGCGATATGTTGCTGCTTCGCGTTACGGATGTATCTTACCTCGCCGATTATTTTGTCATGATGAGTGGTTATTCTAACGTGCAGGTAAGGGCGATCGCCAACACCATAGAACAAGAAGTAGAAGAGAAGTGCGATCGCAAGCCCTTGCGAACGGAAGGCAAAGCCGAAGCAAGTTGGGTACTGTTAGATTACGGTGAAGTCATCGTTCACGTTATGATGCCCTCGGAGAGAGAATATTACGATCTAGAAGCGTTCTGGGGTCATGCCGAACGTGTAGATTTTCAGCCATCCGGAAAGGGTAGGGGTGAACCAATATGATTGATTATGAGGTATCAAGTTGTCCTGTTCCTACCGAACAGCAACCGTTGAACGAGTACGAACAGTTAAAAAAATCGTGGCTATTTCGCGATTGTAGCCTTTCAATGCGCTCTTATCTAACCAGAATCGCGTGGACGTGGGGTTTATCGTGGTTGGTAGCCGGGCCTATCGCTTACTCAAGTTTCCCCCCACATAAATATGCTGCTCAGTTCGTCTTATGTGGGGCCGCAGGAGCAAGTGTAGGAGTAGTTTTACTGGTATTGCGTTTGTACTTGGGTTGGTCTTACGTGCGCGGTAGACTGGCAAGTGCAGTAATATTTTACGAAGAATCTGGATGGTACGACGGTCAAAACTGGATGAAACCCCAACAAGTTTTAGATCGCGATCGTTTAGTTGTCAACTACGAGATTAAACCAATTATTCAAAGGTTACAAATAACTGCATTGTGTTTAGTTATCTTGTTCGCTGCTGGTATGACAACTTGGCAATTCCTGTAAATGTTAGTTAAAAGTTATGGGTTAATAGGTAATAACTCACAAGTTGTGGCTAAGGATTGATAATGGCAAAACGAACTCAAGCACCCGCAATAGAAGTAAGATTGTTGCGCGAAGGAATTATTGAATCAAAGCATATAGTCCAAGCTGCACTGTGTGATGAACGAGGACGAGTTCTTTCTGTCGCAGGAAACGCCGAAACAGCGACATTTGCTCGTTCGGCGCTCAAGCCATTTCAAGCCTTGGCTGTAACTAGTACGGGAACTTTAGAACGCTACAACCTCAACGATAAAGATTTAGCAATTATTTGTAGTTCCCATGCCGGAAATATAGAACACGTCAGGCAGGCTTTTAATATTCTCTGGCGAGCCGATATAGATCCTAAAGCACTGCAATGTCCGGTTCCTCCCGGTAGTCGCAGCAGCCTGGAATATAACTGTTCTGGGAAACACGCTGGAATGTTAGCAGTTTGTCAGCAGTGTAATTGGCCATTGGCTAATTATTTAGAGCGCAAGCACCCAGTACAGCAATTGATATTAAATAAAGTATCGGAATTGTTACGGATGCCAGCAGCAGAATTCATCAGCGCTCACGATGATTGCGGCGTACCCACTTATTTAATGCAGCTTTGTCAAATCGCCACGCTTTACGCTCGTTTATCTTCAGGTAATAGTTTGGATATGGAGCGTATTGTCCGGGCTATGACTCATCATCCGCAAATGTTAGCAGGTGAAGGCAAATTTGACACCGAACTGATGCAGTTAACTCCAGGAGAGCTAATCAGTAAATCAGGTGCCGAAGGATTGCAGTGTATTAGCAGGCTTGGTGAGGGAATGGGTTTAGTAATAAAAGTTATGGATGGAGCCAAAAGAGCAAAATATGCCGTAGCCATTCATTTACTAACTCAACTCGGTTGGATTACCCCCAGCACTGCCGAAGCCCTTGAAGAAAAATTTATGACACTGGCTCAATACAAGCGTTTGGAAGTCGTTGGAGAATTATCAATGTTGTAGTTGACAGATAATAAACTTTGGGTTATATTAATTAAAGAACGACGCGGGATAGAGCAGCCTGGTAGCTCGTCGGGCTCATAACCCGAAGGTCAGTGGTTCAAATCCACTTCCCGCTACCAAATTAAATATAAACGAATCCCTACGATTTTTATAATTGTAGGGATTTGTTTGTAGTAAGCGATTTATCGCTTTCTTATTTCAATATTAAGGCAACACCATTAAATAAATATCAGGCATTTTAGAAATCATAGTAGCTAAATACACCAAAAGATAAGCGAAAAAAAGATAGATAAAACCTCCTTTGAAATTCCATCGCTGCATTTAGGAATTCATTTCACAAGTATCAAACGAGAAAATTATCAAAAATCGTAACTCATCAGTTCATCCTGTAATTCTTTATTCACAGGATTTTGATATACTCTGGAGAGAAAAACCATCCATCATAATTGGGTAAATTTAATCATGGTTTGGAAATTAAAGCGTCCTATTTTAGTGGGAGGAGTGGGTTTATCCTTTTCTCTGTGGATGTTAGAAAGTTGGCATGATAAAGTAATGCAGTTTGGCGAATTTAGCTTATTAAGTTTGCTAGCTGTTGGTGGTGGCTTGTGGTTAATAAAGCAAAATCGTCCCAAACGTGTCAGCGAGCAGTTGGATGAAATGGCTATTGATAGAGCCACTGTAGAAAATACCATTGCCACTAGTGCGATCGCTATAAATAAATTAGTAGAAGAAGCTGGTGATTGTAGCGAAGCCTTAGAAAAAGCAGCTTTACTACAAGAAAAAATTCCATACTTACAGAGCGAATTAGATAGAGAATCAATTAAATTAACAGTTACTGGTGGTAAATCGGTGGGTAAAACCACTTTGATTAAAGTTTTGCAGAATCAAAATCTAGCTTGTGTAGAATTTCAAGAGACATCACCTTTATTTATTCAAGGTAATTCGGATACTGCTGCTTTAGATAATGCTATCAAATCCGATTTTGTGCTGTTTCTCACCAATGGTGATTTGACAGAAACAGAATTTCAAAGTTTGGAGCAGTTAAAAGCAGAAAATCAACGGTTGATGTTGGTTTACAATAAACAAGATCAATGTTTACCAGATGAGCGTG
Organism: Calothrix sp. CCY 0018; assembly: GCF_963920925.1. NCBI lineage: Bacteria > Bacillati > Cyanobacteriota > Cyanophyceae > Nostocales > Calotrichaceae > Calothrix > Calothrix sp. CCY 0018. The sequence continues at coordinate 50,997 of NZ_CAWUDI010000004.1, read as the reverse complement.
CTAGTGTTTTACTATCTTTGAAACAGCGAATCGGTGAAAATGTTGCAGCAACAGCAGCTTCTCCCCAAGCAATCAAAGTACGCAAGCACCTTGAAGATAATTCCGTGCAAGAATGGATGGAGCAACCAGCACCGGATATTCAAGAATTAAATCAAAAGCTGGATAAAGTATTAACTCAAAGACAGCAATTGGTATGGGCAACTACGATGCGAAAAGCCAAGTTGCTCAAAAACGAAACCAAAGATTTGTTAAATGGAATTAGGAAATTACGAGCTAATCCAGTAATCGAACAATATCAGTGGATAAGCGCTGCTGCGGCATTTGCAAACCCAGTACCTGCCCTTGATATACTAGCAACTGCGGCAATTAACGCTCAAATGGTAATGGATTTGGGTAAAGTTTATCAGCAGAAGTTTTCTTTAGAGCAAGCCAAAACCGTTGCTGGTGAAATGGGAAGCTTGATGTTGAAACTCGGTTTAGTCGAACTTTCTACCAAGACAATTAGTACAGTATTAAAAAGTAACGCCGTTACCTTTGTCGCTGGTGGAGTTGTACAAGGTGTAAGTGCAGCTTATTTAACCAGAATTGCCGGTTTAGCTTTAATTGAATACTTCGAGCAGCAGGAAATTGCGGCGAATTCTGGAAGTAAATTTAATTTAGAGAAATTCGGACAAAATTTACAGCAAGTATTTGCACAAAATCAGCAAGTGGTACTTTTGCAAAGTTTTGTCAAGCAAGGAGTGAAGCGTTTGTTGCCAGAATCTGAGAAAGAAGTTGTTGCGATTGAGAATGCAGCAGTTTAATTTTTTCAGCGCAATATTGTAGAGACGTAGCACTGCTACGTCTCATTGTTTTTGTTTACCGATGTAAATTCAGCAAAATCTTCAGCAGTAATATAGCCTTGTTGAATTGCCATCTCAAAAACCTCATTAACAAAGCAATTCATTATTTTTACAACTTGAGATAAATAGAAATTACAATATTTATATTTGCCCGTACCTAAAAAAGTATATTCACAAATTACTTCGTCTTTATCTTCAATTGGATGAAATGTTAAATCTAAATCGCGACCAAAGGTTATATTAACTTTATTGCCAATAGCTAATTTAGTAATTTGTTCGTGCCATCTATCTTCCAAAGCATTAAGAATATCGTGATATAGATGTAAAATTATTTTTTCATCGCCTATTTCTATCAAAACATTGCGATTGTTGTCAAAACAAAACCGCTTGAAACCGATTTCAAAATCTGTATATTCATTTAATTCGTCTTTTGGAGCATCGTAAAGATTATCTTTGTTCAATTCTTGTAGTTGAACATTGAAATCTTGATAATTATCCATTTAGCTTGTAGCGCCTAACGCACCGCTTGTATATAATCCCGGATGGTACGTTAAACGTATCCAAAATTATCGTATCAATAAAATACAGTCGGTTTAGCACACCCTACAAAAAAAATAAACGTTAATTCAATAAATTTTCCAAAATAAACGCCCAATCTATCAAAAATAGTATTACTCTACTTATTGAGAAGAGTAAATCATCATTAGTATAAAAAACGATGGCAGCAGAACACTCCGATATTGATATTGCGCCATTTATCGATCACTCGCTACTTCACCCTACAGCTACTCAACAACAGCTTAAGCAATGGTGTCAAGAAGCAGATAAATATCATTTTGCGTCGGTTTGCATTAGCCCTATTTGGGTACGTTTAGCGGCGGAGCTTTTACATGGTAAACAGCCCAAGGTATGTACTGTAATCGGGTTTCCGACTGGTGCGACTACTTCGGCGGTGAAACTTTATGAAGCGCAAGAAGCAGCAGAAAACGGTGCAACTGAATTAGATATGGTAATGAATTTGGGTTGGTTGAAGGCTGGTAAAACTGAGGAAATTCATCGTGAAATTTCTGCGATTTGTGAAGAAACTGGACAAGTTGTCAAAGTAATTTTAGAAACTAATTTATTAACAGATATTGAGAAAAAGCTGGCAGCAGAGGTAGCGATGGATGCAGGTGCGACGTTTCTGAAAACTTGTACTGGTTGGAATGGTGGTGCAACACTAGCAGATGTCAGGCTTTTAAAGGAAGTAGCGCAAGATAGAGTTGAAATTAAAGCTTCTGGGGGTATTCACACTGTTGAGCAAGCTTTAGAATTAATATTAGCAGGTGCTACTAGGTTAGGTACTTCTAGAGGTGTTGATTTACTCCGTCAGCGGGAAGAAAGTTGAGAGTTAGGAGTTAGGAGTTAGGAGTTAATAATTAAAAGTTATCTTCTCCATCTCCTCATCGTCACTAACTACTAACCATTAACAACTAACAACTAACCACTAACAACTAACCATTAATGAGTAGAACCTACAAAGCGACTGGAATTAATTTAAAGGCTCAAGCGTTTGGCGAATCGGATCGGATTGTGACAATTTTAACGCGGGAATTTGGGTTGATTCGGGCTACTGCTCCGGGGGCACGCAAGCATTTATCTAGTCTTGGCGGTAGAAGCGGGATGTTTGTGGTCAATGAATTACTGATTGCAAAAGGACGAAGTATCGATAAAATTACCCAAGCACAAACTATCAAAACTTATCCCGGTTTGGGAGGTGATTTGGGTAAATTGGCAGCTTCTCAGTATTTAGCGGAAATAGTACTTGCTCAAGCTTTAAGCGAATATCCGCAAGATGAGTTGTTTGAGCTTTTCAACGAGCATCTAAATCGTTTGGAAAAGTTACCTAAAAACCGCAGTGTTTTAGCATATCTCGTAGATGGTATTTTTCAACTTTTAGCTTTGGCTGGTTTAAAACCTCAAGTTGAAGCTTGTTGTTTAACTGGGAATCCGGTTACGCCAGATTTTAGCAATCCTAAAGCTTTGACGGCTTTCAGTATTGACGCGGGTGGTGTGGTTTCAATATCGGCTTGGGAAAATCTGCGAACAAAAGCAGAAAAAGCAAGGAGAATTGAAGAAAACAATTTGGTAGAAGTTGCGTCTGTTGTTAAAGATAATGGCGCACTTTATTCTACTCAAAAAGAAACTTCTTCCTCCAGTGCTTACAAAACCATTGTCCATGAAGAGGAATTACCGGCTTTGCTGCGTCGTTTGAGTGCTTCGGAACTAAGTTTATTACAGCAGCTACCGCAATGGTCGATAATAGAAGAAACTGCGATCGACGAAGACTGGCTATATATTGAACGCTTGTTAAGACAATATGCTCAATACCATTTTGGTCGTTCAATTCGTTCGGCAGCTTTAATAGACTCTTTTTTTGCGATAAATCGCGGCTAATTTTAAACAATCTGTGAAGATATTTAAGTTTTTTGCGGCATTATGCCAGAAGAATGATTTTAAAAGCCAATAAGCTGGTATTTTTTGGTTAGTACCGTTATTATTTTTTATTGAATTAAATTAACCACGCTTTCTCATGTCCACCATAAAGTAGATTTAGAACTACAAACGAAATGTCAGCAGGAGACGTTTCTAAAAACGATAGAAATAACAAAACGCCGATGTCGGAAATACTTAAATCCGATATTAATAAGAATCGGGAAAAGAAAAACAAAGATCAATTATATTCCCATAAAGGCAGCAAAAAGAAGCTTGAGGAAAATTCGCAAGCTGCTGCTGTTAAATTTGCTCAGAAGTCCGATTCATCTGTAGAAAATAATCAAAAAAATCATGAAAAAAACAAAGTAAATACAAGCCAACAAGGTTTTTTACCCGTTTTAACAAATACCAATTTCCTTGCTCTGTGGGGTGGTCAGGTTTTTTGTCAGCTAGCAGATAAAGTGTATCTAGTACTGATGATTGCTTTGATTAATACTCAGTTTCAGTCTGAGGGAAGCAGTATTAGCGGTTGGGTATCGGCTTTGATGATGACTTTTACCATTCCCGCAGTCCTATTTGGTTCTTTAGCGGGGGTATTTGTCGATAGATGGATGAAAAAACAGGTGCTGGTGTCAACTAATATTTGGCGCGGTATTTTAGTTTTAGGAATTGTTCCGCTGCTTTGGTTGGCTAAGGGTTGGCAGGATATAGGTGATATTCCTGCTGGTTTCTTAATGATTTTGGCGGTAACTTTTCTGGTTTCCACCCTAACGCAGTTTTTTGCACCAGCAGAGCAAGCTGTAATTCCTCTGATAGTAAAACCGCATAACTTACTTAGTGCAAATTCGCTTTACACTACAACGATGATGGCATCAGTAATTGTCGGATTTGCCATCGGAGAACCACTTTTATCAGCCGCAGATGCTTTATGGCTGCAATTTGGGGGTAGCGGTGAATTAGGAAAAGAAATCTTAGTCGGTGGATCTTATATCGTTGCCGGATTGATTTTAATGTTGTTAACGACGAATGAAAAACCCCAGGAAAAAGAAAAAGCATCCAACCATATTTTCTCTGACTTAAAAGATGGTTTCGTGTATCTGGGAAAAAATCATCGTCTTCGCAATGCTTTGATTCAGCTGATCATCTTGTTTTCGGTTTTAGCTGCGTTAACCGTATTAGCAGTTCGGATTGCAGAAGTTATACCTTCGATTACACCCGATCAATTTGGCTTTTTACTTGCATCTGGTGGTGTTGGTATCGCCCTTGGTGCAATATTATTAGGTCAATTTGGTCAAAATTTCTCAACCTCCCGCTTAAGTTTAGCTGGATCTATGGGAATGGCTGTTTCCCTGGCTGGTTTGGCAATATTTACCCAGCAGTTATGGACTGTACTTTCTTTGATTGGTTTCTTAGGATTATCTGGTGCATTAGTCGGTATTCCGTTGCAAACTGCCATTCAAACTGAAACCCCAACCAAAATGCACGGTAAAGTATTTGGGTTGCAAAACAATTTAGTTAATATTGCTTTGACTTTACCTTTAGCATTAGCAGGTATTGCAGAAACATTTTTTGGATTGCAGACTGTTTTCTTAACATTAGCTGCTATTGTGTTTTTTGCTGGTATATTAACCAGGTATAAATCAGCCTAATATCGATGGTTGAAAAGTCATTATCAAGTTTGTTAAAGGGAACGGGGAATAGGGAACAGTAAAAAGTGTAATATAAACAAAAATGCTAATTCAATAGCACATTTTCTATGAAGGAATTTTTGCCCTACAAGCTTTTTAATCGGATATTCAGCATCAAAGGTTGATTGTATCATTATTATTAATTAGCTTGACATTATAGCTATCTTTACAGAAAGCTTTGAATGCCGTGGTAAGATTACATGAGCAATAAGAAAGTGTTCTTTAATATTGAGAAGCAAATGTGCTTAGAGCAGGCGCTATACATAGAGTCTCAATTAGTTATATAAAAACGTATAGTAATTAACAGCATTACTATGACATAAACAAACTATAAACGAACTAGTTTTAAAAACGTAAAAATTTGCGTTGTAAGTAGTAAGGGTGGAGATATTATGATATCCACTAAGACAGAAAATGCAACTGCGAATTCACATCAGTTCGATTCACAGAAAAGCCGATCGAAAAAACCCTTTCCAGATTACTAATCAAGAATGCGTATAGCGTGGATTGGAAAAAAAACGCCCTTTTGTGGCAATGTTACCTATGGCAGAGAAATTACAAATGCCTTGTTAGAGCGGGGACACGAAGTAAGCTTTCTTCATTTTGCTCAAGAAGTATCCCAAGGCTCAAAGGAGTTAAGCTGTGCGGAGGTACCTTTACCTTTTATTTATAAGTCTCAGGTTTATACAATTCCTACATTTAAAGCGACAAAGGTTTTAACTAAGTCGCTGCAACGGATTAAACCAGACATCGTTCATGCTTCCCTGACTTTATCTACCTTAGATTTTTTGTTACCAGAAATTTGCGAAAAACTGAATATACCCTTAATTGCTACTTTCCATACCCCATTTGCCGGAAAAGGAGCAAAACTTATATCGGGAACTCAGCTTTTAGCGTATCAATTGTATGCACCTTTTCTTAGTAATTACAACAGCACTATCGTATTTTCGCAGCTTCAGCGAGAATTGCTAGCACGTATGGGTGTACCCGCTGAAAATATTGCCGTTATTCCTAATGGGGTAGACGTTGATAAATATTCTCCCGGTTTTTCAGCGATCAAAGCCGAATTTGAAGCCGAGCGTTTGTTTGTCTATCAAGGTAGACTAGCTACCGAAAAGAACGTTGAAGCCTTATTACGTGCCTGGAGACAGGCAGAAATGGGTTCCCAAAGTAAATTATTAATAGTTGGTGATGGCCCTTTAAGAGCCGGTTTAGAGCCATTTTACGGCCCCGAACATGGCATTAACTGGTTGGGATTCATTGCCGATGACGATCGCCGGATAGAAATATTACGGGGAGCAGATGTATTTATATTACCTTCTTTAGTGGAAGGTTTATCTTTATCTCTATTAGAAGCAATGGCTTGCGGCTTGGCTTGTTTGGCTACTGAAGTAGGTGCCGACGGGGAAGTATTGCAAGATGGTGCTGGTGTAGTGCTTGATACAAATAGAGTGCGATCGCAATTACGCACTTTATTACCATTATTCCAAGATCATCCTGAGTTGGGATTAATGTTAGGACAAAAAGCACGGCAGCGAGTACTCGAACGTTATACTCTCAGCAAGAATATAACCCAGTTGGAAAAGCTGTACGAAGAAATAGCAAGAGGAAAAAAATTGCATTTTCGTCCCCAACAAACCAAAAAAGCCGTTTGAAGTTGACCGAAAATAATGGGATACAAGCCCCGTGCTAAAGCATCGGCTTTCTGGTAAAATCGAACTAGTCGCCATAGGGCATTGGGAGACTTTAAACGGACATGGAGGGAAGGTAAGACTAATTTAATTAGCGCATCCGGGCGAAGTGTCAAGGAATCCTCGCTCTTTTAAGACGAGGAGGCATGTCAAAAACCCAACTAATTTTTAGTAGTGCGATCGATATCGCACTATATTTATTTTTTTGGGGGTTTGAGCATGAATCTTGATATAGATAAAACTAAATGGTTTCGTCGCGAATTATTGGCTTGGGGAAAACAGCACCGCAGAAAATTTCCTTGGCGCGATACAACAGATGCTTACGCGATTTTGATAGCAGAATTCATGTTGCAGAAGACTAACGCGCCCTTAGTAGCTCCTTTGTATAAAAAATTTATGGAGCAATATCTGACAGTTGAAGCCTTAGCAGAAGCAGAATTTATAGAAATAAAAAATATTTTACAGCCATTAGGACTTTCTTTTAGAGCCGAAAGACTATATAAAACAGCAAAAATATTAGTTGAAGAATATCAAGGGATAATTCCTGATACAGAAGCAGAATTAATTAAATTACCCGGAGTTGGTAAATATACAGCCCGCTCGATTTGTGCTAATGCTTTCGGGCAAAGTAAAGCAGTAATTGACACTAATGTAGCAAGGATTTTCGAGTGCTTCTTTGGTTTTGAAGGTGGGAGAGTAAAGTCGCGGTGTCCCCTACTTTGGCAAGCAGCAGAAGAAATAGCTCCTGAAAGTAATGTGGGGATATGGAATTTGACGCTGTTTGATTTTGGTGCGGGGGTTTGTACTGCAAAACATCCCCGTTGTAGTGATTGTGTTTTGCGGGAGGGTGTGAATTTGTAGCAGGAGAATGATGCTGTAATGCGATAATCTGCCGGGGAATGTAATTAAGAGTCTAATAGCGAAAGTCTATTGAAATTCACTTCTTGCACTATTCTCAACAATCGCCTTGGAATAAATTCCCAGGCTAAAACACAAAGTCTGATAAATCAGACTGGGCATGGCTTTTATTGCGTTTCAACGTACTTTGTATATCAGCCTTGAAATTTATTTAAAGGCGATTTTGAGGGCTGACTGAGAACGGTGTAATATGTTATTCAATTTACCGATCATATTTCAACCTCTCACCATTAATAAATCCGATTAGTTTTTCCTTTATAACTAACCCATTTCCCCCTAATTTATCTAAAAATCCACCCATATAGCTGACATTGTGTAAAGTATTATCCTCAACAATAGCTTTGATAATAGATTGCTCTGCATCAGTTAAATCTTGAAAAAATGACCCTTCTGGAATAATTCGGTTGTTAAAAACTAATTCAAATAAATCATCTAAACCGTAGTGCTTTTCCTCTACTTGCAAAAGAATAGGAATAACTCTTGCCATCTGCTTGTGGTTTAAATTAGTAAATAATTCTAGAATTGAAAAATAATAAAATATTGTACTTTCAAAATTATCATGTAGCCTATTCAATAAATTAGGCTTTTGTAATTTATCAATCAAAACATCTAAAGCATTATCAGACATATGCTCCCCAGCGATATAAGCAAGAGATATCGCAGCAGATAATTTAACTATATCGCGTTCATTTGATCCTAATATTTCTTCAAAAAAGGCGATTTGTACGGGTATATTTTTACTAAGATGTGCCAAACATAAAGTTATTGCTGCTTTAACTAATTCATCAGATTCACGGTGAAATTTTGCATAAAAATTGCTGCAAACCTTGGCTAAATCCTGCTTACAACATGAGAGAACACAAGCCGCAGCTATTCTTATCTCTTTTAATTCATGTTCCAGTAAATCAAGATAAACATTAACACCTTTGTATACTGCCGTATAAGTTGCCTTTACATCATTTAATTCTTCTTCCATTCGCTCTTGAAATTCAACTGTATTTCGCTTCTCTTTATTAACCTCTAAATCTTGATGAACATCACAGTAAGAACTTCCGATTGCCAAACTCGCTAATACATCCAAAATATTTACAAGTATCTCTGGTTCTGCTTCCTGTTGTAATCTTGTAATTAAAAATGGCACGGCGAAACCTGCTTTAGGAGACAAACTTCCTTGATGATAGATACAATCAAATAGATTCCATAAAGATTCAGAGCGTATATCCTCATCATCAGAAGCTAAATTACGGATAGCAAACAGCATACCCTCGTGAATGTCTGGCTCATTTATTTCATCCCAATTTATATTATTAAAATTGTCGTTCATAGCCTATTGATAAAGTTATTTGAAATTGCTAACTCTTCTAATATGGCTTTAATAATTGAATTTGTCTTTAGGATGACTGATTGTGGTGCGTTGCGCGATCGCGACAACACACCCTACAATCTAAAGACGTAGCAACTACATCCCTAAATTATTATTATTTCCCCACCCCAAACTAGTACTCTGCTGATAAATCTTCTTCAAAGTATTCACATCTCTAGCAGAAACTAGAGGCGGATTCCTAACTTGAGAAAAGTACAAAGCATCACCTTCATTTTTACTATGTCCCCAAATTCCTAAAGCATGACCTAATTCGTGTCGAGAGGCTGCTAAAAGGTATTTACCTGTTTGACTGGGACTTAATAAAATAGTAAATCTATGATCTAAACTATTATCTTTTTTATAAACTTTATAGCTAGTTAATGCAGAACGAGCGCGGGGAAGTTTTTTACCGGGAGTAAACTGTAATGGTGGAGATTTGCGAATAATTTCTATATCGGCAAGTTCTGGATTTTCAACTATTTCTAAAGGTAAATAATTATTCCATTCTTCTACTGTTTGCGAGACAGTTTGAATCCACTGTTGAGATTGATTGCTGTTATTTATATTTGGTGTTTCTAAATAAACCTTAACTGGAAATTGCGACCAAATTAAATATCCGTATTTAGTAGGTTTAATTTCATCAAAATAATCGCCGCTATTTGTTTCATCTTGCCATCTCGCCAAAGTCGATGGTAGAGGGTGAGTTTTTTGAGAAGATTCAGAAGGAACTTGAGAAATACTGTTCCCCGTTCCCTGTTCCCTATTCCCTACTTGTATATCCGCTTGGTATTGCGGTAATTTTGTCAAGTTAATATTTGTAAACACAGCAAAAGACTGCGCGTTAGTTAAGATAACGAGCAGTGCTGTGGTAATTACCAATCCTAAAGCTATTTTTAATCGTTTAAATAAGCTTAGATTTTTGATCATTCCTATTTAGGAAGCCAACCCGCGCTTAAAACTACGCTTAAGCCGAGAAAAATTACTGTTAGCGTCCATGTAACCCGATTTAAAGTGTTTTCAGCACTTTTAGTACTGCTGAAAAGTTGCGCTTGTCCACCGATTGCTCCAATTCCGTCACCTTTGGGGCTGTGTAGCATTACTAAAACAATTAAACCAATGGCAGAAAATGCCCAGATACCTTGTATAACGTTTGAAAGAGTCATGAATTTTAAGGATTAGTTGATAGTTGATAGTTGTTAGTGGTTAGTTGTTAGTGGTTTATAAACTAACTGATACCTAGCAACCTACAGTTAAACAAATTTTAACTTAATCAGGAATGGCCGCAACCGCAACCAAAAAGTAGGCATTCCCAACTCTAAGATCCCCCCAACCCCCCGCTAATTTGGGGGGCTTTGCGTAAGTCCTATTAATTCTTTTGCTTAAACTTTAACAAAAAGTCTTATTAAGTATGAATTTAGCCCGCGCAGGCGGGCTTTGTTTGGGTAGCCCCACCATAGCCAGAGTGAGGGCGATTAAGCATAAAAAACCAACCTTGATCAATTATTCTGCATCACCAAGTTCATGGGGCTGCGAGGAACTTTTACGTCATATTCTGCTGGTTTAAACAGAGATATTCCAGTCATTTCTGGTGGCTTAGGAAGCTGCAAAATCTCCAGAATACTAGGAGCAATGTCAGCTAATTTACCATCAGTTCTTAAATTAAGGTCGGTAGCGTGTCCGGCAATTTTGGCTTTCTCACCTTCTACCACAATAAAAGGAACTGGATTAGTAGTATGAGCAGTCCAAGGATTTCCTGTCTCATCCATCATGTATTCTGCATTACCGTGATCGGCTGTAATTAATGCCGTACCTCCAGCTTTGCTGATTCCTTCTAATAGTTTTCCTAAACACTTATCTACCGCTTCTAGTGCTTCGACGGTAGCTTCCATGTTTCCTGTATGCCCTACCATATCTGGATTGGCATAGTTAACTACTATCAAGGAATAAATTCTCTTTTTAATGGCTGCTAAAACTACGTCGGTGACGGCTTGGGCTGACATCTTCGGAGCTTCGTCGTAGGTAGCCACCATTGGAGAGCTTACCAATTCTCTATCTTCTCCTTCAAGTTCTTCCTCTAAACCACCGTTGAAGAAGTAGGTTACGTGAGCGTATTTTTCGGTTTCAGCAGTACGAAACTGCTTTAAACCATGTTGAGAAATTACTTCACCAAGAATATTATTCAGATTCTGGGGTGTAAATGCTACATCTACTGGTAAATCTTGTTCGTATTGCGTAAAAGTCAGAAAAGATAGCGGTTTTATTTGCTTTCTTTCAAAACCGTCAAAATCCGGTTTAACAAAAGCCTGAGTTAATTGTCTGGCTCTATCGGGACGGAAGTTGAAAAATATTACTCCGTCTCCAGCTTCTACGGCTCCGGCAGCTATTCTTACAGGAACAATAAATTCATCTGTTATCCCTTCTGCATAAGATTCTTGCACCACTTCTACAGCAGAAAGGCGATCGGCAGCAACGCTGGCGCGTTGATCGCTTCTTACGTCTTGCGTCATTACATCGTAAGCGCTTTGAATCCGATCCCAACGTTTATCTCTATCCATAGCATAGTAGCGGCCGCTAATAGTTACAATGCGTCCTACTCCAATGCGGTCTATATAATCTTGAATAAGTCCAATTGATTTAATAGCTTCACTAGGTCTAGTATCGCGTCCATCAGTGATAGCATGAATGCAAATTTCTGAGATTCCAGAAGCTCTAGCTAAATCTAATAAGCCGAATAGATGGCTCAAATGTGAATGTACGCCTCCTTCAGAGCATAATCCTACTAAGTGTAGTTTGCTTTGACGACCTCGTACTTCTTGGCAAATCTTAACTAATGCTGGGTTTTGATTAATCGAACCGTCTTCTACAGCATCAGAAATTCTTACCAATTCCTGCGGTACAACTCGCCCTGCACCAATATTCAAATGTCCTACTTCTGAGTTGCCCATCTGCCCGATGGGCAAACCTACCGCTTTCCCGGAGGTGTTTATCAACGTGTTTGGATAAACCTTCATTAAGCTATCCATTACAGGTGTTGAAGAAGCGGCAACAGCGTTTCCTTTAGTCTCCTCGCAGTAACCCCATCCATCTAATATTACTAGCACCACGGGAGAAACAGGTGCTTGTGTCATAACAAAAATACCCTTTACTTTTCGTAATATCCGAATAATACCATTGACACTCACAACTGCAAGTGAATTTTTGCTTATTAATTTTTTACGTATTAAATTATTTTATGAATTAACTCTACTTTTCATATATATTTATTGAAATTACCTTGTATTAAGTAAAGTTTTTGTAACATCGGGTAGTTGACATTTATATTTTACTATTAAAAATGACTTATTTACAGGAATTCTGTTTGATTAATTAGATTATTATTTAAGAAAGGGAATGGGGAGTAGGGAATGGGAATGGGGAATGGGGAATACTAGTAATTTAGATGAATTTTGAATCGTTACGAGAAATTATAGAAATAAATAAATACATTAAAATCCCTCCTTAAAAAAGAAGGGTTCGTGTAATTCTTAATTTAGTAACATTTTTTAGATTTTAGACTAAACAAACATTTTAGGAAAATCCAAAATCCCTGCACAAACGCATCCGTTGTTAAAATCCAAAATCTAAAATCTAAAATCCAAAATTGAATTTACTTACGCTTTGCTGCTGCTTTTTTCTGTTTCTCAGCTTTTTTAGCGGCTTTTTCTGCTTCAATCGCTGCTAATTTTTCTTGTTCTTTTTCTTCGGCAATTTTATCTAAATAATAATGATAATCTCCTAAATAAACTCGGAATTCACCATCGCGAATTTCAACTATTTTATTAGCTACTTTAGAAATAAAATATCTGTCGTGAGAAACTACAATTACGCTACCGTCATACTCTTGTAAAGCTTCTTCGAGCATTTCTTTCGCGGGAATATCTAAGTGGTTTGTCGGCTCATCTAAGATAAGTAAATTTGCCTGACGTAATAGCATTTTCGCTAATGCCAAACGCGCTTTTTCTCCACCACTTAAAGATTCAACATTTTTAAATGCTGTTTCGCCACTAAATAAAAATCTTCCCAACAAAGTGCGAACTTCTTCGTTTTTCCAGTCGGGAACTTCATCATGGATGGTTTCCATGACTGTTTTATTCAAATCTAAAGCTTCCGCTTGGTTTTGCTCAAAGTAATTAGGAATAACGTTGTGTTGACCTAATTTAACTTCACCTTCGGTAGGCTTTTCCATACCCGTAATTAAACGTAGCAAAGTCGATTTTCCAGCACCATTGGGACCCAAAAAGGCAATTCTATCGCCTCTTTCAATTAATAAATTCGCCGATAAAAATAAAATTTTATCGTCATAAGTATGAGTCATATCTTTTATTTCTACGACTTCACGCCCGCTACGAGGTGCTGGAGGAAATTTGAATTGTAAAGTTCTAACTCCTGCAATCGGTGCTTCAATACGCTCTACTTTATCAAGTTGTTTTTCACGACTTTTCGCTTGCGTACTGCGAGTAGCACTAGCGCGGAATTTTTCTACAAATGCCTGTTGCTTGTCTAATTCTTTCTGCTGACGCTCGAATGCGCTTAGTTGTGCTGATTGGCTTTCAGCTTTTTGCTGTAGGTATGTAGAATAGTTTCCTAAATAAGTTGAAGAAACACCGCGCTCGGTTTCTACTATTGAAGTGCAAAGTCTGTCAAGAAATTCTCGGTCATGGGAAACTATTACCATTGGGGTAGTTAAACCCTTAAGATAAGTTTCCAACCATTCAATAGTTTCTAAGTCTAAATGGTTTGTAGGTTCGTCCAATAGCAGTAAATCGGGTTTTTGCAGCAGAATTTTACCTAAGCCCATCCGCATCTGCCAACCGCCACTAAAAGAACTTACCAGGCGATCGCCATCTTCTTGCTCGAATCCCATTTCTGGTAAAATCTTGCCGATGCGGGCTTCTAAACCATAACCGTCTAAGGCTTCAAACTGTCTTTGTAATTTATCTAGTTTATTAATTAATTTATCAAGTTCATCTGGTGAGGCGCTTTCCATATCGCGCGTTACCTGAGCCAAAGCTAACTGTACTGCGTTGGCTTCTTGAAATACCGTCCAAAATTCTTCGCTAACGGTACGAGTCGGATCTACTTCAAATTCCTGGTTGAGGTGAGCTATATGTAAACTGTTGGGACGAATAATTTCGCCGGATGTCGGCTCCATCTCCCCAATGATAATTTTCAACTGGGTAGACTTTCCCGCACCATTCACGCCAACTAAACCAATGCGATCGCCAACTTTAACTTCCCAGTTGACATCCTTGAGAACTTCGCCTGTGGGATAAATTTTACTGATATGTTCTAGTCGTAACATCAAGTATCTCCAAGGTAAGGGATGGTAACAGTAAGGGAACACGCTTTCTATTGTGTCCAATCTTAACAAAATTTAACTACATTTTTCGTGTTGGAATCGTTGTAGGGGAAGAAATTTTCGTGATATTGCAAAGAATAAGAGACGTAGCAGTGCTACGTCTCTACATTAAATATTATGTTTTAATTGATAAATTTAGCTGACTTTCGCTTGTTTTCCTGATAATTCCGGTGCAGCAGCTAATCTAGCCGCACCAGCTTGAACTATTTGAGCCACATCAGTTAAAGGCATCTTATTTATTTGTCGAAGAATTACTCCTAATTCTGAAGGCTCTGATGCAGGCTTCATGCCTAAATCGCCGAACAATTCTTCCATCGAGTAATCTGCTCTTTCTGCAATTTTGGCTAAATTTTGTACATCTGGAATAGAATCGCCTCTTTCCCATGCCTGTACGGTGGAGAATGAAACCTCTAAAAACTTTGCAAACGCTCTTTGACTCATGGAACCACGAGCCGCTCTTGCTATCTCACTTAGTTTCTTTCTGCCTTCTGGTTTCACTAATTATTACTATGAACGCTATTGCAAAAGTAATTTTTAAGTTTTCGTTTACGAATTGTAAACCCAGTATTGACAGCTCACTAGATTTACAATAAGTTTTTATCAGTGACTTCGCAAGCCAAGTCTAAGACTTGCAAAAAAAATTAAACTTGTTAATTCACTATGTTAGTTAATTTTAGCTCGTAAACAAGATAGGTCAACTGTAAAAGTCAATTTTATCAAGGTGCATTATGACTATAAGAATTTATGGAGAATGGCGTAATGCCACTAACAACAATCAGAACCTAACTCGCTTTAACTTCACTCCCGGTTGATTCAGCCGCAGCAGTTATTCTATCGACACCAGCTTGAACTACTTGAGCAACTTCAGATAAAGGCATATTGTTTATCTGCCTAATAATCACACTTAATTCAGAAGTTTCTGGAAGTGGCTTTCCTCCTAAGCAGCATAATAATTCTTCCAAAGTATAACCAGCATGAGCCGCTATTTGAGCCAAATTTTTTGTATCTGGAGTTTTAAGTCCTTTCTCCCACATTTGAACGGCTGTTGCGGAAACTCCCAACTCCTTACCGAAAGCACGCTGAGAAAGCGAACCGCGAGCTAATTTTATTATTTCTATAAGTTTTTCTCTGCTTTTTGTATCCACGTTTAAAGGCGATCGCTAATTAACTATAAAATCAAACACTTTAGTTTCCATATTACAAGTTTAATTTTTCTGTTGACAGCTTTATCCCTTTCATGCAACTATAGTTTTAGTTTCAAAACTATAGTTGTAGTAAATATAACTGCTCTTTCCATCTACTAAATTTTTAATAATCTCAAGAATCTACTAATTTATCGGTAATTTCTGCGAATCATCTGAGAGGGGCATCATGTTTAACAAAAAGAATAAAAAGAATCGTTACCGCCCAAAAGGTAAAAATTTAATTACCTCTAATAAGATTAAACCAGATTTATGGTGTCTTTCGTCAACTGAAGCAAAAGAAGCTTTGAGAGCCACTGGTTTAGATGTCAAAAAAATTAAAAAAATTACTTTACTAAAACATAGAATCTGTATTTCTTACTGGAATCAAGAAGGTGGGGTTTGTAGTGGATTTTTCAGCTACCGCATTTTCCCGACTTGGCAGAAGGAAGTAGAAGTATTGATTGAAAATAGCCCAAATTACAAAAGATTGCAGCTAATAAATCACATTCTGGAGCGGGAATTTAAGTATTATCCCTATCCTGTGGAGATGGAAGACGCAATCTATAACGCATTACAAAACCGCCTATGTGTATTGAAAGCAATGGCACAACAGACGGTTTCTGATGATGTAGGAATGGCTAGCGAGTGGGAATATTTCAAACCTTTTGTATCCAGTTCCTAACTAGTTCTCAATATTAATTTGAAACCGAAGCAGCGAGTTCCGCTAAACGTTCTTGCTGATCTTGAGATATACAAGACTGCACGATTGGGTCTAAATCGCCTTCCAAAACCGGGTTTAATGAATAGTTTTCACCAAGACGGTGGTCGGTGGCGCGGTTGTCTTTGTAGTTGTAGGTGCGAATTTTCTCGGAACGCGAACCAGTACCTACTTGCGATCGCCGTAAATCGGTAACGGCTTCTTGTTGTTCACGCAGTTTCATTTCATACAATTTAGCACGGAGAATTTGTAAAGCCCGTTCTTTGTTTTGCAACTGGCTGCGTTCTTCGGTACAGAAAATTCTGATCCCCGTGGGTTTGTGGAAAAGGTCTGCTGCTGTCTCAACTTTGTTAACGTTTTGTCCGCCAGCACCACCAGAACGAGCGGTGGACATTTCGTAATCTTTGGGGTCAATATGGATTTCTACATCATCCACTTCCGGCATCACCGCTACCGTAGCGGTAGAAGTGTGAACTCTCCCCCCAGACTCGGTTAAGGGTACGCGCTGCACTCTGTGAACACCAGCTTCAAATTTGAGTTTGCTGTAGACGCTATCACCTTTGATTTCCAGAACCGCTTCTTTGAAGCCGCCCATTTCCGCTAAAGACTCGCTGAGTAATTTTACTTTCCAACCCTGGGTATCGGCATAGCGAGAGTACATACGCACTAAATCGCCAGCCCAAATACTCGCTTCATCACCACCCGTACCGGCACGAATTTCCAACATGATATTTTTCTCATCATTGGGGTCGCGTGGTAAGAGTAATACTTTTAAACGAGCTTCAAGTTCTTCTACTTTCTGGTCGAGTTCCTTAACTTCCAAAGCTGCCATTTCATGCATCTCTGGGTCGCTTTGGGATTCTTTAGCGACTTCACGCGCTCCAGTTAATTCTTCTTGGGTAGTTTTCCAAATTTCATAGGTATTCACAACCTCTTCTAATCCAGCACGCGCTTTTGCTACTTCCTGAAACTCATCCGGGTTACTGGCTGTATCGGGGTCGCCTAAGCGACGAGTCAATTCGTTAAAGGTTTGTTCAACGGATTGTAGTTTCTCTAACAAATATTGTTCGGCCATTTTGGTGCAACGCTCCTAAAAAAAATAGATTTACAGGCTGAATACTAAAAAACCGACTCAGTAAAGCTGAGTCGTTTGATTGAAGTATTGCCTGGTGGCTATTTTTGATTTTCGTCGCCGCTATTTTCTTCGACTTTTTTTTCGTCTTTTTTCTGAGTTTGGCTACTCGACATACCGTACTTACGTAGGAAGCGTTCTACGCGACCTTCGGTGTCAATAATCTTCTGAGTACCTGTGTAAAAGGGGTGATTTCCAGACCAAACATCAACGTGTAATTCGGGTTTGGTAGAGCCAACGGTCATTACAACCTGACCGTTACAGTAAACTTTGGCTTCTGGATACCACTCTGGATGAATTTCTGGTTTTGCCATTTTCTTCTTCGTGGTGAGTGTATATCAATTATGACTTACCTAACTCCAATTTTTCAAATATAGAGTTGGCAATATAGCGCTTTTCTGTTAAGTAAAATACAAACCTAACCCTAACCCCTTTTCTGCAAGGGAAGGGAAATAAGATTTGAAGCCTCTCTCCTGCTCCGGAGAGAGGTACTCTACGAGAAAACGCTCCGCGTTCATGGAGAGAGGTCTGAGATTATATTACTTATCAAATGTATTAACGTTTGGAGTACTGAGGAGCTTTACGAGCTTTATGTAAACCGTATTTCTTACGTTCTTTCGCTCTGGGGTCGCGAGAAAGGTAGCCTTCAGTTTTCAATGGGGGACGATTATCTGGGTCAAGCTGACACAAAGCGCGGGCAACTCCCAAACGAACTGCATCTGCCTGTCCGGTTAAACCGCCGCCATTAGCTCTGACCAAAATATCGTATTCGCTTTCCAATCCCAATGTTTCTAGAGGTGCTTTAATTCCTCCGATGTAGTTGGGGTTAAATTGAAAATACAAGTCGCCTTCTTTACCATTAACGGTCAATTTTCCGTTACCTGGAACCAGACGTACTCTTGCTACTGAGGACTTGCGACGACCAGTTCCCCAGTATACGGCGCGTCCGCTATCAGTATCTGTTGCTTGCATTAATTTTGTTCTCCTGGAATTGTGTTAATTGTTAATTCTTTGGGCTGTTGTGCGGAATGAGGATGCTCAGAACCCGCGTAAACTTTGAGCTTTCTGAATAACTGTCGCCCTAAATTGTTTTTAGGCAACATACCTTTAACAGCTTTTTCGATAATACGTTCTGGTATACGTGCTTGTAGATGTTCAAAGGTTTCTGTCTTCATTCCACCAGGACGACCGGAGTGACGGCGATACAGTTTTTGAGCAGGCTTTTTACCAGTTACTACAACTTTTTCGGCATTAACCACAACTACAAAGTCGCCTGCGTCCATGTGTGGTGTAAATTGTGGCTTATTTTTACCACGTAAAATCATTGCGATTTCGGTAGCTAAACGACCGAGACGTTGGTCTGCTGCATCTACTACATACCAATCGCGTTCTACTGTTTGTGGGTTAGGAAGATAAGTTTTGTTCATTGCTTACTACGATTCACTATTAATAAATTTACATTTTTATGCAGTAATTTCACTTAGAATATTATCTAAAATTTATTTACAGAATGATCTCGAAAATTATCTGCAAAATTAAACAATGGTTGAGTGTCGTACCAAATTTCGGGGGGAAAAGGAAATTCATCGTATCCTACCCGTAGCAAACACAAACCCTGTGGAGGTGCGGCATATTTTACTTGTTCTCGGCGCTCTTGCTGCCAGATTTGAGTAAAATTTTCCACAGTTCGTTCTCCGGTAGCAACTTGAACCAACATTCCGACCAGTAAACGAACCATACCATAGAGAAATCCATCTGCTTGAATTTCAATATGTACTAATCCCCCACGACGATAACATTCTACTTCTTGTACGTTTACCCATGAATGCTTGCGTCCGGAATTCGCACGGTGAAAAGCTGCTAGGTGATGCTTTCCAATCAACGGTTTAAGGGCACTACAAATTAAGGATTCATCTAAGGCAGCATGATAATAATGCCAGCTAAAGGGTTTTACAAATAGATTTGGTACTTTCTCGTTGTAGAGCGTATAACGATATCGTCGATACGTGGCATTAAAACGAGCGTGCCAATCATTGCTAACACCTGCCGAAGCTCTAATTAATATACCCGACGGTAAATAACCATTTAAAATAGTTGCCCACTTTGATGGTGGAATTTTACTCGCAATATTGAAATGAGCTACTTGAGCGGCTGCATGAACTCCACTATCTGTTCTCCCGGCACCGTGTAAAGTCACTTTATGACCTATTACAGTAGAAATTGCTTTTTCAATTTCTTCCTGGACGCTACGATATTTGGGCTGCCACTGCCAACCATGAAAATGAGTGCCTTGATATTGAATTACCAAGGCAACCCTTTGAGTAAGTTCTGGCGATTGGCTTTCTGACATACAATAAAATTGAGGATGTCGCTCAAAAAAACCACATCCCGACACCAAGATTACACTAATTCGATAATTGCCATTTGGGCGTTATCACCGCGACGAGGCACTGTATGCATGATGCGGGTATAACCACCTTGGCGATCGCCATATCTAGTTGGGACTTGTTCAAACAAAGCATGAACTAAATTTTTGTCATATAGATACCCAATTGCTTGACGGCGTGCATTTAAGGAACCGTCTTTAGCTAAGGTAATCATTTTTTCTACTTCCGAACGCACCACTTTAGCTCTGCTAACAGTGGTAGTAATTCGTCCGTGACGAATCACTTCTGTAGAAAGCGCTCGTAGCAAAGCACGACGCTGATCGGCTGGTTTACTAAGTTTTTTGAGTTTAGAACGGTGACGCATGGTGACAAAGTACGTTTTTAGGTTTAATTATTCGTTTAATTTAGGGGTGTTTTGAAGCCCTTTCAGTTGGCAAAGTGATGCCCAAGCGTCGCTGTAAAGCTTCTACTACTTCTTCTGCTGACTTCTGACCGAAGTTCTTGATTTCTAAGAGGTCTTCTTGGGTATAATCCAATAGGTCTGCTACCGAATTAACTTGCGCTCGCTTCAGGCAGTTGTAAGCTCGCACGGAAAGCTGTAATTCTTCGATGGGTATTTGAGCCGTTGGATCTTGGTCGATTTCTGAAACCGTATCCTCTGGATTAATTTCGATATTTTTCAGCGGATTAAATAATTCCACTAAAATTGCAGATGCATTTGAAAGCGCTTCTTGTGGAGCAATACTACCGTTTGTCCATACTTCCAAAAGCAACCTATCTTTCGGATGCCCGTTCTCTCCACGAGTTTCTTCGACGCTGTAATTAACTTTCCGCACCGGCATAAAAATCGAATCAATTTGCAGAAAGTCTAAAGATGTAGCTTCTTCACGACCTCTTTCTACGGTGCGATAGCCTTTACCTTTCTCAATCCGAAATTCCATTTCCAGCCTGCCACCTTCTGCTAAAGTAGCTATATACTGGGTCTGGTCGATCACTTCTACTTCACTTGGTAAGTCGAAGTGGGCGGCGGTAACTGTTGCGGGGCCATTAACCAGCAACCGACCAATCTGTGCTTGGGGAGAATGACTTTTGAGAATAAGTTCTTTCATTCTCATCAGGATTTCTAAGACATCTTCACGCACGCCTTTAACGGTGGCAAATTCATGAGTTACCCCCGCAATTCTGACTGCTGTAACAGATGTCCCCTCTAAATTAGCCATTAAAACTCTTCTCAGAGCATTGCCAACTGTAATTCCTTGACCCCTCTCTAAAGGTTCTAAAACAAATTTAGAATAGTGGCTCCGACTTTCTTCTGTATTGGATTCTACACATTCAATTTGAAACTGCGCCACGAAGTAGCCTCCCTTCTGAATCAGGTTCTATCGCGGCAGGCAACTCTATATTATTGCCTACCCTTTCGGTGAAATTAAATTCCCGCTTTGCCTTTAAAGTTATCGATTTTTCAACTGTTCAATTGTTCAATAACTTCTACTGCTGCCGGGATATTATTTATTTTTTTGTAAATACAAGAAATATATAGCTGATCTAAAAAGCTATCTAATTTCTACGGACGGCCACTGTCTTAAGTGAGAGGAATCGGCTTATTAAGGGCAAGTGTAATGTTAATTGTTGTTTGTTTCTAAAGCGATCGGAAACTAACCAAATCAATTTTAGATTTTAGATTTTAGATTTTGGATTGAATTATGAACCGCTAGTTTTAACTAAGTCGCAAATTTTTACATTAATCCAAAATTCTAGGAACCCGTTTACTGAGTAGCATGGGATGAATCTAAAATCGTCAATCTAAAATAAATTGACACAATATAAATACATACTTATTGCCCAGAGCCATACTTTCAAATTCGCTATATCTAGACTCTACGTCGTTTGGGTGGACGGCAACCGTTGTGAGGAATTGGGGTAATATCCCTAATTAAAGTTATTTCCAATCCCGCTCCCTGAATTGCCCGAATCGCAGTTTCTCTACCCGCTCCAGGGCCGCTTACCATTACTTCTATCTGACGCATCCCTTGATCCATCGCCCGTCTTGCCGCACTTTCTGCTGCTGTTTGAGCGGCGAAAGGTGTTCCTTTTTTCGCTCCTTTAAAACCACTTGAACCAGCAGAAGCCCAGGAAACTACATCTCCCTTGGGGTCGGTAATCGTAACGATACTATTATTAAAAGTAGACTGGATATAGCCTATTCCATTGGGTACGTTACGTTTCTGTTTTCTGCTTCCGCCTTTTTTTCCTGATTGTCGCGCCATATCGTTATAGTTGAATTAAGCTAAGTATTCCGATCCGTTTCAAAGCGTAAAAATAAGCGGCATCAAACAAATAATTTTACTTACCTGGTGCCTTCTTCTTACCAGCGACTGTCTGTCTTCTTCCTCGACGGGTTCTGGCATTAGTACGAGTTCTTTGACCTCTGACTGGTAAACCCATGCGGTGACGGCGACCTCGGTAAGTACCAATATCAACTAAGCGCTTGATATTCATTGCTTCCCAGCGTCTTAAGTCACCTTCAACCTGATAGTTTTTCTCTACCTCGGCTCGTAAAGATGCAACATCGCTATCGCTTAAGTCTTTAACTCTGGTATCAGGATTCACACCCGTACTAGCTAATATCTTTTTCGCGCTTGTCAAGCCGATTCCAAAAATGTAAGTTAGACCTATTTCAACACGTTTATCGCGTGGTAAGTCTATTCCGGCAATACGTGCCATTATAGAAATCTCCTAATATTCCTTCATATTCAACATTCGTCTATAGCCGCTCTTGATATTCGGATGCAGCCTTATTTATTCTTCAAACAAATCCGAAATCGCAGGGCGATAGCGTTAATTTACGCTATTGATGTAGAGATTATCCTTGTCTTTGCTTGTGCTTGGGATTTGGACAAATAACCATTACGCGACCGCGACGTTTAATTATGCTGCACTTATCGCACATTTTTTTTACGGAGGCTCTTACTTTCATTGACTTAAAATCAAACTCCAAATAGTAAATTATAACACAAAAACAGTAGTTATTCAGTTAATTGCGTGTAAGACAAAAACTATTAGACTGTAGTATAATATTTCACATAAGCTTACTTCTTACGCAATCGATAGGTAATTCTACCTTTTGTCAGGTCATAAGGCGTTAACTCTACTTTCACGCGATCGCCAGGTAAAATTTTGATATAGTTCCGGCGAATCTTACCTGAAATATGAGCGAGAACGTTAAAGCCATTATCTAAATCAACGCGGAACATGGCATTAGGCAAGGATTCTGTCACCGTGCCTTCCATTTCGATTAAATCTTGTTTGGACAATTTGTTTTTCCTTCAACTCAACAGTCTTTCTTTAGTTGCAGTTATCGACTCTGCAAATTTAAACGATAATAATATATCAACAATTTATTAATATATCTTATTCAAAATTTTATTGCCGAATTAAGGCGGCGGTGTTAGGAGTCAGATTTGCTGATTATCCTAATTTGAATAAACTATTTAACCTGCATAACTTACGGCTTACTGCTAGCAACTAACTACTAAATCCTTAAGATTAGAGGTTACAGAATCGGGCGACTGATTGCCATTTATGACAACTAGCTGTTTGCGATCGCCATAATAATCAATCAAAGGTGTAGTCTCGGAGCGGTAAATTTCTAGACGACGACGAATGACTTCTTCAGTATCATCTCTTCGTCCGCGTTCGAGCAAACGCCCTATTACTACACCATCAGGCACATCAAGGTTAATTACCATTGCGCCACCCAAATTCGTTTTTTTCAACAAATTATCTAAAAAAGCAGCTTGTTCCACGGTGCGAGGGAAACCGTCAAGAATCCAGCCAGAATGAGTATCCGCTTTTTGCAACCGCTCTTCTACCATATCTTGAACTAGCTCGCTGGGAACTAACTGACCGCTATCCACAAAGCTTTTAGCTTTCACACCCAGAGGTGTTTGCTCTTTAATTGCCGAGCGGAGGATGTCACCAGTCGAAATATGGGGAACTTGCCAATGATCTGCTAAAGTTTTAGCCTGAGTTCCTTTACCAGCTCCGGGAGGTCCTAAAAAAATTACACGTGTCATTCGATTTTAAATTTTGGATTTTAGATTTATGTTCGCGCAGCGTGTCCGCAGGAGATATTTGGTTTATCCTCTTCTCGAAAGAAGAGGGTTGCGGATGCAGAAATTTTAGATTTTAAATCAAGATTCTAGAATTTCA
Organism: Calothrix sp. CCY 0018; assembly: GCF_963920925.1. Taxonomy (NCBI): domain Bacteria; kingdom Bacillati; phylum Cyanobacteriota; class Cyanophyceae; order Nostocales; family Calotrichaceae; genus Calothrix; species Calothrix sp. CCY 0018. The sequence goes on along the minus strand of NZ_CAWUDI010000004.1, from coordinate 26,989 downwards.
AGAATTCAGATTATCTTCGGTTCGGATACGGTAAGGACAAGATTTTATTCAATCTAAAATCCAAAATCTAAAATCGCTTTGATCGCTATTGTTTCACCATCCCTTCATAACGTTGGGAGATGACATAAGTTTGGACTTGTTTTGCCGTATCAATAGCTACACCAACCAAAATCAATAAAGATGTAGCACCAAAACCTCTAAACACCCCTGTATCCAATGCTCTCTCTACAACGGTAGGAATAATCGCAACCAATCCTAAAAAGCCAGCACCTAAAAAGGTGAGACGATTAATTGTCCTTTCTAAATATTCGCTTGTTGCTTTACCTGGACGAATCCCCGGAATGGAAGAACCCATTTTCTTCAAATTCTGAGCCATATCAACTGGGTTAACAATCAAAGAAGAATAGAAGTAGCTAAAGAAGACAATCGAAAACAGGTATATTAGTGCGTAAGCCCACCATTGACTACCACCTGGATTTAGATAAGTGCTTACAAAACTAGATATTTGCGGGTTTTGAGTAAAGTTGCCAATTAAAGAAGGCAAACTTAAGATAGCGGTAGCAAAAATGATCGGCATTACTCCGCCCTGATTTAGTCGCAGGGGTAGGAAGCTACGCTGTTCGGCAAGAACTCTTCTACCTACTTGTCGTCTAGCCGAAATAATTGGGATACGGCGCATCCCTTCTTGAACGAAAACGATACCGACAATTGTCGCTAAGAACAGTACTAGTAAAATAATTACTTTACCTGCTTCTTCCCGACCTCCAACTTGAGCAGATGTGAAAGCATTTCCTAAAGTTGTAGGAAGCGAAGAGACAATATTAAGGAAAATAAGTAGTGAAGCTCCATTACCAATTCCTCGCTCTGTAATGACTTCCGATGCCCACATCACGAACATCGAACCAGCTACAAGAGCCAAGGTTGTTTCAAACACAAAAACCGGACCAAAGTTGAGCGCAAAGCTTTTTAGCCAAACACTGGAGATGAATATGCTCTGAACAATTGACCAACCCAAAGCCACATATCGGGTAATTTGAGAGATTTTTCGCCTTCCAGCTTCACCTTCGTCCTTCTGTAGCTTCTCTAAACTTGGAATTGCGGCAGTGAGTAGTTGAATAATAATCGAGGCATTGATAAAGGGTAAAATACCTAGAGTGAAGACTCCCAAAGCTGAAAATCCACCACCAGAAAAGATATCTAAAATTCCCGCTAAACTATTATTACCTTGAGACATAGCAGCACTAAAAGCTACCCGATCTATTCCTGGGATAGGTATATAAATACCCAAACGAATCAAAAGTAAAATACCAATGGTGACAAACAGCCGACCTCTCAAACCGGCTGCCTGAGCCATCTGCATAAAAGTTTCTTGAGCGGATGGTGTTTTATCTCGACTTATCATAATGACGGTTTACCGATGAATGTTAACCAGGCGCGGGATGTCGGAAGTGCTTCATGCTGCTTGTTTTTACTCAATCACTTACACAACTTACACAACTTCACAACTACCGCCAGCCGCCTCAATTTTGCTACGAGCCGTACCCGTAAAAGCAGCAGCCTGTACCTTTAAAGAAACGTTCAATTCTCCATCTCCCAGAATTTTTAATGGCGCTTTTACGGCAGTGAGAATACCATTCTCTTGTAAAGAGGTCGCATTAACTTCTGTATTTGCTGGGAGTGAAGATAGCTTCTCTACATTAATCGTAGTGTATTTTTTACGATTAATAAGCGGAAAACCTTTAAGTTTAGGTACCCGACGATAAAGGGGCTGTTGACCACCTTCAAAACCAGGTCTTGTTCCGCGACCAGAACGAGATTTTTGACCCCGCATACCGAAACCGCAGCTAGCGCCTTGACCGGCTGCAATACCGCGTCCAACGCGGCGACCGCGATTTTTGGAACCCTTCTGAGGGCGAGCATCGTGTATTCTCATAGTTATTTATCTTTGTATTAATTTACACGATTAATCGTAAATACAATTTTTACTGTGCGTAGAGCTTTTCAATACTGACATCTCTATCCTCAGCAACTTCTTTAAAGTTACGCAATACAGACAAAGCGTTCATTGCAGCTCTGGCATTGTTAAGAGGATTGTTAGAGCCAAGCTGTTTGGCCAAGATGTTACGAACTCCTGCCAATTCCAGTACGGTACGTACTGCGCCACCGGCAATTACACCAGTACCTGGTGCAGCAGGTCGCATGATGACTTTAGCACCGCCACCAATACCGTCAGTGGGATGAGGAATAGAATTAGATTTGGTAATTGGAATATCTACCAAATGTTTCTTGCCATCGGCTACGCCTTTTTTCACGGCTCCGATCACATCACTAGCTTTACCTACCCCTACACCAACTTGACCGCGTTCGTTACCGACAACTACGATTGCCCGGAAGCTAAGTTTTTTACCACCTTTGACAACCTTACTTACCCGTCGGATTTGAATTACCCGCTCTTGCCAGTTAGTTTCTTCTTTTTTCGCTCGGCTCGTTTTGCGACGATTGTTTGCCATATCTAAATGCTCTATGAATTTACTTATCGGTCAACTGCAATTAGCAATAAACAGTTTACGAGCGTTATTACGCCGGTTATCACTTACTACTAACTTTCCGGAGCCGATAAACTTGGACGTGACCTAGAAACTTAAACCACCTTCTCTAGCAGCATCGGCTAAAGCCTTGACACGCCCGTGATAAAGGTTTCCTCCACGGTCAAAAACAACTTGATTGATGCCTTTTTCTATAGCTCGTGCAGCTAAAGCTTTACCAACTTCAGTGGAAGCTTGCTGATTTGAACCAGAGCTTAATTTCGATTTTAATTCCGGCTCTATACTCGATGCTGTGGCTAAAGTCCGATGACTAGTATCATCAATTACTTGAGCGTAAATATGCTCGTTAGAGCGATATACTGCCAAACGAGGACGTTCGGAAGAGCCTTTGACTTTGCCTCTGATGCGTCGATGACGACGCTGTTTTGATTGTCTGCGGGTAAATTTCATGATTTAGTTTACTTCTTACCACCTTTACCAGCTTTACCAGCTTTACGTCTGACTACTTCGTTTTCGTGACGAATACCTTTACCTTTGTAAGGTTCGGGTGGACGAACGGCGCGGATTCTCGCTGTTGTATTGCCAACTATTTCTTTGTCGTAACCGCTGACAACGATAGTCAAACCTTTATCTTCAATCGCGAATTGAACTCCATCTGGTGGAGTAATTTCCACGGGATGACTGTATCCAACGTTCAAAACTAAATCCTTTCCCTTAACGGAAGCTCGATAACCAACCCCTTGGAGTTGTAGCTTACGCTGGAATCCTTGAGAAACGCCTTCAACCATATTGAAAACCAAACTACGGCTCAAGCCGTGCATTTGGCGGCATACTCTGGAATCATCTTGACGGGATACAGTTAAAGTATCGCCTTCTTGAGCCACGCTTACCTGATAAGGAAGTTGGCGAGAAAGTTCGCCTTTAGGACCTTTGACAGATATGGAGGCTCCATCAATTTTTATTTGTACCTTGGCAGGTACCGCTATTGGCTGCTTACCAATTCTAGACATGGTTTTTTGTCCTTAAAAATCTCTCCGGGGTATTAAAGCTGTTAACTACCAAACGTAGCAAAGTACTTCGCCACCTACATTTTGTTGGCGTGCTTGACGGTCGGTCATGATGCCCGAAGATGTAGATATGATGGCTATACCAATACCACCCAATACTCTTGGTAAATCTTTTTTATTGGAATAAACCCGTAAACCAGGTCTACTTACTCTCTTGAGAGTAGTAATGATTGGTTGGCGATTTTTTCCTTTGTATTTTAAAGAAATTACCAATTTGCTGCTCCATCCTTCTCCTTCTGTCTCAAAATCGGTGATAAAGCCTTCTTCCCGAAGTACTTTAGCTATATTTTGAGTCATTTTCGTCGCTGGCACGTGTGTTACTTGATGCCGAGCCATATTGGCGTTGCGGATGCGCGTCAGCATATCTGCAATTGTGTCGTTTGCCGCCATCTTTTCCTCTATTAAATGAACTTATTGCTCCCGGAAGGGCATTCCCATTTCTTTTAGTAAAGCGCGACCTTCTTCGTCATTCCTAGCTGTAGTAATGATGGAAATATCCATTCCACGAATCTGGTCAATCTTGTCGTACTCTACCTCTGGAAAAATTAGTTGTTCCCTAACTCCCAAAGTGTAATTTCCACGACCGTCAAAGCTTTTTGCACTAATACCGCGAAAGTCACGAATCCTCGGCAATGACAAATTAATCAAACGGTCAAGAAAGTTGTACATCTTGCCGCTTCTAAGAGTGACCATCACTCCTACAGGCATACCTTCACGAATTTTGAATCCGGCGATCGCCTTTTTCGCTCTGGTAACTACTGGCTTTTGACCAGTAATCAACGCAATTTCGCTCAAAGATGCTTCTAATGCTTTTGCGTTTTGAGAAGCTTCCCCCAATCCCCGGTTAATAGTTACTTTTGTAACCTTCGGAACCTGATGAATATTTGAATATTCAAATTGCTTCATCAAATTGGGGACAATAGTTTCAAGATATTTACTTTTTAATCCTACTGCCATTTTTTTTCTCCATTACCCGCTTGCTTGGTCAGGGAATAAAATTGTTAAAAATAAGGTCAAAGGTTCAAGGTCAAAGTAATAAGGTTTATTAACTATTAACTATTAATAATTAACTCCTCAACTCCTAACTCCTAATTCCTAACTTTTAATTTTTAACTATTTGTCCAAAACTTCCCCAGTTTTCTTTAACATACGGACTTTTTTACCATCTTGGGTAAAGGTGTAACAAACCCGAGAAACTACGTTTTCCTTGGTGGAATAAAGCATCACGTTAGAACTGTGAATAGGAAATTCCTGGGTAACAATTCTCCCTGATTCACCTTCTTGCTGTGGCTTTACGTGCTTAGTTTTGACGTTTACACCCTTGACAATAACTTTACTATCTTTAGGAATTGCCTGAACAATTTCACCGACTTTGCCTTTATCTTTACCAGAAACTACCTGTACAGTATCTCCAGTTTTGACGTGCATTTTATGAAATTGAGGCTTTGTTTTTTTCTTAACTGCCATTATTAAAGTACCTCCGGTGCCAGAGAAACTATTTTAGTAAAGTTTTTCTCGCGTAATTCACGCGCTACGGGACCAAATACCCGCGTTCCTCTGGGGTTTCCATCTGGGTTAATTATGACTGCGGCATTGTCATCAAAACGGATAGTCATGCCACTGTCACGATTTACGCCTTTTCTGGTACGGACGATTACAGCCTGAACCACATCAGACTTTTTGATTGCCATGTTAGGTTGGGCATCTTTGACTACGGCGATAATTCTATCGCCAATGCTGCCATAGCTACGGTTTCCAGCACCCAGAACGCGGATGCACATTAATTTACGGGCACCGCTGTTATCTGCAACATTAAGGTAAGACTGGGCTTGTATCACGATTTTTCTCCGTTGTAAAGTTGCTAGCTATGTAACAACCGCGATTTTACTAATTATTCCTACTGCTGAGGACTTCTTTAACTTGCCAGCGCTTGGTCTTACTCAGGGGTCTAGTTTCCTGAATGCGGACGCGATCGCCTTCTTTGCAGTTATTTTCTTCGTCGTGTACTTTGTAACGTCTGGTTGTAACTACAATTTTGCCGTACTTCTGATGGCTATCGCGGTTTTCAATGGCGACTACTACGGTTTTATCCATTTTGTCGCTGACCACTACGCCAACTCTTTCTTTAATAGCCATTACTTGTTAGTTGTTAGTAGATAGTTGGAAGGTAGATAGTTGTTGGTTGTCAGTTGTTAGTCGTTAGGTTTTGGTAACTTATAACTCATAACTTATAACTCATAACTCATAACTAACTAGCCCGTTTTCGTTCACCTTCTACAGTCATTAATTGAGCTAAACGGTGACGTAAGTGTTTAAACTGTGCGGGTTTTTCTAATTGTCCAGTTGCTTGTTGCAAGCGCAAATCAAACAACTGCCTTTTAGTAGCATTAATTTCTTCTACTAACTGCTCGTCACTCAAATCTCTTGCTTCTGAAATCTTAGGAAAAGGCATAATTTATGAAGAAGACTCCTGATGATCTTCGCGGGCAATAAACTTAGTTTTAATTGGTAGCTTGTGTGAAGCCAAACGCATCGCTTCGCGAGCAATTTCTTCAGTTACACCAGCAATTTCAAACAAAATTCTTCCTGGCTTAACCACAGCTACCCAATACTCTGGATTACCTTTACCAGAACCCATTCGGGTTTCTGCGGCACGCATTGTGACTGGCTTGTCAGGAAATACTCTAATCCAGATTTTTCCACCCCTACGAATGTAACGATTCATCGCCCGTCGGGAAGCCTCGATTTGACGAGAAGTAATCCAAGATGGTTCTTGAGCCTGAAGAGCAAAATCACCAAAGTTGATATTACTACCTCGGGTTGCTAACCCTCTCATTCGTCCGCGATGTTGTTTGCGGAATTTGGTTCTTTTAGGACTTAACATCTTTAGTTGTTAGTAGTTAGTTGTTAGTGGTTAGTTGTTAGTTGTTAGTAGATATAGCTAATAACTAATAACTAATAACTAATTCTCGTTTGAACGGTCTTCAAAAGAAGGACGACGACGGTTTTGGCGGCGACGAGGTTCGCGTTCGTTTCTAGGGTTAGAAGTTGCTGCTTCTTCTTCTCCAGGAATAATTTCTCCTTTGAATACCCAAACTTTAATGCCAAGAATACCGTAAATTGTTTTAGCAGTTACGTAGGCGTAATCGATGTTAGCTCTTAAAGTATGTAACGGAACTCGACCTTCACGAGTCCATTCTGTACGGGCAATTTCTGCACCGTTTAAGCGTCCGCTAACTTGAATTTTGATTCCTTGTACGCCAGCACGCTGCGCTCTTTGAATAGCTTGACGCACTACTCTTCGGAAAGAAACCCGTCGTTCGAGCTGTTGGGCAATATATTCGCCAATCAAAAAAGCATCTGCATCAACGCGCTGTACTTCAACTACATTGATCCGAATTTGACGATTACCACCTAATTCTTTTTGCAGTCCTGCACGCAATGCTTCGATACCTTGTCCGCCTCTACCTACGACCACACCTGGTCTAGCGGTACGTACTTCTAAATCAATCTGGTCTGCTTTGCGCTCAATTTTTACTTCGGAAATACCGGCATTATTTTGAGCGTTTCTACCCAGCTTATTCTCTATATACTGACGAAGTTTATGATCTTCTTGAAGTAATTCTGGATATCGAGAAGGGTCTGCAAACCAACGAGATTGATGTTCTTTTGTAATTCCAAGGCGAAATCCGATTGGATTAATCTTTTGTCCCACTTATAATCTCCTCTAATATTTCTTAGCACTCTATTTTTTTGACCGAAAAAATTTTAGATTCTAGTTCAGATTATGTATAAATGATTTCAAGCAAGAACGATTTAATTATTTCAAAAATCTAATCGTCAATCCAAAATCGCAAATCTAAAATCCAAAATTGACTGAGTTTTGAGTGCTTACTCCGCTGCTGGATCGGCAGTTACTGCAACGGTTATATGACACGTGGGTTTGCGAATTTGATAAGCACGACCCTGCGCTCTAGGCTGATAACGTTTGAATACCGGACCTTGATCTGCAAATGCGGTCGAAACTATTAGAGAAGCTCGGTCTATTCCCTCATTATGTTCGGCATTTGCAGCAGCACTCCTGAGAACCTTTAACACGGGTTCGCAGGCTCTATAAGGCATAAATTCTAAAATTATCAATGCTTCTCGATAGGAACGTCCCCTAATTTGGTCAAGTACTCGGCGTACTTTAAAGGGCGACATCCGGATATATCGAGCAATTGCTTTTACTTCTTTAGTATCGGTAGCCATAATAATTTTCCCTTCATTACTAATTGCATCAACTTGCTGTTAGTAAAAGATGGTTATCTTCCTCCTTTTCTATCTCTAGAGTGACCTCTATAAGTACGAGTAGGAGCGAATTCTCCTAACTTATGACCTACCATTTGGTCGCTGATAAACACTGGAACGTGTTGTTTACCGTTATGTACTGCGATGGTATGACCAACCATCATAGGCAAAATAGTAGAAGCTCTCGACCAAGTTTTGATAACTTCTTTTTTATTGTTTTCGTTGAGCCTATCGATTTTTTTCAGTAGATGGTCCGCGATAAAAGGACCTTTTTTAAGAGAACGACCCATAAGACAATTTTGGATTTTAGATTTTGGATTTTAGATTTTGAATTCTAAGATTGACGACCGCCGCGTCCCCGTTTTCCGGCCTTACGACGACGGCGAACAATCAATTTACTGCTTGCTTTCTTAGGCTTGCGAGTTTTCTTACCTAAAGTTGGTTTACCCCAAGGAGTTACAGGACCGCTACGACCGATAGGAGCGCGTCCTTCACCACCACCGTGTGGGTGGTCGCAAGGGTTCATTACACTACCTCTAACCTTTGGTCGCCGACCTCTCCAGCGATTTCTACCTGCTTTACCTAAGCTTTGGTTTCTGGCTTCTACGTTACCAACTTGTCCGATAGTGGCGTAGCATTCGCGCCGAATCATCCGGACTTCTCCCGAAGGCAATTTCAAAGTAACGTAATTACCATCTTTCGCCATTACTTGAGCAACCGCACCTGCCGAACGTACTATTTGACCGCCTTTTCCAGCAACCAATTCTACGTTGTGTACGCCGGTACCCAAGGGCATATTTGATAAAGGTAAAGCATTTCCGTTTTCAATCGGAGAATCTGGACCTGCAATGATTGTGGTACCAACCTTCATTCCATTAGGTTGCAAGATATATCTTTTCTCGCCATCTTCATAAGTAACGAGCGCAATTCTTGCATTACGGTTGGGGTCATATTCAATTGCTTGAACAGTTGCAGGCATACCCCGCTTATCTCTTTTAAAATCGATAATTCGATAAAGACGTTTGTGTCCACCACCCCGACGACGACTGGTGATTACACCGCGATTATTTCTACCTTTAGCTCTATGAATATGCTCGGTTAAGGATTTTTCCGGCTTTGACTTTGTAATATCGGCAAAGTCAGAAGTCGTCGCTTGACGGTTACTTGGGGTGTAGGGACGAAATGTACGAGTACCCATAATTTTAAATTTTCAACTTATATAGAAAATATTTGGGGGGATGGGGAGAGGGAGAGGGGGAGATGAGAGAGAATTATTAATTACTAACTCTTAACTCTTAACTCCTAAATCCTAACTCCTAACTCCTTTAAACGTCTGGGAATAAAACCTGACGAATCTTATCTTCATCCCCAGATGCTACGGTGACAGTAGCTCGTTTGTATTGAGGTTTGAATCCGATAAATCTACCGACGCGCTTCTTTTTCCGAGGCTGTACTGCGGTATTCACTTTTAAAACTCTGACATCAAATAAACCTTCAATTGCCGCTTTTATTTGAGTTTTAGTTGCTTTTGGCAACACTTCAAAAGTGTATTTGTTGTACTCCATCTGGATTGTCGCCTTTTCGGTAACAATCGGACGACGCACTAAATCGGGAAGATTGCGGGGGTCAAATTTAGGCACCGTAAACCTCCTGAATTTTATCTAATGCTGATGCAGTTACCACGATTTTATCTGCATGCAGTAAATCGAAAACATTAAGTTGGTCTGCTACCATCAGCTTGACGTTTTCTATATTACGGGCTGACAAATATACGTTTTCCGAACGTTCCGACAATATTAATAAGGTCTTTTGTTCGGGTTGAGAACCCCAACGAGAAATAGCTTCCACTAAGTCTTTAGTTTTTGGACGCTGTAATTGTTCGTTAAATTCTTCAACTACAATTATGTCTTCACCACGACTGCCGAAGGCTGTCCGCAAAGCCAAACGACGCTCTTTGCGGTTCATATTCAAGTTGTATTCCTTGGGTTTTGGTCCAAAGATTACACCACCACCGCGCCATAATGGCGAACGAGTAGAACCGGCACGAGCGCGTCCCGTTCCCTTTTGTCTCCAGGGTTTGCGACCACCACCTCTAACTTCGGCGCGGGTTTTAGTACTAGCGTTTCCTTGGCGAGCATTAGTCAATTGTCGAACCAAGGCTCTATGGACGACATGAGAAGCACTTTCTTCCTTGGCAACTTTTAATTCCAAGGTTTTCTGTCCGACTTCTTCTCCCTGCCAATTTTTAACTGCACAATCTACCATTTTTGTATCCTTCTTAGATTAGTCATTTACCATTCGATTTTGGATTTTGGATTACAAACCAAAACACAAAAAAACTTATAAAGCGAAAGATAAATGGCTATTTCACTTCTTTTGCAGCGACAATATTAACTAATGCTCCTGGTTTGCCAGGAATAGCTCCCTTAATTAACAATAAATTTTTCTCTGCATCGACTCGCACGATTGTCAGCTTGCGAACCGTAATGCGCTTTCCTCCCAAGCGCCCTGCCATCTTCTTACCGGGATAAACACGACCGGGAGTAGTACCAGCACCGATAGAACCAGGTTGTTTATGGTTTTTAGAACCGTGAGACATCGGACCTCGACTAAAGTTATTGCGCTTCTGGTTGCCCGCGAAACCGCGACCAATACTTGTTCCAGCTATATCTACCAGCTGACCTGCTTCAAAAATATCAGCGCTAACCTGTTGGCCTAAAGAATAATCATCCGTATTTTGGGCGCGATATTCTTCTAAATGCCGCAAAGGCGAGGCAGAAGCTTTTGCTAAATGCCCCAATTTTGGCTTATTTAAAGCTTTTTCTTTTACTTCACCATAGGCTAATTGAATGGCGGAGTAACCGTCGGTCTGCTTTGTTTTAATTTGGGTTACGGTACATGGTCCGGCTTGAACGACAGTAACGGGAATTGCTGTTCCTGCATCGTCAAAAACCTGAGTCATACCCACTTTGGTGCCGAGAATACCTACAGACACAGTTACAAGTCTCCTTTCTATAAGTTTTCCGTTAAATTTGCGGAACTTTAAATGTTGGAGGCAATCAGTATTGTTACTTTTTCAAGCAACTACCCGCCTTATTACCAAGAAAACTCAGAAGTCCGGAAATGCTTAGGTAATAGCTATCCAACTTCCATCCGAGAGTTCTTGTCCTTCATCTGTACTACGTCGAAAAAATAAAAGTATCTTAAAAATATTTTTGATTTATCGGCGCAGTCAAAAGTACCTTCCGATCGGGAAGGACTAAAGATTTAAAAATGCAATGCTTATAAAGCTTTGCGATTTGTGCAGAATTGCCTTATTCAAGCAATCACTTTGGCACTTTTATATCATTCGTACCGCTGGACTTAAGCAGTTAAACCCGCTCAGTATCCTTTTTTCAAAGGCTGACGTTATGTCGTCACCAACATCACCACTTTGTTCGCAAAAACCTTAAATTATTAAACAATTATTTAAGATTCAGTCAAACGTCCTAAGTTTACCTCAAGACTTCTTAATTTACCACTCTCTTGCCAACTTTGACTAACTTATTTTTATAGATTTTTTTTTAAATCCACAAAAATAATCTTAGCCAGGAATTTGAATGACAAAACGGCTTGTTTTTATAAATTGTCCACAATCTAATATTATAATTTATCTGTTTTCGTTTGTCTAGATGTTTTTCAGTGAACAGTTGGTAGTTGCTAGTTGGTAGTTAGCAGCGGACACGCTTCGCTAACAGACTCTAAGTCTGGGGCTAGACAAGCAAAGCCCACCTGCATGGGCTAATAATGTTCATCGGAACCTCGCGAGAAACCCTGCTGCTTTAGCACAGGGAGGTATAGCGACGGGCACTCTAGCGGGTGCCCAATCGCTTGTACTTCTCACAGAACAAACGTTATAATGTGAGACATGACGCAGAAAGCCTTCAGGTACCGTTTCGATCCTACTTCTGAGCAGGAAACCTTGCTTAGACAAACGATGGGCTGTACTCGCTTGGTCTATAACCGCGCTTTGGCGCTGAGAACCGAAGCCTGGTACAACGACCAAAAGCGAGTCGGGTACAGCGATACTTCGGCAAAGCTGACGGAATGGAAAAAACAAGATGACCTCCAGTTTTTGAATGACGTAAGCTGTGTCCCCTTGCAGCAAGGATTGAGACACCTTCAGAAAGCGTTTAGCAACTTCTTTGAGGGACGGGCGAAATATCCCAACTTCAAGAAGAAACGCAACGGCGGTAGTGCAGAGTTCACCAAGTCCGCTTTCAAATGGAAAGACGGGCAAGTGTACCTTGCTAAGTCCTCCCAAGCGTTGGCGATCCGTTGGAGCCGAAAACTGCCGAAAGGCGCAACACCCTCGACGGTTACGGTGAAACTCTCGCCTGCGGGAAGATGGTCTGTCTCCTTGCTGGTCGATGTCGAGATTGAAACCTTGCCCCACTCTCCGAATCAAATCGGGATTGACTTGGGCGTAACCAGTCTTGTCGCTTTGAGTACGGGTGAAAAGGTTGCAAACCCCAAAGGTTTTAGAACCAAATACCGCAAGCTCAAAAAAGCTCAGAAGGCGTTGAGTCGCAAGCAAAAGGGATCGAATAATCGACACAAAGCGCGGCTCAAAGTCGCAAAGGTGCATCAGGAGATTGCGGATGCCAGAAAAGATTTTCTTCACAAGCTGACGACTCGATTGGTACGTGAAAACCAAACGATCGCCGTTGAGGACTTGGCGGTGAAGAACATGGTGAAGAATCGGAAACTTGCCCTTTCTATCAGTGATGCGAGTTGGGGTGAATTGGTGAGGCAGCTTGAATACAAGTGTGAATGGTATGGGCGTACATTGGTCAAGATTGACCGTTGGTTTCCGAGTTCCAAACGGTGTGGCAATTGTGGATACATCGTTGAAAAGCTGCCGTTGACCATCCGAGAATGGGAGTGTCCTCAGTGTGGGACTCACCATAACCGGGATGTTAACGCAGCCCAAAATATACTCGCCGCAGGGCTTGCGGTGAAAGTCTGTGGAGCGAACGTAAGACCGGATAGGCATAAGTCTGATGGCAGTTGCTTTGAAGCAGAAAGATATAAGAAGTGATTCTTGGAATCACCATGGCTTCAGCCCGGTGAGGATGTCAATAATAACTGTTAACCGTTCACGGTTAACTGATAATAGAATTATCGAAGCGATATTTGAAAAAGGTCTATGGCATTACTAACTACTGGTGGCGGTTTTATTCGCAAATTAGAGAAATTTGGCGCTCTTGGGGTATATGTACCTTTAGAGGGCGGGTTTGAAGGTCGGTATCGTCGCCGATTACGTGCTAAGGGCTACAATGCTTTGTGTCTTAGTGGCAAGGGATTGGGCGATGTTGCTGCTTATCTAACTGAAGTTCACGGTGTACGACCTCCACATCTAGGTAAAAAAAGTACAAGTAGTGGTGCTGCGGTTGGTTATGTATATTATGTACCGCCAATTATTAGTACTCAGCTAGATAACTTGCCTCCGAAATCTAAAGGATTAGTATTGTGGATTATTGATGGGCATACTCTTGATGACCAAGAATTGCAATATTTGGCAAATCTACCCAAAATCGAGCCAAGAGTAAAAGTTGTAATCGAAAGAGGCGGCGATCGCGCTTTTCGTTTTATGCCTTTAGAAGAAACTTTGGCTGTGGCTAGCTAATAATTGGGAGTTGGAAATTGGGCATGGGGCATGGGGCATTGATAATTGGTAATTAATAAATCCTGACTCCTGAGACGTAGCAGTGCTACGTCTCTACTCCTAATTCCCCAAACCCTATGATTATTTTGTAATTTAGTTGAAACATTATTGCTAAAGTGGCGGACAATTTCATTAAATAATCGTCATACTTAAAGAGGGAGATATTTTTTCACTACTCCCTGTTGTCCGAGGCGTGAAGTTAAAAAGTAGATATGACACGTAGATATAATAATAGGTCAGCTAATCCCTCTCCAAGAGGTTCTAATCCTGTCACCTCAGTATTTAATTTCACAACTATTGCCATTCTGGGGGGCATATTTATTTTAGGTATTGGTATTGGTATCGCTTTTAGTTCTACCGCAACTTTTTCACCGTCTAATGTAGCTTCTCGCGATTTTATTGATACCAAAGCGCCAAATCCAGAGGTTTGCGTGCAGTATGGAGCCAGCGCAATGGTGATGGATACCAGACTGTTTGTAACTCTTAACCCGTTTAATGTTTATGTTGGTCAACCCAGTATGCGCCCTGGATGCGTTTTACGGCAAAGTAACTGGGAAATTCTCAGGCAAAAAAACTTAGTAACATCAGATCAGGTAAGAGATTGCAAGAATCGTTTAAATACTTTTGGCTTTACAGGTAGACTGGATAGTAAAGAGCTTGCTATTGACTGTATATATCAAAATGATGCAGCGAAAAACTTCTTTGTTAATGAAGAAGGTGCTGTAAACCTTCCAGGAGAGACAGAACGATTCTAGAGAATTATTCTTTATTTTAATGTTGTAACAAATAAACGCTTGTAGAGACGCGATAGATTTACTATCGCGTCTCTACAACTATTTATTTACTATTTATTGCGAAAAAAACTTTTTCAATACAAGATAATTCTGCTTTGTATTTTAATCAACCAAGAAACAAAGCGATTTTATACACAATTTTCATCGAGTGAGAGCGGGAAAAGGTTCTCCGAACTCAATGACTCGGGAACCAGAAGGATTTACTGAATTTGTTTGTGGATTAACTGTTGGTGTAGGAAAAAAGGATGGAGGAGAATTGAGATTTCCTGATGGTGAAGGAAATGTTGCAGGTGGAAGAATCGAATTTGGAGTTTGGGGAGATAAATTGATGGTTGTAATCGGCGGTACGGTTACGGTAGGCTGCCCTATATTACCATTCCCCATCGGTGTTAATGGTAAAGGCGCTGTTAAGGAAGCTGGTGGTGTATTTATCCCTGGTGGAAGTTGGGAAGGTAGTTGTGAAGGATTATTATACATACCCGGTGGAAGAACACCTGATGGTTGCAGGGGTGGCAAAACACCCGGTGGTTGTAGAGGTGGCATACCTGGTGGTTGCGGAGTATAGGGAGTGTTGAGTAGTTGTGATGGAGAATAAGCACCTGGTGGTAACTGGGCTGTATCACCTGGCGGGAAGTCACCTCCTACAGATTGATATTGCGACGGTAAAAAATTGCTCTCGGCTGTAATTAGAGGACGAAATAACCAGCGAGTAGGATTTTGCCAGGAATCGGGTTGTAGTTGAACTCGTGAGCGATCGAAAGACGTTCCCGGCGCTAAATCCATCACAATGCGAGTTACATCTTCGCTTAACTGAGAAACGCGAATTCTTTCAACCGCTCCACTGTAATTTTGTTGAGTAGGAACGTAGCCTAGTTTCGTATCGGGGAAATCTACAACAATGCGGGGAGGTTGAGATAAGTAAAAATACTGCGGACGAGATGGAGCTGAAAGAGAAATTTCTAACTGCGAACCTTCGGGAGAAAATCGCCAATCTTCTAATTCTCCTGCGGGTGCGGCAATACTGCTATTAGTATTGAAGGCAAGTGCTGCATACAAGCTAAACAAGCTGACACGAATCAATCGGTTACACTTCCGTACAAAGTGCCTATTCTTGAATTGCTTATTCATTGTTTTATCCTTCGTAGGTTAAGCTTCAGTAAGCTTATGAATTGATAATTACTAATAGCTTAGGGCTAAAAGCTAATGAAGTTATTATCAATTAGCAATCAGTTTTTAGCAATTATTTATTTCTTATTAAGAATATTGATGAAATGACTTGCTCTATTTTACGAAATCTGTACTCTTCTATTTTTCGGGTAGTAAGTGGGACAGCATTTATAAAGTTAATGTTAAGACTTCAGAAATTGCATCTCTCTTCAACTTAACGCAAAAACAAACATTCTCTTATTTATAAAAGCCCGTTTGTATAATTCCATACAAGCTTAAAATATCATTGCTTGCATAGTTTATAAGAGTAAATTTTATTGCGTAATAAAAAGGCCTCCCTTGGCTATTTTATAAGGCTCATGCTCGTAAATATTAATCTTTTCAAAAGTCTCTAGAGCCACTGTCCGCCAAAAAACCGCCAACGGACGAAAAGAACCCGCATTATGCTTTGAGAAGCAATAAAAACTGCCAGCCAAACAACAAAATAGTGGAAGAAAACCCAAAACAAAGGTAATTGGTCTTTTGGAATAGGTATTGGTAAAAAGCCTAAAAATTTAACCCCGCAAACCACAAATATAAATTCCCAAATACCGGCAAATAATTGGTAAACTGCCGGCCAATCTCTATCCCAACGATACTTTTGTATTTGGTCGTATACAAGATCCCAACCTAAACCAAAAATCGCTACATAGAAAAGTATCCAGAAATATACATTGCTTTGGGGGGAACCAATCAAACCAATAGCAAATGGTAGGCTAACGACAAAACCTACTGTAAAAAGTAATAATAAACGAGTTTGCCAGCGACCGAATAAAGTTGGAGTCATCGGATTTTGGATTTTAGATTTTAGATTTTAACAACGGATGCGTGTCTTTTGGATTCTAGATTAGGAGTTAGGAGTAATTCTCCCTATTACCCATTCCCATTTTGTTAGCATAACAAGTACAGCTATCGCCACAAAGCATTAAAAAACGCCATCCATATTGAACGATTCAATACGCTTATGGCGCTTTTGATTTGTACTTACGTTTGACAAATATTTATAAAGTTTTTATGAAGTTAGTCGGTAATGACCGTTAGAATCAAAACGAGCGATTGCTTCCCAGTTTGTTACGTCTTGTAATAAGGTTTGATAACCTAGCGTATTAGGATGAAGACCATCGCGACTCAAACGCTTAACTCTCCAAGCTTCGGGATTTTCCATCCATTTGTCGAAAATATCGAGATAAGGTATTCCTTGTTTCCGACAAGCAAGTCGAGTTGCTTCTTTATAACGATATTGGTCGTCGTGATTATAGTACAAGCAATCGAGGAAAGGCATTTTCGCTTCATTTACAGGTACCATGCCTACAAATAAAACCGGACAAAGTTTTTGGGCTTGTTGCAGTAAAGAAGTAAGCTGCTCTTCAAAATTGACGAAATTAGTGTAATTCTTGCCGTCAGGACGACCTACTCGCGCAGAATCGTTTACTCCTACCGATAATATAATTATGTCAGGAACGCGATTTCGTAACTCTCCGCGATGACGAAATTCAACTTCTAGCCTTTTTGCAACTTGCCCAGTGCGATCGCCACGCACACCTAAGTTATAAAGAACGTGTCCGGCACTTTCGGGTAACATCCAAGTTCGTCGCAATCTTTCAACCCAGCCACCTCCATCCGGGTCGCCAAATCCATAAACTAAACTATCCCCTAATGCGACAATCTTTAAAGGGTGAGTGCTATTCGGTACTACAGATAGCTGCATTGAAGGAGGTACAAATGTTTGCATCTGAAAAGACTATATTTTATATCTTTAAAAGATTCTATACATTTCTACACCATTTCAGGGTACTTTATTTGTTTTTTAAAGAAGATATTACAAATTTTAGGAAGATTTGTGAAGTTAATGACCTTTTGGCTTAAAGATAATGTAAAGCAATTAGCACTTTTTCTGAGCCGCTGCGATTGATTGCAATATCGATCCAGCATTATAATGTTTTTTTAGCTGACTAATTATCAATTATCAAGCTTTTAGCTTTTAGCTAGATAAAACACTGTTCACTGATAACTGATTTAAGGTGATTGATTTGATACCCATTTGATCCATTGTCTGAAGGAAGAAATGGCATTTAACCTTTTGACTCCGGGAGCGCCAGCGGTTGCTAGTCCGTCTACAGTACGTAAAACAGAATACTGCAAACCAAGAAAGCTATCTACTGCTGCATAAGGTCCACCCAAGGTAATTGCACCCGCAGCATACATTTTACCTTTGTCGTTACGCATTTCTACTAATTCAAAATCGTTGGCTACATCCAATCTAGACAAGTGATTTAATGGCAAGCTATAACGCTGAACTAAATCTTCTAGTAATGGACTTGCCTGGACTTTTGCATCTAATCCCGTCGCATCAACAATAAAGTCTGCATTGAGAGTAATTTGTCCGTTAGAACCTTTTTCTTTGATGCGGGTAAGAGTTCCACCATATTGAGCATCGCGTTCTACACTTTGCACTTCACCAAATTCAATTTTATACCAACCATCTCGCAAACTTTCTTCTGTAATCTGCTGCCAATCTAAACGATCTGCGGTGGTAGTACCTCCCCAATCTGCTAACAACCTCTTACGCTCGTCAGGGGTTGCATTTTCTAGCATTACCCGTAATTCACCACCCCAGCAAGCTTTAGGCCAGTTAAACGGTTGATATTCAAAATGATGCTTCACCATCCGCTGGGTTTTACCGAATTTATTACCCTTTGGTTTTGGCGATCGCATTAAGTGCAAAATTGTAATCTGGGGATTCTTCTTACGTGCTTCATAAATCCGCTGAATAATCCGAGAAGCTACAATACCGCGCCCTCGAATCAAAACCTTACCACCTTGACGCTCCAACTGTTCGTAAACGTGGTTATGATCTTCATAAGCATTAACTACAGACTTAAAATCACGATATTTTTCCCGATAAGCCTGTAAATCGGGAAGAAACTGAATCGCAGGATAACCTGTTGCTAAATGTAAAAAACGAGCTACATAAAAAGCATGATCTCCTCTTCCCTTTGAATAAGCTACGCAATATCTACCGTCATCAGTTTTACGAATTGCTCGTATTCTTCCATAACGATAGATTTGCTTCCAACCAATACGCTTCGCTTCCCTTTCTATAGAATCAAAAACATTATTTGCACGGGGAGTATAAGTTTCAGCATAATCAGGTTCGGCGAAGACTTTCCACAAATATTTAAAAGAATCATTTAACCTTCCCTTACCAAAATCGCGCCAAGCTTCCCGCAAACCATAACTTGGCCAACCCCATATATTATCGGGACAAGAATCAGAATTAGAACGCAATCTTTCATGCAAAGGTATTTGCGAATTTAGACATAAGCGCTTATATCGAGCGAATGGTTCCTCATCTAAACCCAAAGCGATAATTTTTTCGCTATCAACACCATATATTCTTAGTAAATCTACCCAAATATAACTTCCTAAACCGCCTCCCAAAGCCAAATAATCGGTTTCATCTACTCGCAAACCCGTAGCGTGAAGTGCTTGTACCGGAACCTTTTCCTCTTGAAAAACTGGTGGTGGAAAACTCGAACCGAGAGG
This sequence comes from Calothrix sp. CCY 0018, assembly GCF_963920925.1. Classification (NCBI taxonomy): domain Bacteria; kingdom Bacillati; phylum Cyanobacteriota; class Cyanophyceae; order Nostocales; family Calotrichaceae; genus Calothrix; species Calothrix sp. CCY 0018. The sequence goes on along the minus strand of NZ_CAWUDI010000004.1, from coordinate 7,833 downwards.
TGTTGCTGCTGCCTCCGGAGGTAAAGTAGGGTCTGGTAAATTAGTAGCGGGATTAAATTGAATAGTAGAATTAGTCGGTGTAGGTGCAGATATTGGTACGGGCGTAGACGCTACTGCCGGTGTACTTAAAGAAAAAGAAACAGTTATTTCATAAGGTCCAATTTGTAAAGTATCGCCACTATTAATAACGCTACGTTTCTGACGATTAGCATTAACATAAATGCCATTAACACTATTTTGGTCAACTACAACTAATTGGTCTTGTTCCCAATCAATCAACCCATGATATCGGGAAACTTCACTACTATTAAGCAGTATTCGCGAAACAGCCTGTCCCCGGAGTTCCCGAGGCATTTGAGAAAATTCTCGACCAAAAGCAATAGGAACCTTTAAATTTGGTTCTCGTAATTCCCCAGTAGCCGGATCTTCCCAACTTAAATGAATTTCTAAATTATTTGACATATATTTTTATTAGTAGTTAGTTGTTAGTTGTTAGTGACTTACATCTTGCACCATTTTCAACAACCGCCTTGGAATTTATTCCAAGGCTCAAAAACAAAGTCTGATAAATCAGACTGGGCAAGAAGTTTAGTACGTTTGAACGTACTTTGTATATAAGCCTTGAAATTCATTTCAAGGTGGGCATATGGGCTTAACAAGAATAGTGCAAGATATGAATAGTAATAAATTCATTGTTCATTGATAACTGACCACTGGTAACTGATAACTGATAACTGTTCACTGATTCTTATCTGGTGCAACTAAAACACTCATGGCAGCAGCTAAAGAAGTGCCGCACCAAGGACAACCAATTTGAATATGTTCTATAGAAGAGACTTTATGACAATTAGGGCACTGCAATCCATAAGAACCTTTTAGTAAAGGTGCCGTTGGGGAAGATGATTTTAACGGTGCTTTTTGAGCAACTGGTTGGCTATTTTGACCTGGTTTTGGCGGTTCTAAAATTGTTGCCGGAAAGCTATTAATTTGCGGAATACTAATATTAATAACTTTCAATTCCATTTGCCCCAAACAAACAACGCTACCTTCATTCAAAGACGTATCTCCCTTAACCAACTGCTTTCCATCGACTAAAGGAGGATTCTTTTCTCTTAAACTGCGGATATGAAACCGTTTTTGTGCAGAATTAAAAAATATTTCAACGTGTAAACCCGATACAGTAGGATGACTCAAAACAATATCGCACCGCTGAGGGTCCCTACCAATACGAACAGTGCCAGGATTCTTAGTAGGCTGCTGCTCGTAAATTATCTGAGTTTTTTCTTGACTAGCATCGCGCCACTGTAAAGTTAGTGAATTCATAAATCTATTTATATAGCCTTTATTAAGCAACTTCAACCATTGTCTGTGCGATTCCTAACACTCCCCTATCTCACCTATTAGAAGCCAACTTATCCGCAATCCGGGTAGTTTCGGGTAAACGATACTTTGGGGTACAGCGCAATACGTAATCAATTGCGGTTGGTAAACTAATGCGATGACCGCTAGAAACGTATACTGGTTTTACATTGGAACGAGTGCGTAAAACTGCTCCTATGGTTTCATTCTTGTGTATTAAAGGCTGCCAACTTCCTTTTTCTTGAGAAACTTCTTCATAATTACCTATCAACCAAGATTTGGCTACACCAATGGTAGGCATATCAATAATTACACCCAAATGACTGGCGATTCCCATTCTACGAGGATGGGCGATTCCTTGACCGTCGCACAGAATTATATCCGGTATAGTATTTATCTTTTCTAAGGCATCTAATACGGCTGGAATTTCACGAAATGACAGAAAACCGGGAATGTAGGGGAAAGAAGTGGGACGTTTAGCTATACTCTGCTCCTGTAGCTGTAAATCTGGAAAACTCAACACCGCTACCGCAGCACGGCTGGTTTTTCCATTATCTTCAAAACCCATATCGACACCAGCAACGTACTTAACTGGTTCTTTAAATTTATCTTCAGTAATAACTTCTTTTTGTAATTTTTCTTGGATAGCTTTAGCTTCTGATGTAGTTAAATTCCAATCATGACGTTGTTTTATCTGCATATATTTATTTATAGTTTGAGAATAATTGTTTATAATTTATCCTGGCAACAGCCAAATATTAATGTAGAGACGTAAAATTTTACGTCTTCAAAATGTTACGTATTTATTGGAAGTATAGTTTTAAGCTTCCGAAATCGCCAACCATAGCCCAAAAAAAGCCCCCCTTATTAAAGGGGGGTTGGGGGGATCTAAAGATTGCAGGTTGTTAGCAGTAATTATTAGTTCAGGACTTACGCAACGACAACAGAAAATACAGAGTTTCAGACATTTAAGATCCCCCCAACCTTGGGAAGGGGGGCTTGCGTAAGTCCTATAGTTCTCAAAATTTACTTCACCCCAACAAAACTCAGCAGTAAAGAATCCAACCAATTATCAATACTGCTGTCAGATAAATCATTTAAAGAAACAACTCGTTCTATTTGATTAAAATTCTGCTGCATCGATTTACGATAAGTTGGATCGTAATGCGATTCCAACATATCTTTGACAAATGATTCCCATTCTTGGTTATTTATCATCCGATACCATTGACTTATTTTCTTCCAGCCACAGCTAGATTTTAATTTTTCTAACTTTACTTTGAGAATTTCGGGATTATCTATTAAATGTGGATATTCTGCTAACAAAAATTGCACCCTAACATCGAGCGGTAGTTTTATTTCTACACAGCTAGATTGCTTCATTTTCTTCCATAAAAATTGAGGTAAATGAACTTGCCCTATTTTGTTACTTTCTGATTCTACCCACACAGTTTCATCGGGATTGAAGCCTTGTAGTACTTGCAATAATTTTGAGTCAAAGTACTTTTGTGAAGGCTGGGGAGTTCGTTTACCTTGCCACTCTTCACCTAACAAAGAGCCACGATGATTTGCTAAAGCTTCCAAATCTAAAATTTGAAAACCTCTTTGATGCATATTTCTCAAAATATGGGTTTTTCCACTACCAGTTAAACCGCATAATATTTTGTAATTTAATTTTCGCGGTAAAGAATCTAATTCTTGACGTACATAACTACGATAAGTTTTGTAACCACCTTCAAGCAAAGTTACTCGCCAACCAATTTGAGATAGTACTGTAGCCAAACTAGCAGAACGTTGACCACCTCGCCAACAATAAACTAAAGGCTGATAGTTTTTTTCTTTGTTAGCAAAGTGTTCGTTTAAGTGTTTGGAAATATTTTTGGATACAATTGCAGCCCCTATTTTCCGAGCTTGAAAAGGTGAAAATTGCTTGTATATCGTTCCAACTTCAGCGCGTTCGGCATCATTTAAAACCGGCAAATTAATTGCACCGGGGATGCGATCTTCTGCAAACTCGCTACTTGAACGAACGTCGATTATCTCACTATAAGTTTCCTTATGTGGTTCTTTTGTATATTTGAGTGAAGCAGCCATTGCAGTCAAACTCTATTTTTTTAATTATGACATTTCCAAAAAGGCGTGAGACTCTGTAATCAAAGCAATTTTTCTCTAAGAGGGCAAGGCACGAGCGTATTTAAACATCACTTTACCTTACATCAAGCTAATTGCTTGATAAACTTTTTTTAAATATCTCTTTATTGAGACTTGAGAAGCTGTATGCTTTTATGCAAATATGAGCTTTTGAGTTGATTGACAAGCAGCCCAAAAACCCCGAAGTTTTCTGCTGTCATTTTGTATAGAGGCAAAATAAGACATTTGAGATAAACTTTTATTCTGTGCTTGCTTATACAGATAACTTTCAGTTTTTCCAACCGTATTCCGGGCAGCTGCCATTTACATAAGTTCATAAAATCAAAATACAGATATTTCTTATGAAACGAATGCGATTACCCGCATGGATTCCCTATCCAAATGCTTGGTTAAGTGCTTTAATGTTGTCCGTGTTGATGGGTACATTTTTAGGTATCCTTAGACGCTATGCGGATTCGCTTTCCAATTTACCGAAATTAACAAACGCTCCCGAACAATTAACAGTAATTGTCATATTATTTTTAATTTTGCCCATACCGGCGATCGCGCTTTTTCACCATTTATTTCTCAGTCGTTTTATGTCTCCGATTCCAGGAGAGAAAATAAACGCGACTTCTGGATTTTTCCCTGGATTAATTAGCTGGTGGGAAAGTTTATACAGTTGGTTGGTAATCGTTTTATCTAGTTTGATAGCAACTTTAATTTGTACGCCTTTTTTACCATTATTTCAGCTTAATTATACAAAAATAATTGCAACATACGCAGAAAATCCTAGCAATTTAAGATTAGCATTTGCTGGCGTGTGGATTTTATGCGCCGCTGTATTTTATCAAGTTGCATATTTATTTAAAGCGCGTCTTGTTGACAGCGATATAGATCAATTAGATACTGCTAAAAGTAAATCAAAACAAGTTGAGATTGAAGAAGAAGATGAAATCATTTCAACAACTGTAGTAAGCACTAGCGATACTAATAAAAAAGCTTCTGATGATACCGTTGTAGTTAAAAAGCAAAAAAATTCAAAGACATTTCTGAATGTTTTTGTTATTAGCTTAGTTGGTGCATGGCTGTATATGTTTTTTACTTTACCAGACGTTCAACAGAGTATATCATCGGGGAATTTCTCAGAACAAATTCAGAAAAGAATTAGTACAGAAGCCAAAGTAGTTAATACTCAGGTTTCTAAATTATCAGATCAAGGAAACTCTTTCAGTGAAGCATTAACTATTGCTAATAGTGCAGCGCAATCAGAAGAATTAGCAACCTCTCAAGAAGATTGGAATACCGTTGTAGGTAAATGGAAAGCAGCCATCAACTTAATGCAAACCGTACCACCCGAAAGCCCTAATTTTATAGTTGCCGAACAAAAAATCGGCGAATATCAGAAAAAGTTAAATAAAGCAGAGAAGCAAGCTGTTAAAGCTGAGTAGTTTTTAATAATTAAAAATGTAGAGACGGACATAGTATCGCGTCTCTACAACTTATAGGTAATAAAAAATATAAAATTGATTTTAAGAGTATTTACCTAAATATCGGTAATCACTGAAAAAATATTGACAACGTTATTTTTATCTTTGAAATGGGAAAAATAGAAATAGAAATAGAAAAGTATTTATTATAAATTCTCATCTACCAATTTTTCTTATGACAAAGCAGAAATCAAATAAATCTAACTGGTATGTATGGTTCCCATATCCTAGTTCCTGGATAAAAGCGTTATTTATCACAATATTTTTAAACGTAATTATATTTATCGCCAGTATCACTGCAATTACAGCCTATTTAACAGCATAAATCATAAATCACCCTAATACATTTATTTTTTTCGGAATATTTGCGCTACTAACTCCTATTCCAGTAATAGCCTTTGCTCATCATCTTTTACATTTATTGCTTGGTAAATATATTTCAGGAATTCAAACCCCAGAAATGAAAAATACGCAAGGTATGAAAATTAAAATATTTAGTTGGTGGGAAGGTTTATATGGTTGGCTTACAATTATCATTTCAACAATGATAGCAACTGCTTTGTGTACATTTCTTCTACCTTTATTTAATTTGGATTATTCAATAAAAGTTGCAAACTATACATCTTCCCAAAAACAGATAATAACAATATTCGGTATTACTTTTATTATCGCAGCAGCTTTACTTTACCAATTTGAGTACTGCTTTAAACGTGGTTTGGTTTTTGTGAATTTGAATACAAATAAATCTAAGTAAGATAAATCTCATGATTTGAATGATCAGATTATTTAATTTATTAATAATATATTATTCAGTGAATATACTTATATATCCGTAATCTTAACAAAAAATACAAAGTATGTTCGCAATACTTTTAAATTGGGAACACTAAAAATATAATGCCAGTCATTTATTTTTGGTTTTGACTGGTACTACTTATAACTAAGCAATTGTAAATTCGCTATTACTTGCCAGAGCGATCGCTCAAGGTTTTTTAAAATTCAACATTTGATTAAACATAAATATGACTCAAGCAATTACAAAAGCTGACGAAATCATAGATTATTCATTTTTACTGCTTCCCCACATTGTCTGTGCAGATCGACAAATACATAGTGAGGAAGCTAAAGCTCTGCATGAATTAGCACAACAGAGCAATATGGGAAAACGCACTATAGAAGAAATGGAGAAAATTCTTGCTCAAGACGAAAACTTACTATCAGTAGAAGTTGTAGCAAATAAAATTCTCCCAGGTGAGCAAAATCAAGTGATGCGACAAATACTTGCGATCGCCTACGTTGACGGTTTCTTTTCACCGTTAGAGCGGGAAATGGTGGATTTAGTCGCAGAAATTTGGAATTGGTCAAAAGAGGTAGTTGAAGGGCTTATTGAACAAGCAGAATACTTGGGTAAATCTCAAACTATTGATAATGAGGAAAAAGAACAACTACAACTTTCTTTCGGTGCGCGACTTCTCAAAGGAGCAGAGTCAGTACTTTCACGTAAATTGGTGGATAAATTAGGAGAAATAGCTCCTGAAAACGTTGGGCAGCAAATTGAGCAACTGCGACGAGAAATATTGTTAGCAGGACCCGAATATGATGATGCTATCGAGAAATGTGCTGCTGTTGCTGCTGAAGATTATAAGTTTGCCGTTTTAGCTCTGAATGGAACTGGTTTAACGCTGAAAGATTTAGAAAAAGGTATCCAAAAACAATTAGAAGCGGTTAATACAAGAAAAACTGCTAAAGGTAAAGCCGAAAGAGCCACTGAAGTAGCGAATCAACTTGAAGCTACCAGAAAATCTCTTACCGTAGAAATCATCAAAGAAATTGAAAGTGTGCGGGAATCCCTTGCAGCAAAACAACGCGCTCTTAATCATTTTAGTATTGCCTTTATCGGTAAAACCAAAGCTGGAAAAAGTACTCTCCACGCTATTATTACAGGCGGTGGTTGGGATGCAATCGGTGTAGGTAAACAGCGTACTACTCGTTTAAATCGAATCTATGAGTGGAAGAATATTAGGATTATTGATACTCCCGGCATTGGTGCCCCTGGTGGAAAAACTGACGAACAAATTGCTCAAAGTGTTGTCGAAGAATCTGATATTATTTGTTATCTATTAACAAATGATAGCGTACAAGAAACTGAATTTCAATTTTTAAAACTATTAAAAGAGAAAGCCAAACCACTAATTATTTTACTTAATGTAAAGAATAACTTACGTGATTCTCGACGTTTAGAGTATTTCTTAAAAGAGCCAAACAAACCATTTACTAAGACAGGTAAAAGTGGTTTGGGTGGACATATTGAACGTATTCGGCGTTATGCAAAACAACATTACGCTAATGACTACTTTGATATTGTTCCAGTTATGCTGCTTGCTGCTCAACTTTCGAGCGAGTCAGAACATCAGCAGAATAAAGAAAAGCTGTTTAAAGCAAGCCGAATGCAAGATTTTCTAGACTCTATTCGGGTTTCTTTAGTTGAACATGGTGCGATTAGACGCTCTCAAACTTTACTTGGCTCTACAGTAGGTGCAATTGATAAACCCGATAAATGGGTAACTCAACAAACACAAATCTATCAAGAGTTAACCGAAACTCTTAAAAACAAGCATAAGACTATCAAAAGAGATATTCGCAAAGCAGCAAATGATAACCGTGATTATTTAATTCTAGGAATTAGAACTATTTTTCAAGAAGCTTTCAGTGAAATTTCTCAATTTTCTTCTGAAAATTGGAACTCTGACGAGATGACATTAAATGTCAACGACCCAGGTCTAAAGACACTGGGCTTCCAGCCTAAGAATTTAGATTATAGTTGACCAGACTTTTGTTAGAGGCAAGTGTTGAA